>NZ_JBHWUO010000002.1:0-5774 GCF_042736975.1 Streptomyces sp. NPDC059989
CCGCTGTTGCGGTTCACCAACTCGTAGTATCCATCCCCGGTGGACCTCAGCCTCCACTGCTGGTTGGCGGTGTTCTGGTCGGTCCACTGCTGGATACGGGTGCCGTCGGCGGTGGAGAAGCCGTTGACGTCCAGCGCCTTGCCGCTGCGTACCGAGACCAGCCGGTAGTAGGCACCGCCGTCGACCGTCGCGGCCTGGGAGTCCTCGAGTACGAACACGAAGTACGACGCGGCGCCGAGAGGCACACCAAGCAGCAGAGCGGTGGCGCTCCAGCGACGGCGGTGACGCCCGCGGCGCCCGCCGTTCGGGGGGTTGCTCATGGGTAGACGTTCTCCTTGCGAACTGTTCACGAGAGAAAGGCGGATCTGGACAGCGGAACCGGCCGGATCCACCTCCTTGTGGTCACAGGCCACGCAAAGGGTTGCCTCGAGCCCAGAAATTGTTCAGGTCACCTCGTGGTGAGGCAAACGCGACGCCTGCGCGTCCCAGGCCGTCCAGCCATGGCTGGTGGCCGGTGGCCGGTGAGCACGGGACGGTCGGGAAACGGCTGGTCCCGGGCACTCGCCGGAGGCCCGGCGGGCGCCGGGCGGCGAAAAGGTTGGTGTGCGGGGCCGACGGAACCAGGTACCGTCTTTGTCATGTTCTTCCACAGGCCGATTTACGAGTGAGCGCGTGACGGGCCCCTGCTGACGTCCTTCGACGTCGCCGCACCCGTCCCCCACCGATGAATCCGTAGATCACTTCGCATCACCACCGGGAGAACCCGTGACCGACAGCAAGAACATCAACAACCCCGTGGGCCAGGGCGGCGGCCAGCGCAAGAAGCTGTCCCGCGCCGAACGGCAGAACAACGGTCCGCACCGCAACCGCGACCGCCAGGGTGCCGCCGACCAGAAGGCGGAGCTGGTGCGCAAGATGCGCGAGAAGGCACGCGCAGCCGAGGAAGCCGGGCAGGCGGGCGACGACACCGCCCAGAGCTGACGCACCGCCGCCGCAGGGCAGCACGGTGCGGGGCCCGGACCGCGACGCGCGGTCCGGGCCCTGCTGCCGTACCGGGCGCGGCCGGTCCCGCTCAGCTCTCGGCCGACCACCGCGTCTCAGCCGGCAACCCGGCAGCACGGCGCAGAACCTGAGCGCCGCGGCGGGAACGTGCCTACGCTGGAAGAGGCCCATCGGAAATGAAGATCTCCTCGGTCGTGCACCCGCGCACGGCCACCTAGGATCGATGACCATGAAGCGCACGGCAGCATTGCGCTCAAGCAAGGGAATCCCCGCAATCGCCGCGGTTGCCGCGATCGCCGCCACATGCGCCTTGTCCGGGTACACGGATTCCGGCGAGGGCCTGTCTGCCGCGACGTACGTCCCGGTTGCCGCCGGCTCGCAGACGTCCTGCGAGACCTCGCTGCCGGACAGCTTCTGGCGTGCACCCGTGGACACGCTCCCCGTGCACCCGAACTCAGCCCAGTACGTCTCCTCCATCGGTTCCGCGGAGTCGCTGCACCCGGACTTCGGGTCGGGCCTGACAGACGGACAGCCCTTCGGCATCCCCATCACCGTCTCGGACACGGCAGTGCCGGAATCGAAGGTCTCCCTGGACTACGCCGAGGAAAGCGATACGTCCGGGTACCGGATCCCGCAGAACGCCAAGATCGAGAACGGTCCGGCGAGCACCGGAGATCGACACGTCATCGTCTGGGACCGCGGCCTGTGCAAGTCCTACGAGCTCTGGAACGCGAAGCCGCGAGGTGACAACGCCTGGCACGCCGGCTCGGGCGCGGTCTTCGATCTGCGGACCAACGAGCTGCGGCCCGACGGGTGGACGTCGGCCGATGCCGCGGGCCTCGCCATCCTCCCCGGTCTGGTGCGCTACGACGAGGCGGCAACCGGGCGGATCGACCATGCGATCCGCCTCACCGTGCCCCGCTCCGACCAGAGCTACGTCTGGCCCGCAAGGCACCAGGCGGGCTCCGCCGCGGACACGTCGCTGCCTCCCATGGGGCTGCGGCTGCGTCTCAAGAGCTCGGTGGACACCTCGCAGCTGGCCCCGCAGGCCAAGGCCGTGGCCGAGGCGCTCAAGAAGTACGGCGCCATCGTCGCGGACAACGGCTCGGCCTGGTACATCACCGGCGAAGAGAACTCCGGCTGGAACAACTCCCAGCTCGACGCGCTCAAGGACATCAAGGGATCGGACTTCGAGGCCGTCGACGCCTCCGGACTCCAGCAGTCGCCGGACTCGGGAGCCGTTGCACCGAAGTGATCGTGTACCCCTCGCCGCGCCGGTCGCTCAGGCGGAGTACGCGCGATACGCAATCGACTCGTAACCCTGGGTTACCCCCCGGCCCGGGCTGACCTGCTGCATGTGTCCGCGCACACTGGAAGCATGCCCCGGATGGGTTTCGGCGAGACCGCAGAGCGTGAGGATCTCCTCTCCGCGGCCGTCGTCGAGGCTGTCGAGAGGACCAGCGCCTACGCCGGCAGTGTCTTCCTCCGTTCCCGCGACCGCCGATCGGTCGTGCTCGCCGCGACGTGCGGCGTGCCGCCCTCCCTGCTCGGCGGCTGGCGCCTCATCCCGGTGAACAGCCCCATCCCGGTGGCCCTGGCGTACAGCGCCGGGCGCACGGTCCACCTCGCCGACGCGGAGGAGACGATGCGCCGGTACCCCCAGGTCGCGATGGCTCTGCCGCACGCCTTCGGCTCCCTCTCCGTACCGGTGGGCGCAGGAGCGGAGGCCTTCGGGACGCTGGCGATCGTCTGGGCGGCATCCCCCGGCAGGGGAGGGCTGTCCAAGGCCGAGCGCCGCCGCGTGCGGGACATCGCCGGACGGCTCGGTGAATCCCTCGCCGCCCTGCGGGCGCGTACGGGGGATCCTGTGGAATGCGACCCGGAGACGGCTCCGGTCGAGGTTCCGGCTCCCTCGGCATCGGCCGTGCGCGTCGGCTTGTTCGACTGGGACCTGGCCTCCGGGACCGTGACCGTGGACGACCAAGGGTGCGCGATCTTCGGTCTTGACCCTCGCGCCTTCGACGGACGAGCCGAAACGCTCGCGTCCTGCCTGCATCCCGGCGACCTCGCCGCCTTCCGTGCTTTCGGTCGGGCGGCAACCGGCGCGGGCCGGCGCGCAGCACAGCGCCTGCGCGTCCGGGACGGCATGGACGGACCGCACGCCACGGACGCCACGGACGCCGACGTGAGGTACCGCACGGTCGAGCTGTGGGGGCGCGCACCCGAGGCCGAAGACGCGCGAACGCCCACCTACCTGGTGGGCGCGGTCGTGGACGCGCGGGCCGGCCACCTGGCCGTCGCGGCGGTCGAGCGTCTGAGGGACGGGTTGTTCTCCCTCGCCCCCGACGGACAGGTCACGTACGCCAACCACAGCGCCCTGCAGCTGCTGGAGGTACGCAGCGACACACTGCTGGGCCGGTACCTGTGGGACGTGCTGCCGTGGCTGTCCGATCCCGACATCGAGTACCGGCACCGTTCGGCGATGATCTCCCAGGCGCCGGGCTCCTTCCTGGCCTCTCCCTCGCGCGACCGGTGGCTCGCCTTCTCGCTCCACCCGGCCCCGGACGGGGTGACGGGCCGGGTCGTGCCCGTCGCCCAACCGCCTCCGGACTCACCGCCATCCGCCTCGTCCACCTCGGCCGCACCCGCACCCGCACCCGCCACCACCCCGGCGCGCATGGGCGTCATGTACCACGTCCTGCAGTTGGGCAGCGCGCTGACCGAGGCGGTCACCGCCCGCGAAGTCTGCGAAGTCGTCTCCGACCAGCTGCTGCCGGCCTTCGGAGGCCAGCAACTGGCCATCTACGTGGTGCGCGACGAGACGCTGCACGGGCTCTTCCACACGGGCCACCACGAGGACTTCCTCCACTGGCTGGAGGGCGTGCCCCTGCACGCCCACCTGCCGGGCACGGAAACCCTGACGTCCGGCGCTCCCCTCTTCATCGAGTCTCAGCAGGCCCTCGCCCTGAGCTACCCGGGCATCCCCACGGGCGGGGTGAGCTCCTGGGCGTATCTGCCGCTGATCGCCTCCAGCCGCCCCGTCGGCACCTGCATCCTCGGCTTCGACGAGATCCATCAGTTCTCCGAGAAGGACCGCGGCGTCCTGACCGCACTCGCCGGGCTGATCGCCCAGGCCCTGGAACGAGCGCGGCTCTACGACTCGGAGTTCTCCCTCGCGCGCGGCCTGCAGCAGGCGCTCCTGCCGCACCGGCTCCCCGTGCTCCCGGGCATCCGTACCGTCACGCGCTATCTGCCCGGGACCAGGGGGATGCAGATCGGCGGCGACTGGTACGACGTCATCCCCACCGACAGCGGGGTCAGTCTCGTCATCGGAGACGTGGAGGGCCACAGCATCGCCGCCGCGGCCACGATGGCCCAGCTGCGCAGTGCGGTACGCGCCTTCGCGGCCGTCGGGCACACCCCCGGCGATGTGATGGCGGGCACCAACCGGACCCTCATCGACCTCGACCCCGGACTGCTGGCCAGCTGCTGCTACATCCACCTCGCACCCGAGGGCGACCACGCCCACGCCGTCACCGCCGGCCACCCCCCGCCGCTGCTCCGCCACCCCGACGGCACGACCGACGTCCTGCACCTGGACGTCGGCCCGATCCTCGGCGTGGAGCGTACGAGCGTCTATCCCGAGACCCGGATCGCCCTCCCGCCGGGATCCGTCCTCGCCCTCTACACCGACGGCCTGGTCGAGGAACCCACGGCCGACATCGATGTGGGGATCGACCGGCTGCGTGCCACGCTGACCCACGCCCGTGCCGACTCATTGGACGAACTCGCCGACCGGCTCCTGCACAATGCCCGTGGCTCGCCCTACCGCGCAGACGACATCGCCCTGCTGCTCACCGAGTTCCGCGCGGCGTGACCGCTCGCACCGCAGAATCGTTTCCGCAAGTGCCGATGTCCGGGCGTCAACGCAACTTTGACATGTGACCACTACACGGGAGAGTTACTTCCATATCCGGATTAAGCAACACAAGGCGATTTCCACCCGATTCAACACGGTTTTGCGCCAGAGTGTGGCTCCTCGGCAGGACGCCGGGAACCGTTCGGAGCCCCGCCCGGCTTTCACGAAGCCGGACCGGGCTGTCTGTTGAAGGGGTCATCTCCATGTCTGCTTCTCTGGCCACGCGCCGCGCCCTCGCCGCACTCCTGGCAGCCGGCGCCCTGATCGGCGCGGCGGCTCTGCCTGCCACCGCCGACGACCACCGGCGCGACCACCGCAGCCCCCACTCCTCGATCGTCATCGGCGACGTCCAGTACGACAGCCCCGGCCGCAACGACCGCTCCAACCGTGCCCTGAACCGCGAGTGGATCGAGGTGAAGAACACCGGCCGCCACGCCGTCAACCTGCGCGGCTTCACCCTCGCCGACCGCGACGGCAACCGCTACCGCTTCACCGACTTCCGCCTCGACGGCCGTTCCAGCGTCAAGGTCCACACCGGTGAGGGCCGCGACACCCGCCACGACGTCTACCAGGACCGCCGCCACCAGGTCTGGGACGAGCGCGACACGGCCACCCTCCGCGACAACCGCGGCAAGGTCATCGACACCGAGTCCTGGGGTCGCCGCGGACACCAGCACCACGGCTGAACCAGCCGGCAGCCACACCCCACGGGGCCACTGAACTGCCGACGACCGGACGTGGGGGGGGGGCCCCCCCCCCCCCCCCCGCCCCCCCCCCCCCGCCCCGCGGGGGGGGGGGGGGGGCGCGGCCCCCGCCGGCCCACCCCACGGACGCGACCGGCGCGCACGATCTG
>NZ_JBHWUO010000002.1:5784-309903 GCF_042736975.1 Streptomyces sp. NPDC059989
CGTGTCGGGGGGTCGCCGCGCACCCCACCACCACGGATCACCCCGCCGCCAGCCACCCCCCCCGGGGCCACTTACCGCCCGACGCCGGGACGTGCGGCGTGCCACGGCAACACAGCCGCGGCGCGCCGCACGGACCCGGTCGGACGGGAGCGGGCGAAGCTGCCGCCGGCGGACATCACCAGAGAAGAGCTCGTCGAGCAGGTTCTGGAGTACCGCCGATCGCGGGCATACACCGGGAACACCTTGGCCGCCGGTGGGCCGGAACAACTCACCTTGCTTGCAGAGGACCAGGCTCGAATCGTCGAGGCAATCGACGCCGCCTCCGTATGAGTTCAGGAGGTTTTCGGCGCCGCGGCCTGCCTCATCGTCACGTTCGCGGCCAGTCCAGAATGCTGTCGTGACTGATGACGAACAGAGTGGCATAGAGGCGCGTTCATTCCTGACGTGCGCGACGGAGGTGGCTCGGCTGCTGGGCGTCGAAGACGTCGCCACGAAGCCCAACGACCATCATGCCCGCCACCTCGCCCTCACGGTGCGTAACTGCCAGGCACTCAGGAGTAGACGAGCCACTGCCGGGAGGGACCGTCGTTGCACGTGCCGAGCGTGACGTGATGGATCTCCCCTGATCCCGCGACAAGACAGGTCTTGGTCACATTGTTGATCACTTGGTACCCCGCGGCATCGGTGTCGTGCACTGTCCACAGAGCTGCCGGGTCGCTGGCCGAGCAGGGCTTCATTGTCGGCTGACCGTTGCGGGCGACCAAGCACAGCCTGCTACTAGCGTTCTGCCGAAGTGCGGTCGGCGTTTCAATGAAAGTGGCCATCAGCCAGGTCTGATAGGCGCCCTGGTTGCAGTCTGTTGTGTAGGGCCCGTAGTCGGCCCTGAAATCAAGGCACTCGCCCCTAAGAGCCATGTTCTCCAGGTGCCGGTACGACGACGTCGCGTTCGCGGGCGAGGTACCCAGGCCCCAACACAGCGCAGTGGCCGCACCCATGGCGGCAACCTTCTTCAGCACGTGCCCTCCTCGTTTTTACGGCACGACGAACTGCCCCGGGAGATTAAATAGGACTACCAGCCGGTAGGCGTGCCATCGGCTCAACTGGCTTGATCCGCCGCCTGTCCACGTTCGAAGTGGCCACGCTCATCGGACGGTTTCCAGGCCGCCGCAGGTGACTCCGATCGCATCAAGGCTCCAAGATCGTCGCGTTGCCCCTTTGGCACGCATCTCGGTCACACCCCTTCAGGGTTTCCTCGACTGGCAGCACATCTCGCGATCCCGGTTCTGGCGCGTTGCAACCCACCCCGCCGGCTGAACTGATCGTTCTCAAGGTGGTGGTCACCACCTTGCCCCACACCGGTGCGGAAATCGGCTACCGGGCTCAACCCTGGCACAGCGACCTCGAATGAGCCGCTCGTTCAGCTCGATGATCTTCCCCAAAAGGGTGCTCAACCAAGATCCCCGACAGCGTCAGGCATTAAGCCGCTGCTCGAACGTGCATGTCTACCCGAGGAGTTGTTCGCCCCGTTGATGGCGGCAGCCGTATACGACCCGGATCCCAGCTTCTGCCGCTGGTTCGTCGAGCCGGCGGTCTACGCGTTCGGACGCCGCCGTGTGATGGCGGCCTTGGTCGGTTATCTACGGACCGGCACCGATGCCGAGCGAGCGGGTGCCGTGCGGGCCTGGTACTGCGCCCATGTGCCTTTGCGCGCAGATCGGTCCCCAGCGTACGGACCCGGTGGGGTACGCGATCCCGCTCTGGACGAGTCACAAGACATCAAGGACGCCTGGCTGGAGGCCTTCATACTTGAAAGCACTCTCGCATCCGCCCAGGCCCATCCCGACCCGCACATCCGTCGCTGGGCCGCCACGCCGGGCCGCGACGCGGTCCGAGCCTGGCTTTACCCCCCGGCAGTCGGCGAGGTGCGGGATGTGCGTGCGTGTCGGGGGGTTTGCGTGAGGACGTCCGGTAGATCTCGACTGCGCGTTGACCGGCCGCCGGTGAACGTTTCAGCATGCACGGGTCAATCCATTCGACTGACGAAGGATTCACCCGCATGGGTAAAGGACCGTTAGGCAGGACACGCGCAACGATCGCTGCAATCGGCACGGCCTTACTGATCTCGCTGGCAGTGGCCACACCCGCAGCCGCCGCGCCCGAACCGAGCGACCCCGGATCGGGTCGGCTCGCGATCACGCTGGGCACTCCGGAGAAGACGACCACCCTCACGGACACCGAAGGGGACGTGGGGGCCCAGGCACTCGACTGTGCCGAAGGGTTCGTCCGCCTCACCCGCACCGAGTCGTGCTCGAACGTGAAGATCCCGGTGGTCTACACGATCAACGGGACACCGGCCGGGACGGCGAACCTGCATTCCAAGGTCACGGCCACCCTCGACCCGCGCAATCGCTACGAGTCGAAGTACAAGGTGGAGCTGCGGCTCACGGACCCGTCCTCGTGGGCCGGTTGGCTGACCAACGGCCGGGTCGGCTTCGAGTGCAACCACTGCGACGTGGACGAGTCGGGAGAGCAGTTCCTGTTCCCGAACCAGACGCGGACGTACGAGTTCACCGTGACGTCGCCGGGCCGGGACCTGGTCAACGACAGCGTCCGCCCGTACGCCACCCTGGACGCGCCCCGTCACGACGAGGGCAGCGCGCTCATCGGCGAGACGTTCCGGCCGCGCTGCGACAGCACCGCCCGGATCACGCCCGTCCGCTCCGGCGGATGTGTGTACCCGCAGGTCGCCGCCGTATGGGTGCTGGACACCGGCAACCCACGGGTCGACGCGGTGGCCTGGCACGTCGACTGGGCGCAGCGCAACCTCGACCAGCCGTGGGGGAAGCCGGGTACCCGGTACCCGCTGCAGCGCACGTTCGACGACACGATCATCGACGCGAACCGTGACGTGGCCTGCGGGCGCGACGTGCCGCGGCCTCCTCCCGGCAGCGGGCTGTCGTGTGACGAGTATCCCTTCGCCCAGTCGCTGGAGGGGGCCAGTCGGAACCCGGACTATTCCTGCCACTTCCTCGACGCGGGCGACAACTCCCGTGAGGGCAGCCTGCGCAAGGCGTCGCTGAACGGTCAGCGGGTCCTGGAGGGCGACGCGTTCTACGTACGCGTCCTCAAGGCCGCGGGCGCGGTGGCGCCGCCCCAGGCGATGGGGCCGGTGGGCTGCGGCAGGGACTGACCCGGTCGTACGTCGGCCACCCCCGAGGGCAGGGGCCGCACCCACCATGGGTGCGGCCCCGTTCCGATTGCAGAGCGAAGGAGAGGGCTCGGATGCCCGCACCGCAGGACACCACCACCAGCACCGTCCACGTCGACGCCGGCACGGTCGATCTCACGGGGGAGGATCTCGTAGCCGAGTTCGAACCCGAGTGGACGCTGAACGGCCTGGTCGAGGCAGACCCCGACGACGGGAGTGCCCGCATCCTGTGCGGGCAGGAGATCGGCCACATCGCCGTGACCGCCCAGTTCTGGGACGAGGCCCCGCCCCTGGACGCGGACGGGTGGCAGGACGTCGCCGAGGTGCCCGTCTCCTGGGACTCCGCGTTCATCGACTTCGCCACGACCGGCACCGGCGCGGACCCGGCCGGTCGGCTGGCCCTCCCCGGCCCCGGCGACTACCGGATCCGCGTCCACGGCCGGAACCGCGACGACGGCGACCCGCGCACCGCGAGCGATCCCGTCGAGGAGTACCTGATCCAGGTGTGGCCCTCCGCGGCGGCCGGAGGTCCCGAGCTGTGGAAGGCCACCAGCCGAACCGCCGCACGGTGGCGCACATCCTGAGCGGTACGCCGGCACTCCCCCGGGTCCGGGCAAGGGCCCTCGCTTGACTGGTACGCGGCGCGACAGATAAGGAGAGGCTGTTCATTGCGCACGGTGTGAAAAAACGGGGGACACATGAAGCCGCTCGAAGCGGGCGATCCCACCTCGGTCGGCGGGGGCCGCTACCGGTTGGTGGGAAGGCTCGGCCAGGGGGGCATGGGCGTGGTCTACCTCGGCCGCTCCCAGTCCGGCCGGGCGGTCGCCGTCAAGGTCGTGCGTCCCGAGCTGAGCACCGAGCCCGGGTTCAAGCGCAGGTTCGCCGACGAGGTGGCGGCCGCGCGGCGGGTCGGCGGCTTCCACACCGCACCGGTCGTCGACGCCGACCCGGACGGGGAGCCGGCCTGGCTGGTGACGGCCTTCGTCCCCGGCCCCACCCTGCAAGCGGTGCTCGCGCGCGTCGGATCGCTGCCTCTGGACACGCTCACCGTCCTGGCGGCCGGCCTGGCCGAGGCGCTGGAGGCGATCCACCGGGTGGGGGTCATCCACCGCGACCTCAAGCCCGCGAACATCATCGTCGCGGAGGACGGGCCGCGCGTCATCGACTTCGGCATCGCGCGCGCCCTGGACGGAACCGCCCTGACGCAGACCGGACTGCAGATCGGCACGCCGGGATTCCTGGCACCCGAGCAACTCACCGGCGGTGGGCGTGTCACCCCCGCGGTCGACATGTTCGCTCTGGGGGTGGTGCTCGCCCAGGCGGCGGGCGGTTCCCCCTTCGGCGACGGCCCGTCGGCGGCCAGGCACTACAAGGTCGTCCACGAGGAGCCGGACCTGACCGCCGTTCCGGCCGAACTCCGCGAAGCCATCGGCGCCTGCCTGTCCAAGGACCCGGAGGCGCGGCCCACCCCCGCCGCCTTCCTGGGCAGCCTCACCGTCCGCCACCCGGCCGGTGAGTGCTGGCTGCCGGACGAGGCGACGCAGCTGCTTCCGCGGACGGAACCGGCGGAACCGGCGGAACCGGCGTCGGCGCATCCCACCGCGCCGGACACACCGCCGGCCACCCCGACGGAGACTCCGCAGGACACCCCGGCACCGGACGCCGGCGCCCCGCCCGTCATCGCGGATCCCCGTAACGAGCAGCCGAGCACCGTGACAGGGCCCGCGGCACCGCCCTCCCCCACGCCCTCCCCCACGCCCGCGCCCGCGGAGCCGCGGCAGCCGGCCGGCGGGCAGCCCCGGCGGCGCCGCGCGGTGGCGGCGGCCGCGCTCGTCGCTTCCCTCGCGGCCGTCGGCCTGCTGCTGTGGCACCCCTGGACCGGCGCCACGAAGGACGATGCCAAGCCCGGCGCCGTCACGCCCGCCGGCTCCGCCTCTGCACCCGGCCCTGCCCCTTTCCCGACCGACCCGATGCTGATCCGGCAGGACACCGCCCCGGGCTGGCCCGGGACCTGCCACGGCGACATCGCCCGCCGGGACGCCGCGACGGACACGCCCGTACAGCTCATCGCGGGGAGCGTGTGCGACATGCTGCCCCAGTGGTCCCCTGACCACAGGTCGTTCGCGTTCACCCGCACCACGTCCGAGGGCACGGCCGTCTGGACCGCCAACGCGGACGGTTCGAACGCTCGTCGGGTCGCCCCCATCGCCGGCGGCAGGGTGTCCTGGTCGCCGGACGGCAGCCGGCTCGCCGTGCTCCGCAAGAAGGACGGCGTACAGCAACTGTTCGTGGTCGACGTCGCCGACGGCTCCGCCCGCCAGCTCACCGCGGGCACGGGCCAGGTCGAGGATCCCGCCTGGTCGCCGGACGGCAAGCGCATCGCGGTCTGCCTGGAGACGGCGCCCGGGAACTGGCAGATCCACGTGGTCGACCCCGCCGCCGCGAACCCCGCCCCGCAGCAGCTGACCCGGCTGCCCCATCCGGCACTCGACCCGGTGTGGTCACCGGACGGCACGACCTTCGCCTACACCGCGGGCGCCTACGGCTCGGGCACTCAGGGCGACATCCGCCTCGTGAAGGCCGACGGCACCGACGATCGTGAGCTGGTCGCCACCGGCGCCCATGAGATGGACCCCTCCTGGTCCGTCGACGGCACGTGGGTGGCCTTCGTCCGCGGCCCGTACGAGAAGCCCGTGATCTGGGCCGTACGCGCGGACAAGACCGGCGAGCGCGTCCTCACCACCGGTGCCCCCGTCGGCGAAGGCCAACCCGCCTGGCGCTGAGCCCGCCACCGCCCCCTCGCCCCCAAGGCTTGGACGCCGTCAGCAGCGGCGGGTCTGGTACGGGACGGGCGCGGGTGCCGGTTCGGGTGGGGTCGGGCAGCGGCTCAGAGCGAAGAGGAAGGTCAGCACGATCCCGCCCGCCACGACGAGGAGCGCGGTACCGATCCCCTCGGCGGTCGCCGTGCGGAGCCGTTCGCCGGAGAGGCCGTCGAGGCCGGCCGTCGCCACCAGGACGAGGACGGCCAGGCCTACGGCTGCGCCCGCGCCCGAGCCGGTGGAGGCGATACCGGAGGCGATGCCCTGTTGCCGGTCGGGGATTCCGGTGGCCGCGGCGATGAACATGGTGGTGAAGACCACCCCGTCGCCGATACTGAGCGCCACGAGACCGGGGACGAGCTCGCCGTAGGTGCCGTTCGGCGAGATCGCGAGGCCCAGCGCGAGCGCACCGAGCGCGCCGACGGCAAGGGCCGCGGACAGTGTGCGCCTGAGGCCGAACCGCGTCACGAGCCGGCCTGCGGTCGTCGAACCGGCGACCACCACTGCCGTGGGGATGAGGAAGCCGGCGCCCGTCCGCAAGGCGTCGTAGCCCAGGATCTCCTGGAAGTAGAGGGACAGGAAGTAGAGCACGGAGCCGAAGGTCGCCATGAACATGAAGGCGATGACGACGCCGGTGATCAGGTGGGGGTTGGAGAGCATCCGGGGTGGCATGAGCGGGTCGCGGCTGCGCCGCTCGATGAGCGGGAACGCTCCGAGCAGCAGCAGGCCCGCCGCCCCGCTGGCCAGGATGCCCGGCGAAAGCCAGCCCAGCCCGGGGCCTTGTACGAGGGCGAACACGATGAGCGTGACACCGAGGGTGACGCTGAGCGCACCGGGCAGGTCGAACGTACGGCCCTTTTCGCGTGCACCGTCCCGGGGGATCACGACGAAGGCGAGCAGCAGCGCGGGGCCGGCCAGGGCGACGTTGACGAAGAAGACCGCTTCCCAGCCGAACACCTGGGTCAGGAGTCCGCCGAGCAGCACGCCGATGACGAGCCCTGCCGCGCCCGACCCTCCCCAGATGCCCAACGCCCGGTTGCGGGCGCTGCCTTCGACGAAGGTGGTGTTGATGAGGGCCAGGGTGGTGGGGAAGACGAGGGCTCCGCCGAGGCCCTGGAACGCGCGGGCGGCGAGGAGTGTTCCGGGGTCGCCCGCGAGTCCTCCCACGAGCGCCGATCCGGCGTAGAGGGCGAGACCGGTGGCCAGGATGCGGCGTCGCCCGAGCAGGTCGGCGGCGCGCCCGCCGAACAGGAGGAAGCCGGCCGAGGCCACTGCGTAGGCGCTGATGACCGACTGGAGGGTCTGCACGGAATAGCCGAGGTCGCGCGCGATGTCGGGGAGTGCCACGACCACGATGTACTGGTCGAGCGAAACGATCAGCATGGCGAAGGACAGGAGCGCCAGCACCGCCGTGTCGCGGTTCCAGCCGAGGCTGCCGGGCCCGGGTGACGTCTCCGTGGGTCGCACGGCAGCACTCCTGGTGATCGGTCAAGTCTGCGCGGTCACCAGGACCCTATACAGCGGGTGCGGCCGCCTCCGTGCGCCGTACCGCGCGGGTACGGCACACGGCGGCGGGTCGGGGCTACTTCGGGGTGACCCAGACCTGGCGCTTGTTCGTGTTCGCCGTGTAGAGCTGGACCACGGTGCCGTTGGCGGTCGCGCCGCCGGCCACGTCGAGGACCTTGCCCGACGCCACGTGGACGAGCTGGCCCTTGGAGTTGACGGACCAGCGCTGCGCCGCGGAGCCGTTGCAGTCGTAGAGGCTGATCTTGTTGCCGTTGGTGCTCGCGTTGCGCGCGTTGTCCAGGCACTTGCCGAGCGCGCGGAACGTGCCGTCCTTGCCCAGGATCCACGACTGCGCCGCGGAGCCGTTGCAGGTGTAGAGCTGGATCTGCGTGCCGTTGGCCGCCTTGCCGCCCTTGATGTCCAGGCACTTGGCGCCGAGTCCGCCGACCTTGCCCTGCGGGGACAGCACGGCGCCCGCCCCGGCGGCGAGGCGGCGCAGGCCCTGTACGTCGAACTGCTGGACGTACGTGCCCGCGCGCTTGTCCTGGTAGGCGTACGTGGGTGAGCACATGACGGGGAACTGCCCGGAGTCGGTCCC
The DNA here is from genome assembly GCF_042736975.1 of Streptomyces sp. NPDC059989. Taxonomy (NCBI): domain Bacteria; kingdom Bacillati; phylum Actinomycetota; class Actinomycetes; order Kitasatosporales; family Streptomycetaceae; genus Streptomyces; species Streptomyces sp. NPDC059989. The sequence goes on from NZ_JBHWUO010000002.1 coordinate 13,916, forward strand.
CTTGACGCAGTCGCTCTTGTTCAGACTGCGGTTGGCGTGCGCCAGGCCCAGGGTGTGTCCCAGCTCGTGGCTGATGTGGTTGCGCATGTACGTCTCGCCCATGGCGGCCGTCGGCTTGCCGGCCGCCGTGAAGAACTCGCTGTCTATGTAGGCGTGTCCGCTGGTCACGGTTTCGGCCACGGAGGAGTTGGTGAAGCCGCAGCTGAGGTTCGCGCTTCCCGACCCGTCGCGGACCACCTTCCAGCCCGTGCTGCCCATGCTGCCTTCTCCGGCGGGCGGTACGCACGGGCGGTGCAGGACGCCCACGATCACCTCGCCCTTGGGGCGGACGTAGTCCCAGCCGACCGGCTTCGTGTCGACGGTGACCGGCAGGTTCGTGATGCGCCGCAGGTCGGCCGCGGAGGCCTGCACGTACGGGGCCAGCCAGTCGGCGGACTTCTGGTCGTAGAACTTGATCGTGTAGCCGGTCTGCAGCCACTTGGTCGCGCCGCTCAGCTTCCACCCTTCGCCCTGGGGCGGTGCGGGTGCGGCGGCCGTGGCCGACCTCGGCGCGGGCCCGTGCGCCTCCGCGCCGCCGAGCGACATGACGCCGTCCTTGAAGGCCGTGCTGTCGCTGCTGTAGGTGGCGGAGTCCTCCGCGTGGGAGTCGAGTGCCTCGCCGACCGGCGGTTCGGTCTGCGAACTCACGGTTTCGGTCGGGGTGTTCGCGATGTCCTCGGTACCGAAAGCGCTGGAGGGGAGTTGCAGGGTTCCGGCGATCGCCGCCGCGGCCACGGCGGCAACGATGGATATCCGATGCTTGCCTGTCAATCGCAAGTGCTCGTTGCCCTCTCATCATCAAGAATCACTTCCCGCCGGCCCGGCGATGGCACGGGCGGCGGGAATCGAACTGATGATAGGCGAACGCGCCAAAGCCCCCGGCAGCCAGTCGAGTTGGCTTGCTGGCGCGGATCGGCACCCTGTCAGGCAGGCCCGCTGTCGAGCCCGTGGCGGCCGGCGCCGGAAGCGAACCGGGCGGCTCCGGTCGCGGCTTCGGCAGCGAGCGAGACGGTGCCGTGCCCGAACTCGACGGCGAGGGCGGTGCTCTCGTCGAGCCCTTCCTGTTCGAGTACGGACATGCGGTCGTGGCGCATGCAGGTCTGCGGTAGCCGCGCCAGCTGCGCCGCGAGCTCCTGGGCCTTCGCCAGCGCCTCGCCGAGGGGGACCACGCGGTTGGCGAGGCCGATGTGGAGGGCCTCGGCTGCATCCACCGCCCTGCCGGTGAGGATCAGGTCCATCGCCCTGCTCGTACCGATGAGGCGGGGCAGCCGCACGGTTCCGCCGTCGATCAGCGGCACACCCCAGCGTCGGCAGAACACGCCGAACACCGCGCTCTCGTCGGCCACGCGAAGGTCCGCCCAGAGCGCCAGTTCCAGACCGCCGGCGACCGCGTGCCCGCTGATGGCGGCGATGACCGGCTTGGAGAACCGCATCCGGGACACGCCCATGGGGCCGTCGCCGTCCGCGGCGACCCGGTTGCCGTTGCCTTCGCTGAAGGCCTTGAGGTCGGCACCGGCGCAGAAGGTCCCTCCTTCACCGTGGAGGACGGCGACGGCCGCTCCGGGGTCGGCGTCGAAAGCACGGAACGCATCGGCCAACGCCGTGGCGGTGGCCCGGTCGACCGCGTTGCGGACGTGGGGCCGGTTCAGGCTGATCGTCGTCACCGCGCCCCGACGGCTGACGCGTACGGGCTCGGAGGTCGTGTCGTGTTCGGATGCCATGCGGTGAGTGTCTCCCTGGCTCGAGTTCCGCCCGCGGACGCGCAGCGCGGGACCGGCGACCGGCGACCGGCGACCGGTGACCGGCGACCGGCCGGTACTCAGATCACAGGGCAGACGGTGGACATGTCAATGGCCGCTTCCTCGGGCGATCTTGAACCGTGATGGGCCGCACGATGCCGCCAAGGTGTGTCGGTGCCGACCGGGAACCGTGCCGTCCGGCACGGTGGGACGCAGTGCGCAGCCGTCCGCGCGGGACGGTACCCAGGGGTACATGTGAGGGGTTCGCATGGCCGAGAACGACACCTCCCGGACCAGCCGTCGTGCTGTGCTGCTGGCCGCCGGATCGGCCGGGGCCGCCCTGCTGACCGCGGCCTGCTCCGGCGGCCCGGTCGAGACCCGGGGTGCGGCAGGGCAACCGTCGGCCTCGCCACCCCGGCCGTCGGACGGCAGCAGCACCCCGGCGTGCGTCCTCACCCCCGAGGCGGGCGCAGGCCCGTACTACCTGGACCTGGACCGGGTCCGGTCGGACATCACCGAGGGCAGGGGCGGGGTGCCGTTCCGGCTGGACCTGACGGTGGTCCGGGTGTCGGCGGGCTGCCGGCCGCTCGCGGCCGCCACCGTCGACGTGTGGCACGCCGACGCCTCGGGCGCGTACTCCACCGGCGGGTCCACCTTCCTGCGGGGCACGCAGGTCACCGACGCCGCCGGCCGCTGCGTGTTCCGGACGATCGTGCCCGGCTGGTACGCGGGGCTGGCGCCGCACATCCACTTCAAGGTGCACCCCGACACCCGTACCGAGACGATCTCTCAGTTCTTCTTCCCCGAGGACTTCCTGCTGAAGGTCTACGCGGGCCGGCCCTACGCGCTCCGCCCCGCCCCGAAACACCCCAACGGCCGGGACAGCCGCTACAGGTCCACCGGCGCCGCCATGACGCTGGCCCCCTCGCCCGACGGCGACGGCTACCGTGCCGCGTACACCGTGGGAATCGCCTGAGCCGAGCGCTGAGCGCCGAGCGCTGAGCTCCGAGCGCCGACCGCCGACCGCCCACCGCGGCGGGAGCCGCCCGCTCGTCCCCGGTCAGGCGGGCGACGTGCCGAACGGGTTGTCGACGACGTAGCGCCACAGACCGTCCGGACCGCGCCGGGCGACGTCCGTGGCGGTCCCGGCCAGCCGGACGGCGGCGCCGTCGGGGGCCGTGCCCTCGATGCTCCAGTCGACGATCAGCAGCGCGAGGTCGCCCGCTTCGTACGTGTGGCGGGGGCTCACTTCGATCGGCAGCCCCAGCGCGAGGAACTCCGCCGTGGCCGAGACGAGCGCGGCACCCGTCAGCGGGGTTCCGGGGCGCGGGACGAAGACGGCGTCCGGCTCGTACACCTGGGCCACAGCCGCCGGGTCGCCGGTGTTGAAGGCCGCGGCGAAGACGGCCGGGTGTTGCCGGGGATCGGTGGTCAGGGCGACAGTGGGCGCATGATCGCGTTCGATGTTCATGACCGCAGCCAACCCGAGGCGGAAATGGGTCACCAAACGGAAAGCCACGCCGGCCGGTGGGACACCGAGCTGGTCCCGGACGCCGGCGGCCGCACCCTGCGGCCGGAACCGGACTGCCCGGTGGAGCGGGCGCTCGCGGCGGTGTCCGGGCGCTGGACCACGCTCGTACTGCGGGAACTGATGGGCGGGCCGCAGTCGTTCGGGGCGCTCTCGGCCCGGCTCCCCGACATCAGCCCGAAGGTGCTCACCGAGCGGCTGCGGACGCTGGAGAGGCGGGGTCTCGCCGTCCGGGAACGGCTGCCCGGCTTCCCGGTGCGCACCCGCTACGGTCTGACCGCGGCCGGCGCGGCCTTGCGGCCCCTGCTGGTCGAGCTGTACCGGACCGGGGTGGAGCTGTCGGAGACGGGACATCCGGCGTCACCCCCGTAGCGGGTGACCGGTCCTCGCCCTGCCGATATCCGGTGGCCCGGAAGGGCCGGGCCCCGCAGGATGGCCCACATGACCCTGCCGACCGGCGCGCACCGCCCGGACCCCGCCCCGCACCGGGTGGAGTTCCTCAGCCGGCCCCACCCCGCCTACCCGCACCTGTCCGCGTGGGGAATCCGGATCGACGGCACCGATCTGCGCGTCCTCGTCGCGCACGCCACGCGCGGGCTCTGGGCCAGGGAGCTCGACGAGGACGACGACACCCCGCAGGAGCGCGAGGAGTTCCTCCTGCGCCAACATGCCCCGCTGCACCTGTACGACGACGCCCGGGCCCGGGCCCACTTCCTGGGGGACCCGGAAGCGGAGTTCCGCCATCAGGAGAGCGGCGCCCTCTTCCTCCTGGGCTGCCCCTGCGGCATCGACGCCTGCTGGCCCCTGCTCGCCACCGTCACCGCGACCGCGCGGACGGTCACCTGGTCCGCCTTCCACCAGCCCCACCGTCCGGAGTGGGGTGAACTGCCCCTCGGCCCGTACGCCTTCCCGCGCGTGCCCTACGAGGAAGCCCTGGCGGCGCCGCTCCGCCTCGCCGAGGATCCCCTCGCCCCGCTGCTGGGAACTCCCTGACCCCTCAGGCGACGGTGGATGCCGCGCGCCGGATCGCGGCCAGGGCGCGCCGCACGTCGTCGTCGGTCGTCGACCAGTTGCTCACCGAGACCCGCATGACGCGCCGGCCGTGCCAGGTGGAGCCGCTGATCCACACCGTGCCTTCGTCGAGCAGGCGGGCCAGTACCCGCTCCGTACGCTCGTCGTCGCCGAACTCGGCGCAGACCTGGGTGAAGACCACGTCGTTGAGGACGGTCGCGCCGTCGATCCCGGCAATGCCGACGGCGAACGCGCGGGCGTGCCGGCACAGCCGGTCGACGAGTTCGGCCACGCCCGACCGGCCCAGGGACCTCAGTGCGGCCCACACCGGGAAGGCCCTGCCGCGCCGGGAGAGCTCGGGGACCTTGTCGATCGGGTCGCCGTGCTCGTCCTGGATGAGGTAGTCGCCGTGCAGGCCCATCGCCGCCCGGAGCGCGCCCGGGTCGCGCACGATCGCGAGGCCGCAGTCGTAGGGGACGTTCAGCGTCTTGTGGGCGTCGGTCGCCCAGGAGTCGGCGTACGCACAGCCCGCGGTCAGGTGCGCGTACGCCGGGGAGGCCGCCGCCCACAGTCCGAAGGCCCCGTCGACGTGCACCCACGCGTCCGCCTCCCGGGCGGCGCGGATCGCCTCGGGGAAGGGGTCGAAGGCGCCGGAGTGGATGTCTCCGGCCTGCAGGATCACGAGCGTGGGGCCCTGCCCGCCGGCGTCCAGGACCTGCCGCAGGGCCTCGGGGTCGATGCGTCCCTGGCCGTCGGCGGGCACCGGTTCCGGTGCGCCGAGCCCGAGGTAGCGCAGCGCCAGGTCGATGGCCATGTGGCGGTCCTCGCCGGCGACGACGCGTACGGACGGGCCGCCCGTCAGTCCGTCGCGGGCGACGTTCCAGCCGGTGTGCCGCAGCACGGCGTCGCGCGCCGCGGCGAGGCAGGTGAAGCTCGCCATCGTGGCACCCGTGGTGTAGCCGACGGCGCTGCCGCCCGGCAGGCCGAGCAGGTCGAGCAGCCACGCGCCGGCGACCTCTTCGGCGGCCGCGTACGCGGGTGAGGCGGCGCGCATCACGCAGTTCTGGTCCCAGGCGCTGACCAGCCAGTCCGCGGCCAGCGCGGCCGGTTCGGTGCCGCCCACCACGAACCCGTAGAAGCGACCGCCGGGAAACGCGGTGAGCCCCGGCTCACACGCCGTGGCCAGCAGGTCGACGACATCGGCGGGCACGCTGGGACCCTCGGGCATCGCGGGACCGAGCGCGCGCACGATCTCCTCGACCGAGGCGCGTGCGGGAACCCGGCGGTCGGACAGGCTCGCCAGCCAGCGGACGGCATGGTCGTGCGCCCGTCGCAGCGCCGCCTCGCGCGCGTCCATACCTCGGACTATGGGACAGTCGGCGCGGCCGCGCAACCGCCACACCCGACCGACCACGGCCGTGGCCGTCTCGTTCGAGTGCACCGTGCGATGTGGACCGTGCCGTGCGCCGGGGACGTGGAACGGGTGCGCTACCCATGACCTGGTGAAGCCTCTCGGCTTCGTCGTGACCACCTGGTCGGAACGGGCTGGAGGCTCGATGGGCAGCGACGGCATGTACTACTACGCCCTGATCGAAACCACTGAGGGCAAGAGGTTCTACGTACGGTTCTCCAAGACCGGAGACACCCTCGACACGGCGTTCACCCAGCGCTTCGAGGCGGCGTGGAAGGGCTCCCGGGAGGCGGTCGAGTGGCTCGCGGCGGCCGCGTCCTCGGGCTCCAGCCTCCCGTCGCTGTACCTGCCCAAGACCGGCAAGGTCTACTTCATGCACGGGGCCACGTACGTGCGCTGCACGATGGCGACGCACACCGTCGACGACGGCTACCCGAAGACGATCACCTCGTACTGGCCGGGCATGGAAGGCGCCCGCTTCGGCACGGGCAACACCGCGGCCCTCTCGTGGGACGAAGACGGCAAGCGGCTTTACCTCTTCAACCGCGACGAGTATGTGCGCTACGACCTGGAAGCCGACAAGGTCGACGAGGGCTACCCGAAGACGATCGGCACCTACTGGGCCGGCCTGTCCGAAGCCGGTTTCGGCAGCGGCATCGACGCCTTCGTCCGCTGGGACACGGACACCGCCTACGCCTTCAAGGGCGACCAGTACGTCCGGTACAACATCCCCAAGGACAAGGTCGACCCCGGCTACCCGCGCAAGATCACCGACCACTGGTCGGCGCTCGCCCAGGCCCACGTACGGCGCGTCCTGGCCCTGTGGAAGGCCCCCGCCACCGAGACGACGGCCCGCAGCCACCCGGTGACCGAGGCCGACACCACGACGCCCGCCTTCCTCGTGCCGGACGACGACAAGGTCGAAGCGAGGGAGCGGCTGCGGGCGGCCGCGGCACACAAGGTCCACGGCTGGGCGGAGTTCGACGAGCTGTGGGAGGTCGCGGCCCGCGTCGCGGAGCTCAAGCAGAAGCCCGAGAACGACTACACCGCCCAGGACGTCCAGGCGAAGTACACGATGGAGGCGGTGCGGGGATTCTTCGACAACGGGGGCAAGTCCTGCTACATCGTGCGGCGCAAGCGGGACGACCACGATTACTCCCAGGCCTTGACGGCACTGGAGAGGATTCCCGACGTACACATGGTCGTCGCACCCACCCTGTGGCTCGACAAGTCCGGCCCGGCCGAGGCGCGGCCGGTGATGCAGTCGATCGTCGAGCACTGCCGGAAGATGGGGAACCGGGTGGCGATCCTCGACATGCCCCTCCGGTCCGACGTGGCGGTGAAGAGCTCGTACGCCACCGCGTACACCCCTTGGGTGAAGGTCCCCGGACTCGACGACCGGCCGCTCCTGGTGCCGCCCGCCGGGCACATCGCCGGTGTCTGGGCGCGCACGGACGTCGAGCGCGGGGTGCACGAGGCACCCGACAACACCGCCCTCAAGGGAGTGCTCGACCTGGACCGGCAGCTGAACGAAGTCCAAGCCGGGGCGCTGAACGAGGCAGGGACGAACTGCCTCCGCATGTTCCCGGAGCAGGGCGTTCTCATCTCCGGGGCGCGGACCACGGACCAGTCCGACCGCGACTACAAGTACCTCAACGTACGGCGCCTCGTCTGCCACCTGGGCGACTCCATCAAGCAGAGCACCCGGTGGGCGGTGTTCGAGCCGAACGAGGAGAAGCTGTGGGGCGACCTACGGAACTCGGTGACGGACTTCCTCATGGACCAGTGGCGCAGGGGCGCGCTGGCGGGCGGATCCCAGGAGCAGGCCTTCTCCGTGATCTGCGATGCGAGCAACAACAAGGGGGTCGGCATGGGCAAGGGGTGCGTCGTCATCGACATCGGCATCGCCCCGGTTCGGCCTGCTGAGTTCATCGTGTTCCAGGTCAAGCAGGTCGTCGGGGCCGACCAGGGAGCGTGAGGCCGGCCCCGGGGCGGTGACGCCCCGGGGCCTTCGCCGCCGCGGCTACGGGGCGAACACCGGGACCTGCGGGGCATGCTCGGCCTGGGCGCTGGCGCCGCCGCACATCGCCTGCCGGTACAGCGTCTCCAGTGCCCCGTCGATGGGGTGGGGCTGCGGCTTGCCCGAGGAGTCCGGCTTGTTCCACCGCGCGAGGTTGACCGCGACGGACATCTGGCGCTTGCCGTCGGCCCGGGTGAGGGAGATCGTTCCCGCCCCCCAGGCCGATCCGTCGTGGCCCCAGAAGGTGCCGCAGCCCTGGATGTCGACCTTGTGCAGACCGAGGCCGTATTCGATCATCGTCCCGTCCAGGTCGCGGCGGACCGGGAGCGTGCGCTGCATCTCCGCCAGCGACGAGCGGCTCACGATCTTGCCGTCGAGCAGCTTGGCGTAGAAGCGGTTGAGATCCTCCATGGTCGATACCAGAGCGGCCGACGGCCCCACCCAGGACATGTTGTAGACGCTGTAGTCGCGGGGCGGGTCGATCAGGCCGTAGAAGGCCTCGTACATCCGCGAATGCGGTCCCTCGATGCGCGGCCCGGTCGGAAACCCGGTGTGCCGCAGGCCCGCCCGCTCGATGACGTTCCGGGTGATGTACTTCTCGGCGGTGGTACCGGTCACCTGCTCCAGGAGTTGGCCGAGGAGCAGGTAATTGGTGTTGGAGTACACCCCCGTGGGGCCTCCGGGCTCGCCGGTGGGCGGCGCCGCGAGCCCCATCTCGATCAGCTCGGCCGGGCGGAACTGCCTGAACCGGTTGTCGTCGATGCTGTCGGTCGACATGTCCGGCAGCGAAGGGAACCCTTGGAGGGAGGGGAAGGCGTAGGGGAGGTAGTCGGGGATGCCGCTGGTGTGGTTGAGCAGCATCCGCACCGTGATCTTCCTGCCGCGCTCGCCCGGCACCAGCCGCGGCAGATGGTCGCCGATCGGCGCGTCGAGTCGGATCCGACCCTGCTCGACCTGCTGCATGACCGCGACGGCGGTGAAGGTCTTGGTGATGCTGCCGACGCGCTGGCGCATGTCGGGGGTGACGGGTCGGCCGGTCGTGACGTCGGCGACCCCGGAAGCGCCGCGCCAGGTCCGGCCGGTGTCGCGCACCTCGGCGAACACCCCCGGCATTCCCGCGCGGTGGACATCGTTGAGGGCGGACCTCAGCTCCGCAGGATCCAGGCCGGTCGCCGAGCTCGCGCCGGCGGCCGGTACCTTCCCGGTCCCGTCGGTCGCGGGAGCTGCCGCCACCGTGCCCGCACACACACTGAGCGCGGCCACGCTTCCACACAACATCAGTCGGATCTTCAAGACGTCCGTCCTTTCGTGATCGAGGAGTGCGACGGGGGCTCTCCCCCGCGCTGTCGGGCAGCCACGGCTCACGCGGCCAGAGCGCGGCGCAGAGCGGCGCCGAGTTCGGCGTTCTGCCGCTGCGAGACGTCGGCGGAGAGGATCGCCTGCGATCCGTGGAAGGTGCCGGGCCACTGGTGGAGCTCGACCGAGACGCCCGCCTGCATCAGGCGCAGCGCGTACGCGATGCCCTCGTCTCGGTTCGGACAGAACTCCGCGGTGGCGATGTAGGCCGGGGGCAGGCCGGACAGATCGGCGGCCCGCGCGGGGGCGGCGTACGGTGTGGCGGGCCGGGGGCCCAGGTAGTGCCGCCACGCCGCCGCGATCCTGTCGCGATCGAACCAGGGGGTGTCGGTGAAGTTCCGCGCCGACCACGTCTCCTGCCGGTCGTCCAGCCCCGGCTGGTTGAGCAGTTGGAAGCGGATCTCCGGCCCCTGCTCGTCACGCGCCCGCAAGGCCATCGCGGCCGCGATGTTCGCGCCGGCGCTGTGCCCGCCGACCGCGATCCGCGCCGGGTCGGTGCCGAGTTCGTCCGCGTGCTCGGCCGTCCAGGCCAGCGCGGCGTAGGCGTCGTCCAGGGCGGCCGGGAACGGGTGCTCGGGCGCCAGGCGGTAGCCCACCGAGACCACCACCGCCCCGGAGAGTTCCGCGACCCGGGCGGCCCAGGGGTGCTCGGTGTCCAGGTCGCCGAAGACTCCGCCGCCGCCGTGCATCCAGACGACGGCTCCTTGTGCCCGGTGCGGGCGATAGACCCGGATCGGCACGTCCGGATCGGCGGGCACCGTGTGGTCCTGGACCTCCATGTTCGAGGTGTCCGGCGCCGGCGTCGCGGCGGCACGCTCGGCGAAGTCCTTGCGCGCGGTGACCGGGTCGTTGATGTCGACTTGAGGGAGGAACGGGATGAATGCTTCGAGTTCGGGATCCATGACGACCATCCTCACGGCCATCACCCGGAGGGTCATCCGCCATCCGTCGCGCATCAGGCCCCGCTCACGCACCACTTGGCGCGCGCCGGGGGCCGTGGTGGAGACGGCCCGTCACTCGGGCAGGTTCAGCTGCCAGGAGACGCCGAAGCGGTCGTTCACCCAGCCGAACTTGGCGCTGAAGCCGTACGACCCCAGCGGCATCAGCTCCGTGCCCTCTTCGGCGAGGGCTCCGTAGAGGCGGTCGAGCTCGGCCTCGGTGTCGCACTCGACGAAGAGCGACACCGCCGGGGTGAAGCCGAAGGCGTGCTTGACATGGCTGTCGATGCACATGAACCGCTGTCCGGCGAGTGCGAAGGTCGCTTTGTGCACCGTGCCCTCTTCGCCGGGTCCTTCGGCGCCGTAGCGAGTGATGTCGACGACCTCGGCGTCGTCGAACAGCGAGATGTAGAAGGTCATCGCCTCCTCCGCCCTGCCTTCGAACATCAGGAAGGTGGTGATCTTCTGTGGCATGGAGGCCATCGTGCCTGCCCTTCGGAGTGACGGTGTGAGCCCTTCGCGACCGAGGCTAGGACACGCATCCGACAAAGGCCCTTGGGCTCGCTGAGCACGGCCGTCCGCCGGAAGCGGACGGCGTCCTGGCGGTGCGGCGGGGCTCAGTCCTCGGGGAGGACCCGGCCGTCCTCGTCGAGCCGGGGGTGGATTCGTTCGGGGTCCTGGCTGTTGGTGTCGGACGGGCGCGGGCCCTCGGGGCCGTCGGGGCCCCAGCGGAGCAGGCGGCGGGTGCGGGCGATCTGGTACACGCTGCCTTGGAATGCGAGCCGGTTGACGCGCCCGGCCCGGAGCGTGTCGGCAGCCTGGGCGTACGCGGCCAGCTCCTTCGACGGCGGACCGGCCGAAGGCTCTCCGCCCGGCGCCGGCGTACGGGCGTCGGTGTGGGGGTCGGCGTCGTGGGGGATGTGGCCGTGCGTGCGCGGCCACATCCACGTCAGGGCGAAGTCCAGCGACTTGCGGGCGCCGTGCGCGGTCGCGTGCGGGCTGCTGACCGGCCTCCAGCCACCCGAGGCGGCCTGTTCCACGACCGTGAACGTCGGGGGCAGCAGCAGGACGTCAGGGTGGGTGTCCAGCGCCCGGCTCGCGTCGCCGCGCACGTCCTCGGGGAACCGTTCACCGGCGTAGCACAGGCCGCGCAGCGCCAGCTGCTCGAGGGCCTGGGTCGGGGTGAGGGGCGCGTCCGGGTCCAGGACCAGGCCGTCGTCGACTCCCGCGTCCTTGGCCGTACGGTCCCAGTCGGGGACGGGGGGCTCCGGGTCCGTCGGGCGCGGCTGTTCGATGCCGCCCGGGCCCGCGCCCGCGTACTCCTCGGCGCGCACGACCCGGTAGCGGGTTCCGGCCACGGTGAGCTCGTCGACCCTCTCGCTCTCCAGCCGGGCGACCGCCGTCAGCAGCGACCGCCGCTCCGCCTTGTCGTGCGCTTCGTCCTTCGCCCTGAACCACAACAGCGAGTTCAGTCCGTCGCGTGCCTGCTGCGGGCAGCCGGTCGTCATCGCGATCACCACCCGCCACCGCGGCCCGTCGTCGGCGTGCTGCGCCGCCACCCCGAACAACGGGCCGCGCACGACCACATCGCCCGCCCGCGTGACGGCGTCGACCGCGTCGGCTTCCACTACGGCCTCCACGGGTTCCACCGGCACCCGCACCCGTACCACCACCGGCCGCGTTCCGTCCGGTCCCACATCCCCACGGTCCATGCCCCCATCCTGCCGACCGGGACACGGCAGCGCCCTCGAATCGCCGATTCCGCCGCCCCTGCGGAGTTCCGCGGACAGCACGGGCCGTACATCTCCGCAAAGTTCGAACACAACAGCGAGGGCTGCGGCCAGGGGAGCCGGGCGGCGTAACTCATGATCTTGTTTCGCGTTGGTCCGCTCGGGGCCTCACCTGTCCGAGGACGCCGATCCGTGGGGCCCTGGGACATGTGCCGACAGGATCCGTGCCCCGTTGCCGGGCAGGGAAGAACGCTTGGGGTCGCTCACCATGCACTACATCACCAACAAGATCGCCGCGGGAATCGCAACAGCGGCTGCCGCTCTCGGCTGCGTCATCGCCGCAGGCCCGCCCGCGGCGGCGGACGGCAAGTGGTGCAACCACTCGGTCTGCATCGAGACCTACGACTCGGGCACCTACCTGGGCAGGGTGGAAGTGTCGGTCACCAACACCAACCAGCCGAACCGCATCCACGCACGCGTGTGGACCACCAACGGCTGGAGCGCCAACACCAAGACCGAGGACGTCGCCAAGTTCAGGACCTACCGGGACCAGGCGTACCCGCAACGGCACTTCCCGGCGGGCACCCGGCTCTGCGCGGAGGGATTCCGCGGGGGCAGCAGCGTGGGCCTGCCCTGCGTGACCATCACCGGTTGACGTTCAGTGGTCGGCCGCGGCCCGGATCTCGTCGAACCGGAATCCCATCGCGGTGAGAGCCGCCAGCGCGTCGGTCAACTCGTTGATTGACGCCATGAAGCGCTTTTCGTCGTCCTCGGCGAAACTGCGCAGGCAGTCGCGGCTCCCCTCCCGAACCTGCGTCATGTACTTCTGCCACTGGGAGTCGGCCCGGGCATCCGGGATCGGGAAGTAGCGTCCGGCGTCCGTCGCGAGCTGGTCGAACTCCGAGCAGACGGGATCGAATGTGGACCGCTCGACCCTGCCGCCTGCGTCCGCGGCCCGGTTCAACGCCGTGCCGAGACGGTCGTGGGCGTCGGCTGAGCGCCGCATGAGGTCCCGTCCGCCGAAGTTCAACCAGTACTCCAGTTGCGCCCTTCTGATCACGGCGGAGCTGCCTTCGGCGCGGGGGATCTTGGCGTAAGCGTGGTCTTGTGCCTGCCTGTCGAACGCGCCGTTCGACGGCTTGTGTCGGAGCCCCACCGTCGCGGCCGACACGGTGGCGGCCACGGCGACGGCGCAGATCGCGCTCACGGCGGCATGCCGGGCGTGCAGTTGTCGTCGGCTGTCCGGCGGCCGAACGGAGGCGGCACGCGGCAGGCCGGCTCCCCGCATCCGGTCGACCGCCGACACGACCGAAGCGGCGACGGCGGCCAGGAGCGCGGTGGACACGAGGACCGGTCCCAGGAGCATGGGGCCGACCATCGACCACGCCCCGGACGGCACCCAGTGGCAGTGGGACGCCAACGTGCTGAGCGGCCGGACACATCCGTCGACGGACAGGAGCATGAGGAACCCGAACAGACCGATCAGCGCGGAGATTTCGGCGGTCATCAGCGTGATCGGCAGCCGGTAGCGGCGCACCCGGCTGCTCGCTACGGCACCGGCCACCGCCGAGACGGTCACCAGCACGACGAGGACCCAGGCGGCGAGGCTCACGGAATACAGCCCGCCCCGCTGTCCCGACGGCGGTTGCCAGGTGTGCATGTACGCCTTGGCGATCGCGGCCCCGACCCAACAGGCCACGCCGCCCAGCATCGAGACCAGCAGTACGCCGCGCAGTTTCGGCAACGTCGGCAGCGCCGTCCGCGGCTCCGCCTCCATGCTGCCGTCGGGTGCCTCGCCCGCCCGGCGGCGCACCCCGGTCGCCGACCCGGTCGTCCAGGCCGGCAGCGGCACGACCCACAGGGCGCAGACCGCGGCCAGGACGACGGGCTGATCGAGGCCGGAGAACACGTCGAACCAGACGGCGAGCGCGAACACCATGCCCTGATGGGCCGCGGTCGGTCCGGGGAAGGTCAGTTCCGTCGCTTCGCGGGCCGCGGTCATGTCGATCCACCCGCTCGCCAGGTGGGTGCCGTGGATCTGCCACCAGACGAACCACGCCGTCAGCAGCAGGGACCCGGCCGCCATGACGAGCAGCACGGCCGGTCCCTTGGCACGCCGTGGCCACGCCCTGAACCACAGGTGCGAGCACTGTGTCGTCCACCAGGCGAAGAGAGCTCCGACGGCCACGGCGGCCCCCAGGGCCTCGACGTGGGCCGGCAGCCAGCGAGCGACCGCGACCCGGTACATCGCCAGTTCGCCGACCGCCATCCCCGCGCCCAGCCACAGTCCGGCGCGAACGCCGGACGGGACGCGTCTCCCGGTGAGCAGGGCGTGAGCCACGGCCCGCCAGAGTGCGACCCCGGCGACCCCGGCGACCACTGTCGCCGCCGGCAGGGCCATCAGGAATGCCTGCCCGCCGCTGCCGGTGTTCGGCCCCAGGGAGGACGCCGTCTGGGCGCTGATCATCGAGGCGGCGGCCCCGGTCAGGAACATCGGGAGGGCCCGGATGCCGAACAGCGCCGCGGGATCGTCCATGGCGCGTCGCCGCAGGTCCCACCGGGGGTGGGTGCGCCACAGCTCGACGAAGGGGGCCAACCGGCGCTTGAGCCCGCTCTCGGGCACCTCCGGCGTCGCCACCGCCCATCCGCGCGGGCCGGCGCCCCAGCGCACCGCGGCGAGGTCGGCGTACACCTCGCGCATGCGCAGGACGTCCGACCGGGCCAGGTAGACCAGCACGGTCAGGAACACCGGCAGTACGAACGCCCGGGCCACGAACGGCTGTTGACCGGCCCAGAACGGCGACTTGTACGAGGTGGGGATGACGGTGGCACACCACACCAGGTAGGGCAGGAGGACCAGAGCGACGAACACGCGCCACACGGCCACGGTCGCGTAGGTCAAGGTGACGTCGCCGTTGCGCACATGGGCGAACTCGTGCAACAGCACCGCTCGGAAGCCCTCGGGATCACCGGATCTGCGAGCGAGCAGACCGCCGTGCAGACAGACCGTCGGACGCCGGTTGCTCCCGAACACGACCGCGCCGGTCGATGCCGTGGCCGGGTCGACGACGATCCGGGGCATCCGGGCCAACCCGGCCGTGGCCGCCAGGTCGTCCAGCGTGCGGCGGATCTCGCCGGTGTGGTCGACGGCCTCCAGCGGGACGACCCGACTTCGCCGGGCCTTCCATGCCGGCAGGACCCGGAACAACACGGCGGACGCGACCAGCGTGAGGGCCGGCCACACGAGGTTGAGCTGCCAGGGCGGCTCCGGGGCGTAGCGGGCCAGACAGGCATCAAGGGTGTCGGCGTAGAGGAGCGCGCCGAGATTGGTCGCCAGGTCGTCGATCCGGTTGGGGTCCACGCCGGCGGCCAGGTGGCAGCCGTACCAGTTGACGACCTCCTTGCTGTTGCTGCGGCCGATCTCCGAGCCCATGATCATCATCGAACCGCTGCTCACCAGCAGCAGGATCACCAACAGCGCGAACCGCATGGTCGTACCGGCGCTGATGGCCCGCTCGTCGATCCGATGCCGTAAGTGAGCCGTGGTCCTCGCCATGTCCCTGCCCCCCATTGCGGCACCGGTCGGATCTCTTGGTACCCGTGATGCCGATCGACAGCAAGAGGCGGGCCGTGCTGCTCGGTGCCGTGCATGGGCCCCTCAGGGGCGGGTAGCCGCGCCACCAGACGTCCTGACGGACGACCCGCACCTCGGGGGTGCGGGCTGCCGACACCACGAAAGGGATGCGCATGTCGCACGTCGAGGAGTACGTCGAGGTCAACGTCCCGGTACGCACGGCCTACAACCAGTGGACGCAGTTCGAGGAGTTCCCCGCCTTCATGGAAGGCGTCGAACGCATCGAGCAGCGCACGGACACGCTCACCCACTGGGTGACGAACGTGAACGGTGTGCAGCGCGAGTTCGACGCGCAGATCACCGAGCAGCTCCCGGACCAGCGCGTCGCGTGGATGACGATCGACGGCCAGGCCCGCCAGGCCGGGCTCGTCACATTCCAGCCGCTCGACGCGACCACCACCAAAGTCGTCCTGCACATGAACTGGGTGCCCGACGGTCTGGCCGAAACGGCCGCCGACAAGCTCGGCTTCGTCAAGCGTCAGGTCACGGGCGATCTGAAGCGGTTCAAGTTGTTCATCGAGTCGCGCGGGGTCGAGACGGGCGCCTGGCGCGGCTCGGTCTGACCGCGATGAGCACGGAGGAGGCCGCGGGCTGCCGGCGCGCGGGACGCATCACGTGGTGAACGCGATGCCGGCACGGCGGGGCCGATCTTCAAGAGGGTTACCCGCCTAACGGGAAGCGGGATCCTTGCGCATCTCGGCCAAGTTGCCCGTATGCGCCTGCACGCCCCCCGAAGTGACGTTCCATCACCCCTGTACGGGGCACCCGCGTGGTGCTGTTGGTTCGTCTACCGAGGAGAGCGCACGATGACGAAGGTCCTCGTCCTGCACAGCGTCAGCCTGGTCCGGTCGGCCCTGGCCGCCCTGCTCAGATCGGAAGGGTCGTTCGAGGTCACATCGGCGGGCTGGCGGGCCGCCGCACGCCAGGCCGAGTCCTTACGACCAGACGTGACGGTCGTCGACCTCGACTGTCCGGGGACGACGGCCGTCCTGACCGACAACGGAGGCGCGGAGGCCCAGGTCCTCGCGTCCCCTTCCCCGGTACTGGTACTCGCGTCGACCGGCGCGCCCGGTTCGCTGCACCGGGCCTTCCGGGCCGAGGCCCGCGGCTACGTCGACAAGGACGGCTCGCCCGGCCGGCTCGTACGGGCGGTCCGGAAGGTCGCCGCGGGGGAACGGTTCATCGATGCCTCGCTGGCTTCGGCCTTCATGGAGGCCGACCCCGTACCGCTCAGCCCGCGGGAGCTCAGTGTGCTGGCCCGGGCCGCGGAGGGCGATTCCATCGCCGAGATCGCCCGTGCGCTGCACCTGGCGAGCGGGACGGTACGCAACTACATGGCCGCGGCGACGCGCAAGACCGGCGCGCGCAATCTCATCGACGCGATCCGGATCTCCCGGCGGGCGGGCTGGGTCTGATCGGCGGCCCCCGCGGACGGGCACGACGGCCGCGTCATTCGTCCGCGGTTCGGTTCCACGACCCGACCAGATCGCGGTACAGGGGCGACCTGGCCGGGAGCTCGGCGTGCGTGCCGCACACGGCGCGCGTCCCGTCGAGGACGAGGACCCGGTCGGCGCGGGCCGCGGACGAGACGCGGTGGGCCACGACGACGAGGGTGCCGGGACGGTCCGCGAGGGCCCGTTCGGCACGCTCCTCCGTACGCGGGTCCAGGTGGCAGGTGGCCTCGTCGAGCAAGAGCAGCGGAGCCGGCGAGAGGTAGGCGGCGGCGAGCGCGAGCTGCTGGCTCTCGCCCCGGGACAGCAGCCGGGGGGACACCTCGGCGTCCAGGCCGCCCAGCCGCTCCACCAGGCCGTCCAGCCCCAGGGCGCTGACGGCGCGCCGCACCTGGGCGTCCCCGGGCCCGGAGGTCTCCGGACCCGGGGACAGGTGGGTCAGGTTCTCCCGCACGGTGCCGGTGAACACGTAGGCCTGCTGCGGCAGCAGGGTCCGCCGCGGGTCAGGCCCCGTGGCATCCGGTTCCCGGCGGGCGGCGGTGCCCGCGACGAGGACCGTCCCCGCGCCGGGTGACAGCATCCCGGCGAGCAGCGCGGTGAGCGTGGACTTGCCGATGCCGCTCGGCCCGACCACGGCGAGGTGCTCCCCCGGCCGCACCACCAGGTCGAGGGCGTCGAGTACGGGGGCGGCGCCGGGGCCGTAGGCAAAGGTGACGCCCCGGAGCTCGGCCGCGGCGGCGGTCTCCGGGCCGGTGGGGACGAGCGCCTGCGGCTTCGTCGCGCGGCGGGCGTCCGGGTCCGGCCGCGGCGGATCGCAGAAGCGTTCGAGGACCACCACCAGGCGGGTGCCGGCCGAACCAAGAGCCGTCATCAGGGAGTTGAGGGCGGGCAGCAGCGCCTGCACCACGTACGTGAGACCGCCGGCCAGCGTACCGGCGGTGATGCCCCGCCCGAGCAGCCAGGGCGTCGCGGCGAGCAGTGCGATCACCGGCAGCCGGCCCGCCGTACCCAGGGCCAGGGTGCGCAGGGCCGCCCAGCGCGCGAGCGTGCGCGCCAGCCGCTCCTGGGTGGCGATGAGGGGCTCCACCCGGGCCTCCGCGCCCGCCTGTCCGCCGCAGGCGACGATGTCCCGCAGACCCTCCCCCAGCTCCCCCACCCGGTCCGACAGCGCCTCGTCGGTGTCCAGGGACCGGCGTTGTACGGACGCCATGGGGCGGAACGTGGCCAGGAAGGCGGCCGCGCCCAGGAGCAGCGGGGGCAGCACGATCAGCAGCAGTACGGGAGCCAGGGCCGCCATGCCCGCGAAGGCGCCCACGGCGGTGAACACGAACGAACGTACCGTCAGGACCAGTCCCGCGAAGGAGTCCCGGGCCATTTCCGTCTGCTGGGTGAGCCGGGACACCGCGCCCGTGTCGGGAGCGCGCGCCGGGTCGGCGACCGCGCGGTCCAGTGCCTGCCGCACCGCGCGCCGGACCAGGCCGTCCCGCAGCGGCTCCACGAGGTCCGCGAGTCCGGCGAACACACCGCGCAGCGCGAACCCGCCGAGCAGCGCCCCGACCGCGGCCGCGGCCAGCCAGGCGAGACCGGTGGCGGTGCGGCCTGCGAGGAAACCGTCGTCGAGGGCGCGGGCCACACCGTAGCCGCCGAGGAAGGTGTGCGCGGATTCGAGGAGCGACCATGCCGCCAGCCGTCCCAGAGCGCCCTTGTGGCCGCGCAGGAACCGCCGGCCCTCGGGGGCGACCCGCCGCCAGGCCTCGTTCTCGGTCACCGTGCCGCCTCTTGTTTCCCCGGAGCCGGAGCCGGCGCCGGAGCCGCTTCCGCCGCCACTCCCGTATCGGCTCCCGTCGTCGCGTCCGCGGCGAACACCGCCCGATAGTCGGGGTCTTGCCGCCACAGCTCGCCATGGGTGCCCGCCGCCCGTATCCGCCCGTCCTCCAGCCATACGACGAGGTCCGCGCGGACGGCGGAGGAGAGGCGGTGCGCGACGACGATCCGGGTGCCGGGCCGGATCTCGTCGGCGATGGCCCGCTCGACCTCGCGGGCCGTGACGGTGTCGAGGCTGGAGGTGGCGTCGTCCAGCACGAGGAGCCGGCCCGCGTGGCAGAACGCCCTGGCCAGGCCGAGGCGTTGGACCTCACCGCCGGACATCGGGGCGTCGGCGAGGCGCGTGTCGTAGCCGTGCGGCAGGCGCCGCACGAAGAGGTCGGCGCCCGCGGCCCGGGCCGCGGCGCGGACCGCTTCCGGGCCC
This sequence comes from Streptomyces sp. NPDC059989, assembly GCF_042736975.1. Lineage (NCBI taxonomy): Bacteria > Bacillati > Actinomycetota > Actinomycetes > Kitasatosporales > Streptomycetaceae > Streptomyces > Streptomyces sp. NPDC059989. The sequence continues at coordinate 33,021 of NZ_JBHWUO010000002.1, forward strand.
GGTTCCGGTCCCGCGCCGAAGCCGATGGCATCGCCGACCGTGTCCCCGAGCAGTACGGGCCGGTCGAAGGCGTGCCCGATCTCGCGGCGCAGCGCGTCGGCGGTCAGCTCCCCGAGGGGTACCCCGTCGAGCAGCACCTGCCCGGCGTCGGGGTCGGTGAGCCGCCCGGCCACGGCGGCGAACAGGGTCTTGCCGGCGCCGGACCGGCCCACCACCGCCACCGTGGTGCCTCCGGGGATCACCAGGCTGATGTCGCGCAGGACCGTCGACCCGCCGCGCACGACCCGGACGTCCCGCAGTTCCAGGGTGCCGGGGCCGCCTTCCGGCAGTTCCGCCCGGCCGTGGCCCAGTTCGGGGAGGGCCAGGAGGGCGGCGGTCCGCCGGGCGGCGGCCCGGCCTCGGACCACGGCCGCCAGCCCGCCGGTCACGGCGCCGACTCCGGCCGCGAGGCCCGCGTACCGTACGGCGGCGAGGAGTTCGCCGACTCCGATGGCCCCGGCGGACAGGCGGATGCCGCCGACGGCGAGGACCGCGTACAGGAGCATCGGCATGAGCGCCGATGACCGGGCCGTCGTGCCGCCGTAGACCTGCCACATGCGCCTGCCCTCGGTGCCGAGCTCGGGCAACCGGGCGAGGATCCGCCTGCGTTCGCGGTCCGCGGTACCGGCGGCGGCGATCGTGCGCGCCCCGGCCAGTGCCTCGACGAGCCGGCCGGCGGTCGCGAGCTGAACCTGCTGATAGCGGGCGATGCTGGTGTGGGTGTCGCGGGCGAAGGCCCGCAGCAGGAGCACCAGCAGCGGAACGCCCATCAGGAAGGTGAGCGCCGTCCACACGTCGATGAGGAAGAGGGCGGCCACGGCGCCGAGCGGCGGCAGCAGTGCGGCGACGGCGTGCGCCACGGCGGCCGGGACCTTCCCGGCCTCGGTGGCGTGTGCGGTCAGCCGCGCGGCGGTTTCGCCGGGTGCGTGGTGGGCCGCGTGGTGCGGGGCCGTCCGCAGCAGCCGGGCGAGCCCGAGCCTGCGCAGCCGGGCGGTGGAGCGGCCGTCCACCTCGCCGGTCAGCCGTGCGGCGGCGGCGTCCAGCGCCACTTCGGCGGCGATGACCGCGGCGCACAGCAGCGTCCAGGCGGGGGCCGACGGGGCCCGGCGGAGCAGGAGGTCGAGGGTGTGGCCCAGGACGGCGGGTTCGGCGAGTGCTGCCGCGGCTGCGGCCACCGTGCATCCGAGGACGGCGGCGGTGCGCCCGCCGCTGTGCCGGGCCGCTAGCACGAGCGCCCGGTCGGCGGCGCGTGCCACGGCCGGCGCCTGTGCCGCGTCGAGCGCCGCGTCAGGGGGGCTCATCGGCGGATGCCTCCAGTGATGTGGTGCGGGCCCGGGCGGCGAACCGCCCGGGCCCGAGGTGACCTGGTCAGTGACAGGTCGTGAGGCTCAGGCTGCTGTCGCCGCAGAGCAGCAGGCTGGCCCGGCTGCCGCCACCGCCGCCGCCGGTCAGCGCGGCCTCGGTGATCTCTTCCTTCGGGGTCTCCATCGACTGCAGGTCAAGAAGCGTCATGTCGCATTCCTCTTCTCTCGGGTGGTGCGATGGGTCACGGCCCCGGATGGGACCGGCTCGTGGGCCGCGCGCTGTCGCGCAGCGGCGGGAGGAACGGCAGGTGTGCGCGCCCGCCGGGCGCGGCGCTGCCGAGGGCGAGGAGAGCGCCGGCCGTGCCCGTGGCGAGGTCCATGGACAGCCGCATCATCTGCTCGCCGGGGAAGGCCAGATGCCCCTGGTACGGCACGGCGTGCCGGGCCAGTGCGTCGATCTGGCGGGCGATGGCGTCGGGCCCGGTGCCCGGTCCCGGTGTGGTGGTCCGGGCCAGGTGGAGGACCATCCCGGCGGCGCCGCGCAGGAGCCCGGGCTGGGCGTAGAAGGTCGCCTGCGCCGCCCGTACGATCTCGCGCCGGGCCTGTTCGAAGCGCTCGTCGGGACCGTGCTCCAGCCAGTCGTCGAGCACCATGCCGATGCCGACGCTGCCCTCGCCGAGGTACGGCATCGTGCGCCAGCCCTCGTTCACCTGGAGGGTGCCGTAGGCGCTGGTGACGCAGCGGTCGAGGTCGCGGTGGAGCGCATCGGCGGCGTGGACCAGCAGTTCCTTGTCGCCGGTGCGTTCGTACAGCCGCACGAAGAGCAGGGCGGGCCCGGAGTTGCCGTACAGCAGTCCCGCGCGGGTGGGCCGCTGCTCCGGGCGGGCGAGCAGTTCGGCGCAGCGCAGGGCCGCGGTGTGCAGCCCGCTCTCGCCGCTCGCGGTGCCGAGCGCGTCCAGGGCCAGGCCGATGCCGGCGAGTCCGCTGTGCAGGTCGGGGCCCGCGCTCTCCCAGGGCTGGTGCAGCAGCAGGTCGGCGAGGGCGAGCGCGCGGTCGTGGTGTCCGAGCCGGTGCAGGGTCCAGGCCGTGCCGGCCAGGCCGTCGTAGAAGCCGAGCGGAGTGCCGGAGGCCGGTTCCTCGGTGCGGTCGAGGAGCCATTCCTCGGCCTCGGGCCAGGGTTCGGCACCGGTCTCTGCGAGGGCGTGGAGCACTCCGGCGATCCCGTAGCCGAAGCCGGTGCCTCCGCCGGCGGTCGCGAACTGGGCGATGTCGCCGGGGACGAAGCGGTCCTCGCGGTCCGGGGTGGCGCTGGCGCGCAGCGCCGCGGTCATCGACGTACGGGCGGCCGGCCATTCCCCCGGCTCGACGGGCAGGTACGGTCCGGCCGGTGCGGGCAGGCGGCCGCCCGGCGCGCCCTGCGGGACGCCGGACAGGATCTCTTCGACGGCCTCGTCGAGGAACTGCCGTGGTACGGGGAACTGTTCGGCCGCGATGGCGGCCAGATGCGCGGCCTTGGCCCGGTCCAGGACGAGCAGGCTGGTCAGCGGGAGGAACAGGGCGAGCCGCAGGCAGGCCAGCGCGTAGCGGTCGACGGAGAAGCCGCGCCGCTCGGCCGGTGCGACGAAGGCGGGGTTGGCGACGGTCTGCCGCAGCCCCTCGTCGACGTGCGCGGCGGCTTCGAAGTCCAGCAGCGCGACGGAGGGTTCGCCCGTCTCGTCCTCCGCGACCATGATGTTGAAGAGGTGGAGGTCGTTGAAGACGACGCCGCGGGCGTGCACGGCGTCGACGGCCTCCGTCACCCGCCGGTGGATGGTGAGGGCCCACGCCGTGTAGGAGGCGAGCTCGGCCGGGTCGGGGTCCGCCTCGATCAGCGGGTGGCGGCGGGCGAAGTAGGTGTTCAGCGGTTTGCCGGCGAGGTGTTGCAGCACCAGGAAGTGGTGGTCGCCGACCGTGAACGTGCCCCGGACCGCCGGAACGCAGTCCAGGCCCGCCAGCCGTTCCAGTGCGGCCCGTTCGCGGTGCAGCCGGGTCACGGCGTCGGCTCCGTCGGCGGCGAGGCCCGCGTACGGCCGGGCCTCCTTGAGGACCACGGACTCGCCGGTGCGGGTGTCCTTGCCGACGTACACGCCGCCGCCGTTGGAGAAGTGCAGCGCGCGCTCCACCGTGAAGGGGATGTCGGTCAGGGTGACCGCGGAGCGCGCCGCGAGGTGCGGCTTCAGGAAATCGGGCAGTTCGAGCCATTCGGGCGGCTGGAACACCGGTCCGCGCGGGTCCGGTACGAGCCGCCCGTCGGGCGCCTCGATCGCCGGGACCAGCTCGCCGCGCTCGTCGTAGCAGTGCCGCAGGGTGAAGCTGCCGTAGCGCAGGTGGACCGGTCCGGCGCCCCAGCGCAGATCGCTGAGGATGTACGGGCCGGCCGCCCCGGCCAGGGCGGCGTCGAGGTCCTCCGCGATCCGGCGGCACTGCTGCTCGTCGGCCGGGTACACGGTGATGAACTTCCCGCTCGCCGCGCGGTCGGCGTACTTGGCGTTGCGCAGGTGCAGCAGGTAGCGGCTCGGTATGAACTTGAAGGCGATGTCGCGGGCGGTGCAGTACTCGTACACCGTCGTCAGCAGCGACTCGGCGTTGTCGAGGGTGGCCGAGACGTGGATCTTCCAGCCCTGCGAGGGCAGTTCGACGCCGGCGGGACGCAGCGCGAGCCAGTCGCCGCTGCGGTGCGAGCGCCACCCCGACGGGACGGGGGCGAGGGCGGCCGGGTAGCTCTCACCGACGCGCCGGTACGGCGCGTCGTAGAACCAGCGGTCGGCGTCGCAGAAGGCGGCGTACCCCTTGTTCACACCTGCTCCCTCGGTCGGCGGCAGACCCGACCGTGTCACGCCCGGCGGACGCGGCGACAGTCACCGCTGTCACCGCCGGGGTGTGCAGTACTCACGAGTCATCCGGGCAGGGCGTGGACGCGCTGTGCGGCGAGTGGCATGATCACGCCTGCGTCCGGCACGGGTCCGGCGCGCAGGAGAGAGATCGTGAAGCTGTACCTCGCCATACCTCTGGTTCTCGTCGCGCTGCTCATCGCCGTCTCGGGGGCGGCGGCCGTCACCCGCGGCTGGGTGCTCCCCATGAACCGGCGCCACATCCGCAGCCCCCGCCTCTACGGATGGGGCCAGCTGGTCACGGCCTTCGCGCTGTGCTGGCAGGTGGTCTTCGGGCTGGTGATCGGCGACTCCGCCACCCGGCAGTGGGGCGCCTTGTCCGGCGGCGCGATGCTGGTCGCCGGACTCATCGTGATGCTGGCGGGCCAGCTCGCGGGTGGAAGCCGGCAGGGCAGCGGCACACCGTAGACGTACGCCGACGGGCGGCTCAGAGGCTCGCGCCCAGCTGCCGGAACAGCCGGTTCCCCAGGCATTCCGTCAGGTAGGGGACGCCGTTGGTGTACCCCGAGCCGTGCTCATCGCCGAGCATGCGCACGGCGAGGCCGCGGTGGGCCGACTTCCAGCGCTGATGCCTGCTTTCCAGCCGGCTGAGCGCCGCGTCGAGGCGACGCCACTCCGCCCGGTCGCGGCCTCCCTCGTCGCGGAGGTCGAGATACGCCTTGCTGACGGTGTCATGGCCGGCGGCTTGCGCCTCGGCCCGTACGGCGGGCACGCTCGTGAAGGCGGCGGAGCGCAGGCGCGGGACGGTCGGAACACCACACAGGCTCTCGAACCGCTTGTATTGTTCGGACTGAATGGCGCTGGCCCCTTGGGTGTATCCGCGGAAATCGGAGAATTGCTCCGCCCGCATCGTCGCGACTATGCGGAACAGCACGGCGGCACGCTCGAACATTCCAACCGAGTGATCTATTCGCTCCGCTCCCTCGTCCAGGCGCCCTGCACGCAATGCCGCAATGGCCGCCTTCATGTCTGCCGCCATCTCCGTGAAGAGCATTTCATGGGTTTGGAGGACGCGGATGAAGAAGTACTCGTCATGCACGGTGTAAACGGGCTGGACGGTCACGTCGAACCACCGCCAGGCATCCGTTTCCGGCGGCCGGGGCAGATGGTCGACGAGGTCCTCCAGGCGGGACTGAGGGGTGCTCGCCACCCGCGACGGCAGGTCGCAGGCCTCCGACCGGCCGAGCCCCATCGCCACGAACCGCAGGGCATGCCGCAGCCGCGTGCCCAAGGTCGCCGGATCCGGCCGGCCCCGGGCGGGCCCCTCGCTCGACGCGCCTGCCGCCTCGATCTCGAAACGAACCACGTCGGACATGAGCAGGGTGGACATCCGGTCGGCGCTCAGCGCGGGATGCCCGCCGTCGACGAGCAGCTCCAGGACCGGCAGTGCAAGATAGGTGCGATTCCAGAAACGCCCCTCGTGTTTGTCGAGCATGCAGTCGAGAAAAGCATCGAGGAACGGGCGGTCTGCGGCATGCCGACGTCGTATGTCGCTCAGCTGGACCAGAATCCGCTCCGGTAGGAAATGTCTCCCCGTTCGCCGCCCGTATTCCGTGACGGACCGGGCCAGACGAATTCCGTCGGATTCTTCCGGTACCTGATCGGCGGCCGCCCATCGCTTGATCTCCAGCACGGGCGACGTACGCGACCCGCACCTCTCGCGCAGCGCGCATACACACCGCTTGGCCATTTTCCGCACGCAGCGAATCGTGCTGTGCTCAGTAGTCATCGACACTCGTCTCTCCCATTTCCTTGGACCGGCCGCACGCTGTCCGCGTGAGGCACCGGATTCCACTAGGCATGATCGAGAGACCGGACGTCACGTCTCGGGAATTCGTGTCTTGACAGGAGCGGGGGCGCCGGTGGCGGGCGGGGTCGACGCCTGAATATGACTGAACCGGCCGAGGCACGGTAGGAAGTGCTTGTGAACGAAGAGATACAGGCCGCGACCCTTCGGGTGTTCATCGCCCTCGCCCCGCCCGACGAAGCGAAGGACGAGCTGGCGCGGGAGCTGCGCCCCGCCTACGACGCGTACCCGCGCATGCGGTGGAACCGCATCGAGGACTGGCACATCACCCTGGCGTTCCTCGGGGAGCTCCCGGTGGCGGCCGTGCCGCTGCTGCGGACGCCGCTCGCGGACCTCGCGGCGACGCGCCGGACCGTGGACCTGGCCCTGCGCGGCGGCGGTCACTTCGACGAGCGGGTGCTGTGGAGCGGGATCGACGGGGACCTGGAAGGGTTGCACCTGCTCGCCACCGACGTGCGCGACGTGGTCAAGGAGTGCGGCATCGCCTTCGAGGGCCGGCCGCTGCGCCCCCATCTGACGCTGGCACGATCCGGACGGGAGGACCCGTCCTGCGTGGTGAAGGCCGCCGCCGGGCTCGCCGAGTTCACCGGTCGCCCCTGGCAGGCCGAACGCCTGCACCTGGTCGGCAGCAACTTCGGCCGCGGCCCGGGCCCGATCCGCTACCGCGACATCGAAGCGTGGAAGTTCGGCGGCGGGGCCTGAAGGCACAGCCCTGCACGAGCGGCGCGGTCGGCAACGCGTGGACCGGGTGGCGCGACGGCAGCGTGCGGGCCGAGGGGCGGGCTCGGGCGCGTGGCTCCGAGGCGGCGGTCGTCCCCGCCGCGCTAGCATGCGCCGCATGCCGGACGACCTGACCAGCCCTCAGCCGTTCTCCCCGCGGACCGCCCCCGCGGCGATCGAGGACCTGCGGGCGCGGCTCCGCGGGACGCGTTGGCCGGACGCGCCGGAGGACGCCGGCTGGTCGCTCGGGACCGACCTCGACTACCTCCGCGAGCTCGTCGCCTACTGGGCGGACGGGTTCGACTGGCCGGCGCAGGAGGCCGCACTCGCCCGGCTCCCCCGTTACCGCGCGGCGCTCGGCGGCCTCGGGATCCACTTCGTGCACGCCCGGGCCGTCGCGCCGGCGGGGCCTGTGCTGCCGCTGATCCTCAGCCACGGCTGGCCGGACTCGTTCTGGCGGTACACGAAGGTCATCCCGCTCCTGACCGACCCCGGTGCGCACGGCGGCGATCCGGCGGACGCGTTCGACGTGGTGGTGCCCGACATGCCGGGCTACGGCTACTCCGACCGTCCCGCCGGCCCGCCCCTCGACACCATCGCCGTCGCCGGCCTGTGGGCCGAGCTCATGACGCTCCTCGGCTACGAGCGCTTCGGCGCGGCGGGCGGGGACATGGGCAGCCATGTGAGCCGCTACCTCGGACTCGACCATCCCGAACGGGTCGTCGCCGTCCACCGCACCGACGCGGGATTGCCCCTCTTCACCGGCGACCCCGCGGACCTCGCGCCCGAGGAGCGCGCCTGGCTCGCGAGCGGCGCGGCCTGGGGCGCCGACGAGGGCGCCTATGCGGCCGTGCAGCGCACGAAGCCCCAGACCGCGGCCGTGGGGCTCAACGACTCGCCGGCCGGGCTCGCCGCGTGGATCGTCGAGAAGCTGCGGGCGTGGAGCGACTGCGACGGCGACGTTGAGCGGAGCTTCACGAAGGACGAGATCCTCACGAACCTGACGATCTACTGGCTCACGGGCACGATCGGCTCGTCGATGCGCATGTACCGCGCGAACGCCGCGATCCCACCGGCCCAGCACGCCCGCCGGGTCGAGGTGCCGTCCGGCTTCTCGCTCTTCCGCGGTGACGTCGTCCGTCCGCCGAGGGCGTGGCTCGAGCGCACGACGAACCTCGCGCGCGTGACCGAGCCCGAGCGCGGCGGGCACTTCGCGCCCTTCGAGGAGCCGGAGCTCTACGCGCGGGAACTGCGTGAGTTCTTCCGCCCGTACCGGAAGTCGGCGACGGGCTGAGGCCGCGCGGCCGCTCGCGGCCCGGCCGGTGGGATCCCGCCTGCCCTGCGAGGCTCAGATACGCGCCCTGATCTGCGTCACGGGATGCCCCAGCGCCTCCGCCAATGCGGTCAGCTCGTCGTCGCTGAACCAGGGACGTTCGGGGTTCCAGACGGCTATCTCGAACCGGGCGAACCCGCAGGGCCAGTCGTAGTCCAGTGCGTCGAGGGTCGTCGGCTTCCCGCAGCACGGGACCTCGACAGCGAGCGTGGTGAAGCCGTCGTCGCCCTGGGATTCGAGCAAGTCCGTCCACCACTCCGTGTCGATCGACGCCCGGCACAGCGGGCAGCCGATCCTCTCCAGGTTGCCCCCGCAGTCGACGACCGTCACAGCGTCGTGCCATGTCACGTCGATCTCCACGTCCACACCATCGACAACTGCGGGTGCCAGTTCCTCGACGAGTGAGACAGCGCAATCGGCCGCATCCCGGTCGGGTTGCCACCGCGGGTCGGTCGGAATGATCGACAGGACATCCTCGCTCATGGCTCCCCCAGCCGGTCAGGCACTGCGCGACGTGACCACGCGATGCTATCGAGTGCCTGTTCTGGTGAGGTACCCGACCTCCTGGACCTCGCCGGCGTGCCCCACACGGCGGAGACCCGACAGCGGCCCTGATGCGCTCCGGGGCGGTGGCTTCCCCCACGGAGCGGTCCTACCGTGAAGACACAGGGAGGTGCCGGGCATGGGCATCAGCCGCGCCATCCGCCGTATCCGGGCCGGGCGGCGGTGGGGGCAGGTCAGTGATCTCGAGTTGTGGCAGCGTTCGCTGGGTTTCGCGGCACTCGGGTTCCTCACGCTGGTGCCCCTGCTGATCGTCGTGTCCGCGGCGGACCCGGCGAGCGGGCGGGGGTTCGCGCAATGGCTGGGGGACGGGCTCGGCGTGTCGACGGCCGCCCGGGCGGAGATCGAACGACTGTTCGCCCTGCCGGGTGAGGCGTGGCGCACCACGACGGCGTTCGGCCTCGCCGTGCTCACCGTGTTCGGCGTGTCGTTCGGCACGGTGGTGCAGAGCGGATACGAAAAAGTCTGGGATCTTCCCCCGGCCCGCTGGTGGGCCCGGTGGCGGCACGTGGTGTGGCTGGCCGTCTTCGTCGGGCTCCTCCTCCTGTCCGCGATCGCGCCGGTGTGGCGCGACTCCCCGGCGCGCGGGGTGGTCACCTGGGCGGGCGGCACCCTGTTCTTCTGGTGGTCCCAGCGGATGCTGCTCGGCGGCCGGGTCGGCTGGACCGCCCTGCTGCCCGGAGCGGTGGCCACCATGGTCGGGCTCCTCGCCCTCCGGGCCTTCTCCCGGCTCGTCTTCTCACCGCTGATCGCTTCCGGCGCCGTCACCTACGGACCGTTCGGGACCGTCCTGGTGATCCAGTCCTGGCTGGTCGGCGTGGGCGTGGTCGTGTTCGGCGGGGCGCTGGCCGGCCGACTCCTCCACGACGCCCTTCCCCTCCACCGTTCGAACACCCACTGACCTCCCCGCCACCGCGCCGCCGCGCCCTGCTAGAATGACCGCGTTGGCCTTCGGCGCGCACCATTCACGCGTCCGGAGGCTTTTTTTATGCCTTCTGACAACTACTCACCCCACTCACCCGCCCCCACCGGCTATCGCGCCCTGCTCCGCAACAGGGAGTTCACCGGTCTGTACGTCGGCTTCACGCTGACGGTCGCCGCGACGACCCTGTCGGGCTTCGCGCTCGGCACCCTGGTCAACGCCCAGACGCACTCCCCCTTCCTGACGGCCGTGAGCATGTACGGCGCCACGTTCGCGACGGTGCTCGGCGCCTTGACCCTGATGTCGGTCGCGGACGGGAACCGTCCGCGCCGGACCCTCGTCGCGCTGCAGTGCATCTCGCTGGCGGGCGTCGCCGCGCAGGCGATCCCGGGCCTGCCGCTGGCGGCCCGGTTCATGCTGCTGCTGGTGCTGGGCTTCTTCCAGTCGCTGGGGACCGGCACGCGGATGGGGCTGCTCGCCGAGGTGGTGCCGACCTCCGCCTATGCGCTGGCACGTTCGCTGATGAACATCACCTCGGGCGGCATGGCGATCCTCGGCTACGCGACGGGCGCCGTGCTGCAGCGGTACCTGAGCCCGCAAGGGGTCTTCGTCGTCGCGGCGGTCCTCACCGGACTCGGGCTGGCCGTGGTGGCGACCACCGTCCGGGAACGCTCGATCCGCCTCACCCGCCGCCCCGGACTGCGTCAGACCTGGACGACGAACGCCGCGCTCTTCTCCCACTCCGGCCGCAGGACGCTGCTGCTGAACCTGTGGGTCCCCAACGGCCTGATCGTCGGCTGCGAGGCCCTGTTCATCTCCTACGACCCGGCCCACGCCGGTACCTTCCTGGCCGCCGGATCGGCCGGCATGCTCCTCGGGGACCTGACCGTCGGCCGGCTGCTGAGCGCCGACGAACGCCGCCGCCACGCCTTCGCCCTGCGGTTGCTGCTCGCCGCCCCGTTCCTGCTGTTCGCCTTCCACCCGCCCGTCCTGGTGTCGGCGGCCGCGGTGTTCCTCGCCAGTGCGGGGTTCGCGGCCACCCTGCCCTTGCAGGAGCAGCTCCTCGAGCTGACACCCGACCCGGTGCGGGGTCAGGTCCAGGGGGTCGAGTCCGCGGGCCGGATGACCTGGCAGGGACTCGGCGCCGCGCTCGCCGGCGCCGCCGCCCAGTACCTCACCCCCGGCACGGCGATCACGGCCGTCGCCGTGGTCTCCCTCGCGGTCACCGTCGCCTCCCGGCCGTCGGTGGTCCGCGCCGACGCCATCACGCTCTCCGCCGACAGGCACTAGCCAGGAATAGTAGCCATGTACATAATATCCATGTACTGTATTTGGTGTGAGTTCAGCAACTGAGAGCGCCACCGCAGGGTTTCTGGTCTGGCGCCTGTCGATGAAGTGGCGGGTGGCCGTCGACCGGGCGGTCGCACCGCTGGGCCTGACCCATGCCCAGTACTCCCTGATGGCGTCGCTGTACGGCATGGGGCGCTCCGGGCTGCGGCCCAGTCAGCGCCGGCTCGCCGACCACACCGGGCTGGAACCGTTGTACGTCTCCAAGCTCGCCCGCGCCCTGGAGGCCGCCGGACACGTGGCCCGCACCCGGGACCCGAACGACCCGCGCGCCATGCAGCTGTCGCTCACCGAGCAGGGGCGCGACGTCACAGGCCGCGCGATCACGGTGGTCCAGGGCCTGCTGGACCAGCTGCTGGAGCCGCTCGGAGGGCAGGCCGGCCCGCGCACACTGCAGTTCACCCGCGAGCTGGCCGCCCTGCTCGACGCACCTCTTGATCCGCACACCGAGAACGACGAGGAGCAGTCATGACCACCACCGCACCTACGACCAATGGCCGGGTCATAGCCCTGGCCCACCATGCCGGGCGTGCCCTCCTGGAGGGCGTACTGGCCCGCCACGGCGCCACGTTCCACCAGAGCGTGACGCTCCGGGCCGTTGTGGTCGCGGGCGGGTCCATCGACATCGACGAGCTCGTCGGCAACGTCACCGGCTCGCTGAAGACCGGGGAGTCGGTCGTGCGCGGCGCGATGGAGGAGCTGACCGTCGCGAAGCTGCTGGAGGAGGACCCGGCGGAGGCGTCCCGGATACGGCTCACGGACGCCGGACGGGAGCTGTACGAGAGCACCACCGCCGAGACCGCCGAGATCTCGGCCCGGCTGTACGCCGACATCCCGGCCGAGGACCTTGCGGTCGCGGGCCGCGTGTTGGCACTGATCACGGAGCGCGCGAACGCCGAACTGGCCGGCGCCGGCGCCTGAGGTTGCGTTTCGCCGGCCGGCTCAGGTCCTCAGGCCGGGGCCGGCCGTGTCCGTCGCAGGCCGGACCGGTCGACGACGCCGGTAGTAGGCGTAGGTGAGGGCGAGCACGATCGGTCCCCACAGCATCACCGGGCTGATGCACACGCGCGCCAGGAGCATCCACCAGGTGTTGCTGAAGGGGACCTCGTGAAAGCCCTCCACTCCGAACCAGGCGAGGGGCATGGTGTTCCACAGTGCGATCAGGCCCAGGCCTCCCAACGTCGCCGGAATGATCGCGGCGAGCGGGGCGACCCGGCGGCCGCCGATCACGGGCACCCGGTCCGGGACCTTCTCGCCCCACCCGCTGACCAGCCCGGTGCAGAGCAGGGCCAATGCCTCGGTGAGCACGCTCAACCCGATGACGTAGGGCGCGCCCCACCACGGGAAGGGCGGTGCCGACGGATCGACCAGGCCCATCGAGAAGTCGAAGGCGAACGGCAGCCGCCACAGACAGTGCGGCAGGACGACGAACGGAAGGGCCTTCGCGAGTCGGATCGCCCAACGCGGGACCGGGCGCTCGGTGTCGCCCAGGGGAATGTTGATCAAGTTGATCGGCATGACTCCACCGTCGCGGAACCTCGACGACAGGGCGTCGACCGCGCGAACGATCACGCTCCCCCACGCGGGGTAGCCACGGTGCGACCCCGGCGACGAGCGCGCGGGGCCGCCGGCCTGCGGGATGGCGTGCGCGCCGGATCCCACCGTGCCACCCTGTTCACAGGCATCGGGGACCCGGGAGAAGACAGCCGCGACGAACGGAGCGCGCTGTGGAAGATCCGATCCGCTTCGCGGCGCTGCGACGCCGAGTCGCCGCCGTCTGCGGCGCCCTCCTGCTGGTGGCGCTCGCCTCGGCTACGGGTGCCCGAGCCGCCCCCTCACCCCCGCCCTCCCCCTCCCCGTCCCCGTGGCCGACCGGCGTGGGAGAACCGGGCCGGCTCGACCCGCGCATCACCGAGATCATGCGGAAGCCGGAGTACCGCCATGCCCAGTGGGGACTGCTGCAGACCGAACCGGTCGGCGGGCAGGTGCTGCACAGCCTCTTCCCCGGGCAGTTCTTCATCCCCGGTTCCACGGCGAAACTCTTCGCCATATCCGGCACGTGGCGGACCCTCGGCACGGACCACCGCTCCGTGACACCCGTCTACGCGGTCGGGGAGCGGAACGGGGCCACGCTGACCGGCGACCTCGATCTCGTCGCCCAGGGCGACCTCACCATGGGCGGCCGGACCCGCCCCGACGGCACGGTCGCGTACACGGACCTCGACCACACCTACGCCAACGACTTCCCCGGGGCGACCCTCACCCCGGAGAACCCCCTCGCCGGGATCGACCGGCTCGCCCGCCAGGTCCGCGACTCCGGCATCACCCGCGTCGACGGCGACGTCATCGTCGACAGCCGGCTCTTCGCCCCCGACCCCGCACTCGACCCCGTCCCCACCCCCCTGATCATCAACGACAACCTCATCGACCTGCTGACCACGCCCGGCGACCGGGCGGGCGCGGACGCCCGGTTGGAGTGGCGGCCGAAGGTCGCCCCGTACGGGGTCACGTCCACGGTGAAGACCGTCGCGGCCGGGAAACCGACGGACATCACGGTCACCGCCACCGACGGCGGCACCCGGATCCGCCTCTCCGGCACGATCGCCGCGGACGCGAAGCCGCTGCTGCGCACCTCCCCCGTCACGGACCCGGCCGCCTTCGGCCGGACCGCGCTGATCGAGGCGCTCGCCCGCGCCGGGGTGCAGGTCACCGCCGACGCGACGGGCCCCAACCCGGTCGCCCGGCTGCCGCGCGACTACGACGGCCGCCCGCGGGTGGCCGCGTACACCTCACCGCCGTACGAGCAGTACGCCAAGCTGATCCTCAAGGTCAGCCACAATCTCGGCGCCAACCTGGCCATCTGCCAGATGGCCGTCAGCACCGGCAGCCACCAGTGCGCCGACGGCTTCCCGGTGCTCTCCCGCTTCCTGGAGCGGGCGGGCGTCGACCGCGAGCAGGTGGAGCTCATGGACGGCCGGGGCGGCAACCCCGCCGACCGGGCCACTCCCCAGGCCCTGGTGCAGATGCTGGCGTACTGGCAGCGCACCCCGGACGCGCAGCGCTTCCGCGAGGCCCTGCCCATCCTCGGAGTCGACGGGCTGCTGGCCGAGAACTGCCGCAGCTGCCCGGCCCGCGGGAAGGTCTTCGCGAAGACCGGCGCGGCCGTCGGAGGGGACCTCCTCAACGACGCCCTGTCCGTCGGTGCCATCACCATCGCCGGCTACCTCGACAAGGGCGGCGGTCGCTTCGACACCTTCTACGCGGGCGTCACCGGAGCGGCCACACCGACCGAGGACCCCGCCGGCGTCGTGGCCATCGCCAACGACCTCGCGCTGATCGCCGCCTACCTGCAGGAATCGCCCTGACGGGGGGCGCGACGCGACCACGGGGGCGGCGGGCCCAGTCGGCGGGCCCGCACCGTCAGGCCTCGCGCCGTCAGGTCTCGCGCCAGACCGTCATGTCCGCGGACACCCACCCGGTCAGGCCCTTCACCCGCACGGTCGACTTGATCCGGATCACCAGCAGCGCGATGTCCCCCGACGGGTGCCTGACGCAGATCTCGCTGCCGGGCGCCGCCGCGGCCAGCTCGACCTTCTTGCTCACACCGGCGGCCGTCAGGAGGCGGCACGTGTCGAGGGTGCCCGTGCCCGGCTCGCCGTACAGCAGGGTGAGCACGCTCGCGTCGCTCTCCAGCCGGCAGCCGGTGACCTCGCAGTTCAGGCGGATGTCCCCCGAGCGGTCCTCGCGCTTGACCGGGTCCTTGATGCCGATCGAGCTCTCTTCGTCCAGCCGCACCTGGGGGTAGGGGAAGGCCGTGGGCTGCTTGGACGCCTGCGGCGTGCCGGGTGCGGATCCGACGGCCTTCGGCGCCTTGCCGCCGGTCTCCGAGCCGGTCGCCGCGCCGGCCGAAGGGGTCCGCTGAGCCGCCGCGGCCGAGCCGGTCGGGGCGTTCGCGGACGTGTCCAGGTCGCGCAGTCTGTCCGCCGCGCCCTTGCCCATCCAGACCAGGCCCGTCAGCAGCAGCGCCCCCGCCGTCACCGCCACGCCGGCGATCAGCGCGGTACGCCGCCTGCGCGCCTGCCGTTCCTCCGGCCCCTCCGGCGGGGGCGGCTGCGGCGGGCGCCAGTCCATCGGCGTCGTGTGCAGCGCCGTGGGATGCGGGATCGGAGCCGGGATCACCACCTCCGGCCCCGTCACCTCCCGCCAGACGGCCGGGCCGCCGCCCCCGTCGGCGTCCTTCCCCAGCCGCTGCCGACACCACGTCACGATCTCCGCCGGGGTGGCACGATCCTCCGGATCGGCGGCCAGGCACCGGGCGATCAGCGGACGCAACTGCTCGGGCAGCCGGGCGAGGTCGGGCTCGGAGTGCACGATCCGGTACAGCACGGTCATCGAGGGGCCGTCGCCGTACAGCGGCTCGCCCAGCGCCGCGAACGCCGCGGTCTGGCCCAGCGCGAAGACGTCGGTGGCCGGCGTGCTGTCGCCCGCCAACGCCTGCTCGGGGGCCATGAACTGGGGCGTGCCGATGGCACTGCCCGTGGCGGTGGGCGCGGTGGTGCCGGAGGCCAGCGAGATGCCGAAGTCGATGACGCGGGGACCGTCGGCGGCCAGGAGTACGTTCGCCGGCTTCAGGTCCCGGTGCACGATGCCCGCGCCGTGGATGGCCTGCAGGGCCTCGGCGACCCCCGCCATCAGCCACAGCACCGCGGGCACCGGCAGCGGTCCGCGCCGGGCGACGGCCTCCGATAGCGAGGGCCCGGGCACGTAGAGGGTGGCGAGCCAGGGCGGCACGCCGTTCGCCTCGGCGTCGATCAACTCGGCGGTGTACGCCCCCCGGACCCGCCGGGCCGCCTCCACCTCACGGCGGAACCGCCGCCGGAACGCCGGGTCCTCGGACAGCTCCGGCCGCACCACCTTGATCGCCACCGGGCGGCCGCCCTGGGTGTACGACAGGTAGACCCGCCCCATGCCGCCCGCGCCGAGCCGGGCCACGAGGCGATAGCCCGCCACGGAAGGCGGATCGTCCGCCTGCAGTGGCTGAAACACCTCGGTCGCGCTGTTCATCGGCCTCCCCCGATCACACGATCAACCGATGAGTTGATCCACATCAGCTTAGGCGCCGGCCGGGCGAGGCCCTGCCGGGAGGGGGCCGGTGCGAACCATCCGTAATTGGCTGGCGCGGCTTTCCGATACGGCGGATGATCCGCAGGGTCCGGGGCCGTTGCCGGTCCCTCCGCCCGTCCGAGGGGAAACGTGATGACCGTTGCCGCGTCCGAGCCGTCCGGGGCCCAGCCCGAAGTCCGCCTGGCGGCGGGGGCGGTGCGCGGGAGCCGGGAGGCGGGGGTGGCGGTCTTCCGCGGCATCCCGTTCGCCGAGCCGCCGGTCGGCGCGCTGCGTTTCGCCGCACCGCGGCCCGTACGGGGATGGGACGGGGTGCGGACGGCGGTGTCGTACGGACCGCCGCCCCCTCAGGGCGGCCACTTCGGCATGGACGCGCTGTCACAGGCTGCGGCGGGCGACGACTGGCTGACGGTCAACGTCTGGTCGCCCGATCCGGGCCCGGGCGCGGGGCTGCCCGTGCTGGTGTGGATCCAGGGCGGCGCCTACACGATCGGCATGTCCGGTCTTCCCGAGTACGACGGCGGCCGCCTGGCGCGTGCCGGTGTCGTACTGGTGACGTTCAACTACCGGGTGGGACTTGAGGGCTTCGGGCAGTTCGAGGGGGCGCCCGCCAACCGGGGTCTGCTCGACCAGGTCGCCGCTCTGGAGTGGGTGCGCGACAACATCGGGGCCTTCGGCGGCGACCCGGACCGCGTCACGGTCTTCGGCCAGTCGGCGGGTGCCGGATCGGTCGCCGCGCTGCTGGCGATGCCGCGTGCGGCCGGGCTCTTCGGGCGGGCCGTCGCGCAGAGCGTACAGGGCACGTTCTTCTCTCCGGAGCTCGCCGCCGACATCGCCGCCTCCTGCGCCGCCGAGCTGGGGCTCAGGCCCACAGTCACCGACCTGTCCGCCGTGGATCCGGCCCGGCTGTCCGCCGCCGGTGATGCGGTCGGCGCCAAGATGGCCCAGTGGGCGGACCGCTGGGGCCCGATCACGCACCGGGCGATCCCGTTCTCGCCGGTCGTGGAGGGTGACGTCCTGCCCGTCACGCCGTGGCAGGCCCTGGCCGACGGCGCCGGCCGGGACATCGAGCTCCTCGTCGGCCACACCCGCGACGAACAGCGGCTGCTCACCGCCCTCGAGGGCCTGCTCGGCCAGGTGACACAGGAGCAGGCGGCCACCGCCCTGGACGTCTTCGGCCCCGGCCAGGACGGCGCACGCCGCTACCTCGACGGCCATCCGGCCGCCGGCCCGGACGAGCTGTACGAACTGGTCCAGTCCGACTGGCTGTTCCGCATGCCGAGCCTCCATCTCGCCGAGGCCCAGGCCGCCGCCGGCGGCCGTGCCCACGTCTACGAGCTGACCTGGCCCGCCCCCGGCATGGGCGGTGCGCTCGGCGCCTGCCACGGCCTCGACGTGCCACTCGTCTTCGGCAACCTGGACCGCGGCCAGCCCGCCATGCTGATCGGCGAAGCGCCCTCCCCGGAGGCGGAGGCCCTGTCCGCGCGCATGCGGGCCGCCTGGACGGCGTTCGCCGCCCACGGCGACCCCGGCTGGCCCGCGTACGACACCGACCGACGCCTCGTACAGCTCTTCGCCGACCGGCCGGCCGTCACCGCCTATCCGGAGGAGTCCTCCCGCCTGATCTGGCAGCACCATGCGTTCCCCGTACTGCCGCTGATCGGCGGGTAGCGCGAGCCGGGCCCGCGCCGGCCCGTGGTCAGGCGGGCGGCGCGGGACGGTCCGTGGTGGTGAAGATCCGGTCCAGGTGGTGGTGCAGTACCGCGACGGCAGATTCCGGCTGCCGTTGTCCCACGAGGATGCTCGTCCCCATGGTCGCCGCCATGGCGAGCAGGCTGATGGCCTCCGTCCGGGCATCGGCGTCCGGGTCGGCCAGACCTGCTTCCTGGGCCTGCCGGAGCAGGCCGGTCAGGGCGTTCTCGGCCGCGTCGGGGTTGTCGATGAAGGGCTGGGCGGCGAGCGCCTCATCGGTCACGGACAGGATCGCGTAGGAGCTGTAGAGGAGGTGGAAGGTCCGGCTCTCCTCGTCGGTGGGGAGGGAGGCCAGCAGGAGCGCCTCCACGGTCGCGCGCGGGCCCGGATCCGGACCGGCCGCCTGGAGGCGGGCTCCGACCCGGGCGCTGAAGCGGTCGGTGAGGTGCTGGAGCCCGTAGAAGAGCAGCTTCTCCTTGGTCTGGAAGTAGTACTGCACGAGTCGGAGTGAGACGCCGGCCTCGGCCGCCACGTCGCGCATGCCGACGGCGTGCAGTCCGCGACGTCCGGCGACCCGGATGAGCGCCTCGGCGATCTGGGTGCGGCGTTCCTCGTGGTCCACGCGCTTCGGCATGTGTGGTGTCTCCGCCCTCGGTGTGGGTTCGCACGCCCGGCTCCTCGGGCCCTTCATGGTACCCCCGTATCACCAATATGATACGGTCGTATCACGAAGAACGGATCTTCACCGGAGGTGCCACGTGCCTGAGAAGACGACCCGAACCCGCGCACGCCGAGACATCGGCCGCTACGTGAACGACACCCTGCGCGACCGGTACTTCGCCACCTGCGAGGCGCTCTACGCGATGGGGGCACCCCTCCGTTCCGAGACGGACGTCGAGACCGCCTTCGGCACCACGCACGTCTACCGGTACGGCCCCGACGACCCGGCTGCCGAGTCCCGCACGCCGATCGTGCTGATCCACGGCGCGGGCTACTGCTCGGCCATGTGGTACCCCAACACCCCCGCGCTCAGCGCCGAACGCCCCGTGTACGCGCTCGACACCCCCGGCGACGCCGGCCGCAGCGTCCACCGCGAGCCGATGTGGCAGCCCGAGCGGGCCGCGCAGTGGCTCGACGAGGCCCTCGACGCACTCGGCCTCGACCGGGTGCACCTCGTCGGCTCCTCCTACGGCGGCTGGCTGGTGCTCAATCAGGCCCACCGGCGCCCCGAACGGCTCGCCTCGGTCACGCTGCTCGACCCGGGCGGCCTGGAGAAGGTGGGCCTGCGCTTCTTCGCCTGGGTCTTCGTCAGCCTCTTCGCCAGCTTCGCCCCCAAGGCGCTGCGGCCGCGCCTCGCCGCCTGGCTGGAGCAGCCGGTGATCGTGGTTCCCGAGCTGCGAAGGTGGGTGCAGGCCGGCGCTCGCGCCTTCCGGGTCCGGCGGCCCGCGCCGCTGCCGCTGGCCGAGGACGCGCTGCGCTCCATCCGCACCCCGCTCTACCTGGTGCTCGGCAAGCGGAGCCTGCTCGTTCACCCGGAGCGACAGCTGGAACGCGTACCGCGCCTGATACCGGGCGCCCGCGCCGAGATCGTCGCCGCGACCGGCCACGGACCGCAGATCGACCACCCCGACCTGGTCAACGCCCGTATGTTGGGCTTCATGGAGGACGTCGATTCCCTCGACCCCGCCACGGCCCGCGGCGCTGTCGGCGGGTGACAGCTGTGGGCGGCCCGGCAACGGACAAGGAGACCCCGGGAATTCGGGGCAGGGGCCCCCGGAACGAGCCGCCGGTGGCGGTCCCGGCTCGTGGACGGCGGGGCAACCACCGAGGAGGTCTGACGCCCCTCAAGCCGTCGGTGTAAGGCCCTCCGTGAGCTCCTGGTAGGCGTCCATGACGTCACCCACATGGAGTGTGGTGATCTCGTCCTGCGACGGCACCCCGGAGCTGCCGTGGAGGTCGTAGACACGCAGGTCCCGCACGGCAGCCACCTTCCGGGAGAGCTCGCGCGCGAAGCGGCCGTTGCCGAGCCGGTCGATCAGCCCGCTGCTGACGGCCAGTTCGCACGAGGTCCGCAGGGCGACCGCCGCCTCGTCGGTGAGGACGTCCCCCTGCGCCCCGAGGAAGGACCGGGCGATGAGCGCGAGCTCGTCCGGGGAGTACGCGGGGAAGTCGACCCGGGTGTTGAACCGGGAGGTGAGGCCCGGGTTGCTCGACAGCAGGTCGGCGATTTCCTCGGGGTACCCGGCGAGAACCACGACCAGGCGGTGCCGGTCGTCCTCGGCCCGCTTGAGCAGCACTTGCAGGGCCTCCTTGCCGAAGGCATCGCCCCCCGAGTAGCCGGTGTTGGACAGCGCGTACGCCTCGTCGATGAAGAGGACCCCGTCGAGGGCGTCGTCAATGACCTTGCTGGTCTTGATCGCGGTTTCGCCGAGGTGCTGGCCCACCAGGTCGACGCGCTGGGCTTCGACGACGTGTCCGCGTTCCAGCAGCCCGAGTCCGGCGAAGATCTTGCCGACGATCCTGGCGACGGTCGTCTTGCCGGTTCCCGGCGGCCCGGCGAAGACGAAGTGCTGGGGTGCGGAGGCCGCGGCCAGTCCCTGACTGCGGCGGACGGCCGCCATCCTCAACTGCGCCGACATCGTGCGCACCTGGCGCTTGACCGGTGCCAGGCCCACCATGGCGTCCAGCTCGGCCAACGCCTCCTCCAGCAGCGCCCCCCGGGATTCCTCGCTCAGCGCGGACCCGGCTCCCGCGGCGTCCGACGGGGCGGGGCGGGTCTGGGAGTCGGACACCGCCTGGACGGGGACGACGGCGGGTGCGGGGGCCGGTGTCGCGGCCTTGGCCCGTTCGGCCACATCGGCGAGCCCCGGGCTGTACCGGAAGGCGGTCTGGAAGTGCTGCAGCCCTTCCACGGGCCGGCCGAGTCCCTCGTGGGCGCATCCGCGGAGGTAGGCGACCTCACCGAGAAAGCCGGTCTCGCTCGCCAGCGCGTGCGGCAACGGCTTCAGGACGTTGAGGGCCTCGTGGAAGACCTCCTGCAGGACCAGCGCGGAAGCGACGTAGAGCTGTGACTCATCGCGCAGGAAGGGGTCGCCGATGCCCTCGGCGAACCTCAGGACGAGCGCCCAGTCCTTCTTCAGGAAGGCGTAGCGCGTACAGACGAACCGGGTCTCGTCGCAGTCGAGCATCGCGGAGGACAGCATGCTCCACGCCTCTTCGAGCCGGCCCTCGTCCAGCAGCTTCGTCGCCCCCGCGAGCCACAGATCGCGCCTCGATTCCAGCCGGAAGCGAACGTATCCCCCGATCTGGAACTGCGACACCAGGCGCGTCTGGAGCTTCTCGCGCATCGCGCCGAAGGACCCCTGCTGCCAGGTCATGGCGTCGATCGCCTCGCCCTGGCGGCGGCCGGTGGCGTGGAGGCCCAGCCAGGCGTCGGCCGCCAAGGGGTTGTGGGTGGCGGCTGCCTGGAAGGCGTCCGCGGCCGCCGCCTGGTCTCCTCGTCCGAGAAGCGCGACACCCTGGAGCCAGGCCTGCTCGCACTTCTTGATCGAACGTCGCGAAACCGATGACTCCGGCACTGCGGTCTCCTCGTCAGCAGGGTAGTTGGCATGCTAAGCGACGCTCTCACTCCCGGTGGCCGCCGTCGCCCGACCGAAGTCGCCGCCCGTGTCGGCGCGTTCGGCGATCTGTCCGCAACAGGCGTCTCCCCGGACCTCTACCCTCAACTAGAGGTCGATCGACCGGAACTCGTCCAGCACGACGAAGCCGGTGCTGTCGTAGAGGCTCATCGCGACCTCGTTGCCGCCGAAGACGTTGAACATCATCGCCTCGTCGCCGCCCTGGCGGGTGGCCCACTCGCCGACGGCCATCGCGGCCCGGCCGTAGCCCTTGCCGCGGTGCTCCTCGTACACCTCCAGCGAGAAGCCGAAGGTCACGCCCGGCAGGAAGCCGTGGTTCACCCAGCCGGTGCCGATCACCTGGCCGTCGGCCCCCATCGCGTAGAAGGCGTGACCCGGGGTCAGGTATCCCTGCGGGAGGTAGCGGGCGAAATCCTGGTCGGACTTCTCCTTGGCCTGCTCCGGGGTCAGGGCTCCGGCCCGGACGATGTCCGCGATGTACGCGGCCTCCTCACCGGCGTACCAGCCCGGGTACTCCTCCTCGGTGAGCGGGCGGACCGTCAGGCCCGTGGGCAGCTCCGGCCGCTCGGCCACGGCACGCATCCGGTTCTGGCCCCGTACGGGGTAGTCGGCGAACGCTCCCGCTCCGCCGGTGAGCCGGACGTCCACCCGCTGCGCGCCGTGCTCGGCGCACCACCGCTCGGCCCACTCGCGCCCCTGCGGCACCGTCAGGTCGTGGATCCGGCCCACGGTCGCCCCGTTGTCCTCGGTCACCCCGACCGCGATCCATCCGGTGCCGTCCGTGGCCACCGTCCAGCCGTCGATCCCCTTCACCGCCCGTTCCAGCAGGGCCTGGGCCAGCGGCTCCGAACACCCCGCTGCCCGGTACCCGGCCAGCACCCGCTCCTCGAACCCGCCCCGCCACTCGCCCTGGTCCGCCACGATCTCTATCTCGTTCATCCGTCCACCCTAGGTGCGAGAACGTGCTGCGGAAGTCTCCGAAGAGGGGATCGCGGCACGCGAGCGGGTGTGCGTGGGCCTCCCCCGGGGCTACTTTCGGCGACTCGCCGGATCTCCCGGCGTAGGAGCCCTACGCTGCACCCATGCCCTGGAACTGGCTGCAGATCAGGCTCCACCCGGCTCGACCCGACGCGCCGGGCTACGGCGAATCGACGTACGGGAGAGGAGGGTTCACCTACCAGGAGGCGCGGTCCGAGATCCAGAAGATCCTCGACCGGCTCACCATCGAGTACCCGCGAACACCCGCGTACACCGCCGCTGCCGTCGCCTGGCGCAAGGGCGGCGTGCCGGACGACACCCTGACCGCCGCGCTGCTCGTGTCCCGCGTCTACGAGTACGAGGACGGGCGGAGCGCGGCGGACGCGGCCCAGGAGTGGCTGCTGGGCTTCAGCATGCGGGTCACGGGCGAGCCGCACCGCGTCATCGTGTCGCCGACCGCTCCGGGCGGGGTGTTCGGCCGCTAGGGCCTGCCCGACGGATCGTGTGACGCCAGGGTTTAGCCGCCCGTCGTGCCGTCGAGCAGCTCGCGCAGGATGTCCAGGTGGCCGTTGTGGCGGGCCGTCTCCTCGGTGAGGTGGAGGAGGATCCAGCGCAGGTCGACGTGGAGGCCCTTGCGGACGGCCCGCCGGGCCTGCTCGTCCAGGCCGTTCCCGGCGACCAGTTCGCGGTAGCGGGCGCTCTGGTCGGCGTATTCGTCGAGCAGCTGCGTGAGCGGGAAGTCGACGGCGATGCGCATCTCGCGGTCGGGGTCCTCCTCGGTCCAGGGGCCCCGGTCCTCCTCGCCGAGGAAGACCACCTGGAACCAGTAGTACTCGACCCAGCGGAGGTGGTTGATCACTCCGCTCATGGTCATCAGCGGTGAGCCCGGCAGGAGCGCCTTGCGGGCGTTCTCCGCGGAGACGCCCTCGCACTTGGCGCGGGCGGTGTCACGTGTGTAGTCGAGGAACGTGGTGAGCTGGGTGCGCTCGTCCCACGCGGGCGGCGTGTCGTCGATTCTGGTCATCGCGCGAAGCGTCCCCGATCACCGCGACCGATGTCGAGGCATTTACCGACGGGCCCGACCCGCACCACAGGGCCGTCCGCCCGGGATCCGCCGGACACGCTCTGGGTAGGGTGGGCCCCACAGCACATCGTGAAACCGGAACCAAGGAGCAGACGTGAGCGAGTCGGCGTCCATCGCCCTGCAGCAGGAGATCGCCCGGGAGCTGGAGGTCGCCGAGACCTTCGAGGCCGAGCGGGAGATCGAGCGCCGGGTGGCCTTCCTCGCCGAGCGGCTGACCGCCACCGGTCTGCGCTCCCTCGTACTCGGCATCAGCGGCGGCGTCGACTCCACCACCACCGGCCGGCTGTGCCAGCTCGCCGTCGAGCGGGCCCGGGCCGCCGGGCACGAGGCGCGGTTCTACGCGATGCGGCTGCCCTACGGGGTCCAGGCCGACGAGCACGACGCCCAGCTCGCGCTCTCCTTCATCCGGGCCGACCACGTCCTGACCGTGGACATCAAGCCCGCGAGCGACGCCGCGCTCGACGCCGCGCGGGCCGCCGGGGTGAGCTTCCGCGACGACCACCACGAGGACTTCGTGCACGGCAACATCAAGGCCCGGCAGCGCATGATCGCCCAGTACGCGGTGGCCGGCGCGCACGACGGCCTGGTCGTCGGCACCGACCACGCCGCCGAGGCGGTCTCCGGCTTCTTCACCAAGTTCGGCGACGGCGCCGCCGACCTGGTCCCGCTGACCGGCCTGACCAAGCGCCGGGTGCGCGCCGTCGCGGACGCGCTGGGAGCCCCCGCCGAGCTGGTGTGGAAGACCCCGACGGCCGACCTGGAGACCCTCGACCCCGGCAAGGCCGACGAGGACGCGCTCGGGGTCACGTACGACGACATCGACGACTTCCTGGAGGGCAAGCCGGTGGACGGGCGGGCCTTCGAAACGATCGTCCGCCGCTACCGCCTCACCGAGCACAAGCGCCGGCTGCCCGTCGCCCCCTAGGGGGCCAGGCCCTTTCCCCGCTCCCTAAAAGGGCAGGTCAGTGGGGGATTCCGGGACTGCGGAGGTACGGGTGCGGTCGTCGAGCGCCCGGTGCCGCGGGGTGTGCTCCCTCCTTCGGCCGTCATCCCACCGGGTGCGCAGCGGATGCCTCCCGGCGCGTGACGGTCCAGGCTGCGATCACGGGCAAGCCATCACCGCACAGACGAGGACCGAGCCATGTCCCACCTCCGGCATATCGGCATCATCACCGGGGCGGCACTGCTGCTCACGGCCACGGCCTGCTCAGCCGGCAAGACCACCGTGGGCACTCTCAGCTTCCGCGCCCACGACTCCCCGGTCGAGGTCACGTATTCGAACACGCCCGTCCAGGGCTGCCACAAGATCGGCCTCCCGCATGGCGCGGCGCACGTGGAGAACAACACCCTGGTCGACGTGATCGTGTACCGGACCCCGAAGTGCCAGAAGACCGAGGAGGCCGACGGGATCTACATCCCGACCGCCACCTCGAACGTGACCGCGCCCGGCAGCCTGCCGTGGCGCAGCTTCTCCGTCGTCCACTGAGACGTCCACCGGGCCGTCCACCGGGCCGTCGTCTGCCGAGAGCGTTCCCGTCAGGCTCGTACGGGTACACCCGCGGCCGCCCGTACGGCCGGGTGGCGGAGGCGGCCGGCGACCTTGACCAGGTGGGCGCGCTCCTCGGCGGCACTCAGGCCGCCACCGGGCAGCGGGGCGGGCGCGGCGGGGGGATCGACGCCGGCGTTCTTGCGGGCGATGGCATCGAGGAGGGTCGCCGCCGCGGCCGCCGCCCGCTCCTCCGCCTCCGTCCAGCGCAGGGAGCCCGCCACTTTCCGGATCCTGGCGGCCGGCGCCGCGTCGTAGTAGGGGCCCAGGCTCTGGACCACGGTGAGGATGTCGGCGATCCGGGTCAGCAGGTGCCAGTCCCGTACGTCGAAGAAGCCCAGCTCGGTGAGCCGGTTGGGTTCGGTGAGGGCCATGCGCGGATCGGCCCGGCGGGTCAGCTCCCAGAGGGGCCCGAGAGCGATGTAGTCGCGCCGGTCCGCCCGCCAGGCGGCGACGGCGGCGCCGGAGAATCCGTAGTTGATGACGAACGCGCCGATGGTGCCCGAGACGGGGCCGAGGCTGTGCAGCGGGTCGAGGGCGTGCGAGCCGAGGGCGCCGGCGAGCGTGGCCGGTGCGACGCAGACGACGTACCCGGCGATGAACCAGGTGGCGATGCTGATGTGGTGCAGGGCACGGCTCAGCCGCGGGTCCCGCTGTGCGGAGAGCAGGGCGCTGCGGCGGAAGCGGATCGCGGTGGCCAGCGAGGCGTAGGCGAGGCCGGACTGGAAGGCGGCGAGCATGACGAGCGCGCCGGGGTCCTGGCCGTACGCGATGTTGAAGTCCATGGGGTGGGGGGTGTCCCCGGTGTCGGACAGCAGGAAGCCGCCCAGCATCACGAGGCCCAGCAGGACGTACACCGACAGGCGCACGGTGAGGGCGCTGACCCCGGCGAACGGGGGCATCCGCTCCGGCTGCCACATCATCGCCATGACGTGGGTGTGGGCGAAGAAGCTCAGGATGCAGAAGAAGACGAGCAGTTCGGCGAGGTTCGCGGATCCGGTGGCGCCGGCCACGGCCCGGTACGCGACGGGTGTGGCGAAGAGGAAGGCGCCCACGCCCACGGCCGAGCAGGTGGCGATCAGCCGCAGGGCGCCGGAGCGTTCCCGGCGCCAGGCGAGGATCTTGGCCGTCGTGGTGCAGGTGGCGATGGCCACGACGACGAGGTAGACGATGTCGGCAGCGTCCTCAGACACCGGTCCCCCTGTGGCGGAGTGCGGAGTTGACCTGTGCGGAATGGGCGGGCTCGTCGGCATTGACGATCATGGAGACCATGAGCCGCCCCAGGGTCTCGGCCTGGCGCTCCGCTGACGGACCGCCGTGGGCGGCGTGCGTACCGGCCTCGGATTCCGCGTCGGTGCCGGCGTCTCCGTGCGAGTGCGAGTGCGCGTGCGCGTGGGTGAGGCCGGGGCCGGGGACGTCGAAGTAGGTCCGGCCCAGCATCATCCGGCTCACGGCCGGATTCAGGGCGGGCGCGAGGAGCCCGAGGATCTCGTCGTTCATGAGGTCGTGCCCGTGCTCCTCCGGCTCGTGGCCGAGGTAGATGTGCGCGAGTTCGTGGCCGATGACGATGGCCTGGAGCGTCTTGGGAGAGTCCCTGTCGACGAGGAGGATCAGCTCGTCGGGCGTGTGGAGGAGTCCCCCGGTGAGGGGCCGGCGCAGCGGCAGGTACAGGATGCGGATGGGCAGGCCCCGGCTGCGGCCGACCGCTTCGACCACCTCGTGCTGGGTCGGATGCGCCGGAAGACCGAGCCGGGTACGGAAGTCCCGCCGCTCCTTGCGCAGCGTCCGCTGCTCACGAAGCGTCTGTGCTGCGAGGCCGAGCGACGCCCGGATGCTGCCCCCCACGACTCGTCCCTCCGACATCGTGCGTACGTACTCTGCAGTGCTCGTGGTGCTCGTGGTGCTCGTGGTGCTCGTCATGCGTCTCGCGCTCATGGTGCTCGCTCGGGCGCTCGGCGGAGGCCCGGTGGGCGGCCGGTGCGGGCCGCCCACCGCCTGAGGTTAGTCCCAGCGCGTGTCGAGCGGTGCAAGGGTGGCCGGAGCGGAGTCCCACCGGGTGTCCGCCGGGGTCGAGTCCCCTCGCGCGTCCGCGGGGGCCGAGTCCCACCGGGTGTCCGCGGCCGCCGTGCCGCCCATGGCGGCCACGGAGAGGAGGACACCACCGGCAAGGGCGATCCCTGCGACGGTTCGTGACAGCCTGCGGGTGCTGCGCATGATTTCTCGATTCTCTCGTCGGGGTACCCGTGTCGTACGTGTCCTCCCGGCGGGCTCCGGCCGCGGCGCGGGCGGTCGGGCCGGCTGCGGACAGATCCCCAGCTCAGCGCCGCTTTTGCGCCGTCAAGAGGCTGGTCCGTACCTGGAGGGTCACCCATGTCAGCCTGTACGGTCCACCCTGGGAAGATCAAGGAATTCGGGGCTTCCCATCGGCGCACTTCCTCAAGTGGAAGCTCTCAGGGGGGTTCGGGCATGTACGAAGCAGGCGAAAACGATCTGCCCCTGGTGCCCCTCTCCAGCGCCGCCCAGGACGTATACGCGCGGATCACGAACGGAGCCGGGGCCTGTCCGGACGACCGTCCGGCCCTGGAGGAGCTGCTGGCGCTCGGGCTGGTGACTCCCAGTCTGTACGTTCCGGGCCGGTTCGAGCCCACCGATGTCCAGCAGGCCGAACGGAACGCCACCATCCGGGAACTCGGCGCCATACGCCACCACCTGGGGCGCCTGTCGGGGGTCCCGGACCTGTTCGCCGCCCTGCCGAAAGGGCTTGCGCCGGCCCCCTTGGAAGGCATCGAGCGACTGGCCTCGCTCGATGACGCCAACCGGATGCTGACCACGCTCATCTCGGGCACCGAGTCCAGCGTCTGGTCGGCGCACCCCAAGGACCGCCCCGCGTGGAGCCTGGAGAAGTCCCTCGCCCGGGAGCTGGAACTCGTCCGGCAGGGAAAGCGGTTCCGTACGATCTACCCCAGCTCCGCCCGTCAGCGCGAGGCGGAGAGCAAGTGGGTGAGCACCATGTCGGCCGCGGGCGCGAAGGTGCGCACGCGCGTCCCCGACTTCGTCCGCATGATCATCGTCGACGGCAGGACGGTCATCGTGTCCGACCCCAAAGACCCCGAGGGGACGACGACTTCGGCCTACTGCATCACCCACCCGGTAGTGGTCTCGATCATGGTCGCGGTGTACGAACAGCTCTGGGCCAGGTCCGAACCGTGGAAGGGCGGCAGGGGCCCCGAACCGACGGGTGGGGCGGTGACCACGCCGCAGACGCGCGCGCTCTACCGGATGCTGCGGGCCGGCAAGGGACGGGCCGAGGTCGCACGCCGGCTCGAAATCAGCGAACGCACGGTCACCACCCTGCTGAACCGGCTCTACGAGGCCACGGGGACGGACAACCTGCTCGCGCTCGGCGAGTGGTGGGCCTGCTCGGCCGACCGCCACATGGACTGACCGGCGGGGCCCGCTCCGCGCTCCCCCGGGCCCCACGGGTGCCCCCGCGGGATCCGCCTCAGCCGCCGCCCGCCCGGTCCCCGTCCCGCCCCACCGGCAGCGGGCCCGCCATCCGGCCCAGCAGGGCCGGGATGCCCCCGGCCTCGCGCAGCATCGCCAGCAGCTCGACGTGGGCCCTCGTGTCCCGTACGACCTCGGAGTCGTCGGGCGCGAGGAAGAACTCGGCTCCGGCCTCGACCCCGAAGTGCCTCGCGAGGGCCTGGAGCGGGGTGTCCGCGAAGTAGGAGGTCTCGACGCCGAACACGGCTGCGAGCTGGACGGTCGACTCCCAGCTCGGCTTGCTCTTCCCCGAGGTCACGTTGTACAGCCACACACGGCTCTTGTCGCACGCCTTGGCCACGTCGTCCCTCTTGAAGGGGTCCCCGGCTGCGGTGGTACGCGTATCGAAGAGGTGCTCCAGGCGGGCGCGGAAGAGCTCGGCGTCGGCCGGACCGTCCTCGGCCGGCTCGCCGGACCGGAGCCGGGCCAGATGGTCCAGGGGCACACCGGTGGCCGCACTGACCTCTTCGCCGGTCTGCGGGCTCCCGCCCCTGCGGTAGATCCGATCGAACAGGAAGTTCAGCCGTGCCGCGATCCGCTGCCCGTACTCATCCCCGGCTGCCCCGCTCATCGATACCTTCCCGCCATGGCCCGCCGCTGCCGCTGGATGCGAGCAGGGTGGCGTCAACTCCCCCTCTTGGTCAATCTCTCAGGGAAGACTCTCCCAGCCCGACATGGGTCGGGCAAGGGCAAACAGGACCAAGATCCGTACGGGCGGTACGGAGTCGGTCGGACCGCGAACGGACCCTGCCCTTCTGACGCCACCTCAAAGCGCATCGTGCTAACTATTGTTGACATAGAAGGCATGGCTGGAGCAAGATCCTGCTGTGCCGCCGAGCCGCCACTGCCTTCGCCACTGCGAGGCAGGAGCGGACCCGGCCGCGTGCGCCGCCACGGTTCCGGCTTCCACGGGGGAGAAGTCGGACCGTGGACAGGCGACCGGATCGGACGATGGCCAGGCGAACGGACATGCCCCCGCGGTGTTCCGGGGGCAGAACCGGACGCTCCAGGAGGAAGCGTGATCACACCCGCCAACCCCGTGCAGCCCGCGCCCGAGCGGAACGGCTCCCAGGCCTACGCGTTCCTCCAGGCCGTCCGCCGGCTCGGCCCCGGCCCGCACCGGTTCCGGGAGATCATCCACCAGACGGGGCTGAGCAAGTCCGAAGCGCACCGGCGCCTTTCCCAGCTGGTCGACGCCGACCTGTGCCGCCGCCCCTGCCACGGCCAGTACGAGCTCCTGTCGCACACCCCCGCGGCCCCCTCGGGCCCGGCCTCCCCGCCGCTGCGGCATCCGGGCACGGCCCTGCCCCGCTCGCCGCTGCTGGAGGCGCTGCTGAACGAGCTCCACGAGCGCACCGGGCATCCCGTACTCCTGCACACCTACGCCCCGTTGAGCGGCGAGCGCCTGTGCGCAGCGGCCATCGGGGCCCACACTCCCCGGGTCCGGCGCGAGCTGGCGTCCGCCCCGGACTCGATCGGCATCCTGCGCCAGGCCCCGCTCGGTGCGGACGCGGCCGGCCTGGCCATGCTGGCCCATCTGTGTCCCGACGACGCGCAGCTCCGGGAGGACCTCCGCCGCGTCCGGCGCGACGGCATGGCCCGCACCTGCTCTCCGCTGCCCGGCTGGTCGCTGGTGGCCGTGCCGCTGCGCCGCCTGCCGGGGGCCTGCGCCGCTCCCGGCGCGGAACCGGCCGTGGTGGGCGCGCTGAGCATCCTGCATCCCGATGCGGCGGCAGGTGCCCGTCCCACCGGGTACGGGCTGCTGCTGCGGGCGGCGGTCGAATCGGCCACCGCCCCCGGATCATGGTCGGGTACCGCGGACCGCGCGCCGGTGCGTGCGGCCTGACGGGCAGCGCGGCGTGACGGGCAGCGCGGCGTGACGGGCAGCGCGGCGTGACGGGCAGCGCGGTGCACACCGTATGACCCGACAGACCCGGGAAACCGGCGGGCGGGGCCGCAGGTTCGGCGTTCAGCGGTTGCGGGTGAGAGCTGCGGGAGCGCCGGCCGACTGGGCCCCCTCCGACTCCAGCGTCAGCCGGTCCGCTTCCGCCATGGTCAGCACGTAGAGGTTGCCCTGGGGGCAGTCGAAGGTGGCCGAGCGGTCGGTCGGGTGGCTGGTCACTGCCGCGAAGACCATCCGGTCGGGGCCGGCCTGCCGCAGTTCGAGCGCTTCCGTGCACCCCAGGTTGCGCCCGGTGGAGACCTCCTTGAGGTCGCTGGCCTGCCGGCCCACGAGCTCCCCCACCACCCCGGCGTGCAGGGTGACGGTGACGGCGAACTCGCCGGTCCTCGCCCGGGTGATGCCGTCCGCGTCGGGCGTCCCGGGCCCGAGGCCGGACCACGTACCGACCCACGCCTCCGGCAGCGACGCCGCGGAGGTCGACGGGGCGGACGGCCGCGGCGTGGAGGCGGCGACGGTGGCCGGCGGCGCGGCCCGGTCACCGTCGCCGCCTCCGGAAAACCGGATCGCGAGCGTGACGGCCACCAGGACGGCGGCACCGGCGGCCGCGCCCATCGCCAGGGGCCGACGGGCAGGCCACCGGACCCCGCTCCCGGTGGAAACGGAGGAGGCCGGCGGAGTGGCGGGAGTCGCGGGCGGGAACGCCGGTGCCATGGGAGCGGGCAGCGGCGGCAACGGCACCCGCGGTGCGGCGTCCGGCGAGGTGGCAGCCACCCCAGGGGCGTGGAGGGGCGGCTGGGGTACGGCCAAGAGCCGCCGGAGTTCGGCCTCCCGGCGGCCGACGTCCGCCGCCAGGGCCGGCGGAACCGACCCGCTCCATTCCTCCTCCTCCGCGGCGCCGAGCCGCGCCAGCACCTCCTCGGCGGTCGGGCGCCGGTCCGGGTCCTTGGCCAGGCACTCCCGCACCAGCGGGAGCAGCGGTTCCGGTACGCCGTCGAGTACCGGCTCGTCGTGCACGATCCGGTACAGGAGGGCCGGCAGATCCAGCTCCTCACCGCCGCCCAGGAAGGGGCCGTGGCCGGTGGCCGCGTACACGAGGACCGCGGCGAGGGAGAACACGTCCGCCGGCGCCGAGGCCACGGTGCCGGTCGCCTGCTCCGGCGCGAGGTAGCCGGGCGTGCCGATGACGGCGCCCGTCCGGGTGTGGCGCGGGTCGCGCACGGCGCGGGCGATGCCGAAGTCGATGAGGAAGGGCCGCTCCGGACCGAGCAGCACGTTCGCCGGCTTGATGTCGCGGTGGACCACCCCCGCCGCCCGTACGGTGACCAGCGCGGCCGACAGCTCCCGGGCCAGGCACCACACGGCCGGCGCCGACAGCGGCCCGTACCGGCGCACCCAGTCGCCCAGCGACGGCGCGGCGATGTACTCCGTCGCCAGCCACTGCGGCAGCTCCCCCGGCGGGCTGAAGTCCACCACCGAGACCGTCCAGGGGCTGCGCACGCGGTCGTTGGTGCGTATCTCCCGGGCGAACCGTTCGGCGAAGTCGGGCTCCAGGCTGAGGTCCCGGTGCACGGTCTTGAGGGCCAGCGGCCGGCCGGATGCCGTCCGGGCCAGGAACACCTCGCCCATTCCGCCTTCGCCGAGCCGGGCCAGCAGGCGGTACCCGCCGATCTCCGCAGGGTCACCGTGCCGCAATGACTCCACCAACGCCCCCCGCCCCCATGCCCCTTGCCGACCCGCGGTGCGCGGACCATCCGGTGGGTCACCCTAAAGGACGAGCCCGGGCGGGAGGGCCGGCCCTACGGCCCCGCTCCGTACGGCGGGTACGCCGGTGAGGTGTCGGAGTCGCGGCGCCACCGCAGTTCGCCCGTTCCCAGGGTGACCGTGACGCGGGGTTCCATCGGCTCCTCACCGCGGCGGGAGAGCAGCACGACCTCGTGGACCTGTGCCGACGTACTGCCCAGGCGGGCTGCGCACTCGGCGGCCAGCCGCCGCGGATCGCGGGTGCGCCCCAGTGACAGGTGCGGTGTGAAGCCCGGGAACCGGCTGCGACAGCCCGGGAACGGTTCGGCCATGGCGGCCTGGAGCGCCGTCCAGGGGGCGGGGCCGGCCGCGGCCGGATCCAGCCACACGGTGGCGTACGCGCGGTGCCGGAAGCTGTGCACTCCGCTGAGGCGGATGCCGAAGGGCTCGATTCCGGCGGCCGCGGCGGCCAGCAGCGGGGCCGCCCGCGCGAAGTCGTCCTCCGGAACGAAGCCGAAGACCAGGTTCACATGGGGTGGCCAGCGGCGGATCTGGGGGTCGTGCTCCGCCCGGATGCCCTGGATGGCAGGCCACAGCCCGGCCGGAGGCAGCCACACGACGGCGGTCCGAGGGGTGGGTGCGACGTCGAGCCGCCCCGGGACGCCTGCTCCGCCACCGGCGGTCGGAGTCACGTTCACAGGACCATGATGCGCTTCGGGCACACAGCGGAG
Source organism: Streptomyces sp. NPDC059989 (assembly GCF_042736975.1). Lineage (NCBI taxonomy): Bacteria > Bacillati > Actinomycetota > Actinomycetes > Kitasatosporales > Streptomycetaceae > Streptomyces > Streptomyces sp. NPDC059989. The sequence continues at coordinate 65,960 of NZ_JBHWUO010000002.1, forward strand.
CCGCACCCCTTGCACGAGGTCGCCGAACACGCGCGCCCGTTCGACTCATAGCTGGTTAGATCAAGCCAGGCGACGAGACGGAGGCGGAGGCCGCGAGAGCGGACCCGCGCGACGAGAGGGAGACATGATGGCCAGGGCCACGAGGACGGACACCCAGTCGCCTGCAGCGCGGCACGACGCCGACAGCCACGACCTGATCCGCGTCCACGGCGCCCGCGTGAACAACCTCAAGGACGTCAGCATCGAGATCCCGAAGCGCCGGCTGACGGTCTTCACCGGCGTCTCCGGCTCGGGCAAGAGCTCCCTGGTGTTCGACACGATCGCCGCCGAGTCGCAGCGGCTGATCAACGAAACGTACAGCGCCTTCGTCCAGGGCTTCATGCCGACGCTGGCGCGGCCCGAGGTCGACGTGCTCGAAGGGCTGACGACGGCGATCATCGTGGACCAGCAGCGGATGGGCGCCGACCCCCGCTCCACGGTCGGCACCGCCACCGACGCCAACGCGATGCTGCGCATCCTCTTCAGCCGCCTCGGGAAGCCGCACATCGGCTCCCCCAAGGCGTTCTCCTTCAACGTCGCCTCGATCAGCGGCGCGGGCGCGGTCACCGTGGAACGCGCCGGCCAGACCGTGAAGGAGCGCCGCAGCTTCAGCATCACGGGCGGCATGTGTCCGCGCTGCGAGGGCCGGGGCGCGGTCACCGATCTGGATCCCGCCCAGCTCTACGACGACTCCAAGTCCCTCAACGAGGGCGCGATGACCATCCCCGGCTACAAGGCGGGCGGCTGGAACTACCGGCTGTACAGCGAGTCCGGCTTCTTCGACCCCGACAAGCCGATCCGCAAGTTCACCAAGAAGGAGCTGCAGGACTTCCTCCACCGCGAGCCGACGCGGATGAAGATCGCCGGCATCAACATGACCTACGAGGGCCTGGTGCCCCGGATCCGCAAGTCGATGCTCGCCAAGGACCGGGAGGGCATGCAGCCGCACATCCGGGAGTTCGTGGACCGGGCGGTCACCTTCACCACCTGCCCCGACTGCGACGGCACCCGGCTCAGCGAGGGCGCCCGGTCGTCGAAGATCAAGGACATCAGCATCGCCGACGCCTGCGCGATGCAGATCAGCGACCTGGCCGAGTGGGTCCGCGGCCTGGACGAGCCGTCGGTGGCGCCGCTGCTCGCCACGCTGCGGCACACCCTCGACTCCTTCGTGGAGATCGGGCTGGGCTACCTGTCGCTGGAGCGGCCGGCGGGCACCCTGTCGGGCGGCGAGGCCCAGCGCGTCAAGATGATCCGCCACCTCGGCTCGGCGCTGACCGACACCACGTACGTCTTCGACGAGCCCACCACGGGCCTGCACCCCCATGACATCCAGCGGATGAACGAGCTGCTGCTGCGGCTGCGGGACAAGGGCAACACGGTGCTCGTCGTGGAGCACAAGCCGCAGACGATCGCGATCGCCGACCACGTGGTCGACCTGGGCCCCGGCGCCGGTACGGCGGGCGGCACCGTCTGCTTCGAGGGCACCGTCGAGGGGCTGCGCTCCGGCGACACCATCACCGGCCGCCACCTCGGGGACCGGGCCGCCCTCAGGGAGAAGGTGCGGACCGCCTCCGGCACGCTGGAGATCCGCGGCGCGAGCGCGCACAACCTGCGCGACGTCGACGTCGACATCCCGCTCGGGGTGCTGACCGTCGTCACGGGCGTCGCGGGCTCCGGCAAGAGCTCGCTCGTCCACGGGTCGATCCCTTCCGACCAGGGTGTGGTCTCGGTCGACCAGAGCCCGATCCGCGGCTCCAGGCGGAGCAACCCGGCGACGTACACCGGACTGCTCGACCCGATCCGCAAGGCGTTCGCCAAGGCCAACGGCGTGAAGCCGGCGCTGTTCAGCGCCAACTCCGAGGGCGCCTGCCCCACCTGCAACGGCGCCGGCGTCATCTACACGGACCTGGCGATGATGGCGGGCGTCGCCACCACGTGCGAGGAGTGCGAGGGGAAGCGGTTCGAGGCGTCGGTGCTGGAGTACCACCTCGGCGGCCGCGACATCAGCGAGGTGCTCGCGATGTCGGTGGCCGAGGCCGAGGAGTTCTTCGGCGACGGCGAGGCGCGCACTCCGGCCGCGCACCGCATCCTGGGCCGGCTCGCCGACGTCGGGCTCGGCTACCTCACCCTCGGCCAGCCGCTCACCACGCTGTCCGGCGGCGAGCGGCAGCGGCTCAAGCTGGCCACCCACATGGCCGAGAAGGGCGGGGTCTACGTCCTCGACGAGCCGACCACGGGCCTCCACCTCGCCGACGTCGAGCAGTTGCTCGGCCTGCTCGACCGGCTCGTCGACTCCGGCAAGTCGGTCATCGTCATCGAGCACCACCCGGCGGTGATGGCGCACGCCGACTGGATCATCGACCTCGGCCCGGGCGCGGGCCACGACGGCGGCCGGATCGTCTTCGAGGGCACTCCGGCCGACCTCGTCGCCGCCCGCTCCACCCTCACCGGGGAGCACCTCGCGGACTACGTCGGCGCCTGACCGTAGCGGCGGGCGCGCGGGCCTCCTCCACCAGCGGGTACTCGGTGTCGGAACACGGCAGCGGCACATGTGACCATGGCCCCTCAGCACATCAGCACCTCATGGGGGGACCATGCGCACCCGCACCACCACTGCCACGACCGGCCTCGTAGCCGCGCTCGCGGCACTGTTCGTCCTGGCCGGTTGCACCGCACCGAGCGGGAGCCCGCGGGCGGCCGCGAGCTCCGTGGCTCCGTCCGCGCCGGCGCAGGGCAGTGGTTCCGGGTACGAGGGGCCCCGGCCGCAGGACCAGAACCTGCTGGCGTGGACCGGCGACCCCAATGACGCGGGCCACGTCACCGCCCAGTCCGTCGCCGGGGTCGGGGGGCGGGTCACCCTGGTACGGATCGTCCTGCGCGAGCAGATCACCTGGTCGAACATCTGGCTGGGCCTGGCCGGCATCGACCCGAACGCCCAGCTCGCCAACTGCTACCTCGGCGTGTACGACGCCAACGGCACGCTGGTCGCGGCCACGGCGGACATCTCGCCCCAGCTGATGACCGACGCCATCGCCAAGCCGCTACCGCTCGGCAAGCCGTTCACCGCCGCCCCCGGGACCTACTTCATCGCCCTCCTCCTCAACGGCAATTGGGCCACGAACGCCCTCACGCTGAAGTCCACGGGGGCCGGGATCTCGGTCAATGCCGGTCTGACGCCGCCGAAGCTCCGCTACAGCACCCTCCTGACCGGTCAGACCGCGCTGCCGGCCACCGTGAACCTCGCCGACCAGTCCACCAGCACCATCAACACGGGCTGGGCCAGCCAGTGGTACGGGATCTCCTGAGTCACTAGTAGTGCGTCAGGACGAAGTCGTAGCCCTGCATGCTGTGGCCGCCGCCCCCCGGACACACCCCGTTGGTGGGGTAGCCGTACCAGAAGATCGAGTAGCACTTCTGGCAGAAGCGCCAGTCCCGCTGGCGGGTGGGGGTCGGGGGGATGTCGTGCGGCAGGACGAAGTCGTAGCCCTGCATCCTGTGGCCTCCGCCGGTCGGGCAGATCCCGTTCGTCGGGTAGCCGTACCAGAACATCGAGAAGCACTTGTCACAGAAGCGCCAGTTCCGCTGGGCGGTGGGCGTCTCGGCGACGTTGTACGGCAGGACGAAGTTGTACCCCTGCATGCTGTGGCTGCCGAAGGCGGCACAGACGCCGTCGGTCGGATAGCCGTACCAGAACATGCAGTAGCACTTCTGGCAGAAACGCCAATTGTCCTGCACGGCCTGGGCTCCCCGGGTGCCCTTCTCGGCGGCCGCCGCCGGCGCGGCACCGGCCAGTGCCGCTGTCCCGGCCCCGACCGCCGCGACGCCGAGGACGCCGGCGGTCAGGCCCGCCGCCCGCCCGAGGAAGCCGCGACGGCTGGGGAGGATGATGCCGGACGAGGTGTCTGCCGGCTGCCCGTTCAGTGGATCCATGTCCCATCCCTCTGTTGGATGCGTGTGGATGCGCTCTCAGGCAACAGACGATGTCCCGGACGTCGATTGTCCGCTGTGCAACTCTGCGGACCCGCAGGTCAGCGAACTCGCGCCGATGGACAATCACGTTGTCCGCGGACAACGACCCGCTCGTCGGCCGTGGTTTCAGGCGGTGTCGGCCGCGAACGGGCCGCCGGGGCCGAGGGCCAGGGTGGCGAAGCGTTCCCCGATCAGGCGGTGCGTGGCGGCGTCGGGGTGGAGCCCGTCGGGCAGGGGGAGTTCGGCGTGGTCCGCCTCGCCGTAGAGGTCCCTGCCGTCGAGGTGGTGCAGGTTCGGGTCGTCGGCCGAGCGCTGCCGCACGATGCGGGCCAGTTCCTCCCGGATGACGTTGAGGGTCAGCTTCCCGGCGGCCCGTTCCGCCGGGTCGCCCGCGGCCAGGAACCGGAGCCTTCCCTCTGCGAGACCGGAGAAGTCCGGGGCGCTGGGGCCCGGGGTGTCCTCGTGGATGGGGCAGAGGATGGGCGAGACGACCAGGAGCGGAGTGGTGGGGTGGCCTTCGCGGACGGTGTCCAGGAAGCCGTGTACCGCGGGGCCGAAGGCGCGCAGCCGCATCAGGTCGGTGTTGACGAGGTTGATGCCGATCTTGACGCTGATCAGGTCCGCCGGCCTGTCGCGCAGGGCGCGGGCGGTGAACGGGTCGAGCAGGGCGCTGCCGCTCAGGCCCAGGTTGGTCAGTTCCACGCCGCCGGCCGCGGCGGCCAGCGCGGGCCAGGTGGTGCTGGGGCTCGCGGCGTCGGAGCCGTGGCTGATGGAACTGCCGTGGTGGAGCCACTTCCTGCGGCCCCCGTCGGGAAGGGGTTCGACGGGGGCGTCGGTGCGCAGGGCGACCAGTTGGGTGATCTCGTTGTGCGGCAGCCAGATCTCGACGTCCTTGACGCGGTCGGGGAGGCCGGAGAAGCGTACGGTGCCGACGGGGCCGGGCCGGGTTTCCGCCGAGCCGGTGGTCATGTCCACCATGAGGACGTTGCCGCCGGTCACCCCGCCTTGTCCGGTCAACCGGCCGTCGACGAGCAGGTCGTACACGCCGTCGGGGCGGGGCGGGGCGCCCTGGTAGGCCATCTTGGTGCGCAGGGCGTCCAGTTCGACGGTGGTGGCGCGCGTACGGAACGCCAGCCGTACGCCGGAGGGCTGGGCCTCCGCCATGGCCAACTGCCCGTCGGAGCACTGTGCGCGCGCCCGGGCGGGCAGGCGGTGCGGCAGCACCCCGTGCGCGGTGCGCTCCAGATCCAGGGCGCCGTGCAACAGAGCTGCGGTGATGGGCGTGGTGAGGGGCGGGTTGATCCAGTCCGTCGCCCGGGCCGCGGCGGGAGCGTCGTCTTGACGGTCGTTCATGACTGCATTCTGCCGGTCGGAGGCTCGCAGGCGGCGCCGCGGACTGCGGTGACCAGCCAGGAGCTGCTGCGCAGCCGCACCGCGCCGTCGTTCTCGTACGGGCGCAGCGCCTCGATCAGCGTACGGCGGGCCTCCTGCTGCGCAGCGGGCCCGACGCGGCCCAGCAGGTGGCGGCCGGGGCCGGAGTCGAGCAGGAAGGCCGCCGCGTCCTCGGCGTCCCTCCCCCAGTTCCCGGCGGCTTCCACCCGCTGTGCGCGTGCGTTCTCGAATCCGGCGGCGGCCAGGAGGGCGCGGGTGTGGTCGGGGTCGGTGAGGGAGAACATGCCCGGGGAACCGGGCTCGCCGAAGCCGTCGAGCGGCAGGATGCCGTCCAGTGAGGCCATGGCCCTGAGCCATTCGTTGGCTCCGGGCTCGGCCGCGCAGATGAAGGCGAGGCGGCCGCCGGGGCGCAGGGCCCGGCCGATGTTGGCGAAGGCCGCGGCGGGGTCGGTGAAGAAGGTCATGCCGTAGCGGCTGATGACCGCATCGAAGGATCCGGGTTCGAACGGGTGGACCTGCGCGTCGGCCTGGACGAAGGTCGCACGGGTCACGCCCTCGCGCTCGGCGCTCAGGCGGGCCCGTTCGAGCAGGGGCCCGGAGAGGTCCACCCCTACGGCCCGGCCCCGGTCGGCCCGCCGGGCCGCGAGCCGGGTCGTGCTCCCGGCTCCGCAGCCGATGTCGAGTACGCGGGCGGGCCCGCGCGGGTCGGCGGCGTCGAGCAGTGGCTGGTTGAAGCCGTCGTTGACGGCGTCCCAGCGTTCCTGGCTGCGGGCCCACTGGGCGCCCTCGTAGCCGTTCCATGCCTGCGCCTGGGCGTTGTTGACCAGCTGGTCCATGCGGCACATCCGTCCCCGCCGGGGACGTCGAGCGCCCCCGGCCCTAGTATGGGCAAGTGCCCAAACAGTATGGGCGAACGCCCATACTTGCAATGGGCTTGGCGGAAGGGGCCGTTGTGTCACCTCGTGGAGTGGCGATTCCAGACCTGCGCGAGCGGCTGTTCGCGGCGGCGGAACGGGTGGTGGCCCGCGACGGGGCGGCGGCCTTGACGAGCCGCGCCGTCACCGCGGAGGCGGACTGCGGGAAGGGGGTCCTGCACACGCATTTCGCGGGGCTGGACGAGTTCGTCGCCGAACTGGTCCTGGACCGGTTCGCGCGCAGCGCCCGCCAGGCCGAGGGGCTGGGCGCGCGGGTGGGGCAGGGCAGCGTCGCGGGCAACCTCCAAGAGGTCGCCCTCGCACTGCTGGACTCCCTGCCCCCGGCGGTCGTGGGCCTGGCGATGACCCGCCCCGCCGCCGCCCTCCACGCCCGGGAGGGCCTTCGGTCGGGCGCGCCGGCGTTCGACGCGATCCAGGACTCGTTCGCCGCGTACCTCCGGGCGGAGCAGCGCGACGGCCGGATCGCGCAGGGCGCGGACGCCGCGACGATCGCGCTCGCGCTCGTCGGCACCGTCCACCACCTGCTGATGACGCGCGTGCCCGGAGGGAGCGAGGAGGCGAAGGGGACCACCGAACGGCTGGTCGCCGTCCTCCTCGGCGCCGCGCGGCAGCCGCCGACCGCCTGACGCGCCGCCGGCGCCGCGGGCCGGAGCACGGCGGGCCTCCGGCCGGCGGCGTCCGGCCACAGCACTAGGTCACTGCGCCTCCGGCGGCTTGCCGTCCGCCGCGGACACTTCGACGAACTCCGCGATGCCCTTGGCATTGAGCCGAAGGATCGGAACCGCCTTGTTGCGGGGATTGCCGTTGTTCTGGAAGGAGATGAAACCGCTGGCTCCGGCGACCTGCTGACTGCCGTCCATCTGGTGGAACATCCGCGCCACGGCGTCACCGACGACCTGGCCCTGCCAGCGGGCGGCCATCTGGATGCCGTGGGCCGCGGTGAGGACGGCGTCGTGGCCCATCAGGGCCCCGCCGTCGTCGCGCGGATCGTGCGGGAACCACTGGTCGAGCAGCCCGCCCTGCTGGAAGTTCCGCGCCGACGGGGCGGACACCGACTGCGGCGACGCACGGTACATGTCCGGGTGCGAGAGGCCGGTGTAGAGGACCTCGATCCCCGTCTCGGCGGCGTGGGCCAGCTGCTCGGCGGTCAGGTTGGTGGTGTCGTCCCCGGCGAAGACGGTGAACTTCTGCTCCGGGCAACTGCGGTTGGACAGGGCGTCGAGGAAGTGGGTGAGGTGGCGGCCGCGGCCCGCGAAGTAGACGAGCTGAGGGCGCTGCAGACACAACTGTCCCGGCATGTAGCGCAGTTCGTTCTGCCAGGCGCTGCTGACGGAGGAGTCGTAGGTCATCCGTTCCGCGACCAGCTTGTGCTTCTCGCCCTCCTGGAAGGCCTCCGTGAAGGCCGTGCCGAGGGTGGAGGCGTACAGGTTTCCCTGGGCCACGTCCTGGATGACGACGGCGGTGCCGACGCCCCGCCGTTTGAGGTAGCCGGCGGCCGCGTACGCCTCGTCGACGTTGGTGGGGGCGACCCGTACGAAACCGTTGATGCCCTGGATGTTCGTGGCGGTCATCGTGGCGCCGACCATGGCGATGCCGTTCTCGGACAGCCGCTTTATGGCCGCGAGGTTCTCGTCCGTACTGGGCCCGAGGCCGGTCACCGCGACCAGCCGGTCCGGGGAGTCCTTGCGGGCGATCAGCTCGTCCACGGTGTGCTGCCAGTGCGCCGATCTGCTGCCCGCGTTGGCGATCAGCAGGCGGATCTTGGGCGTGGCGGAGAGGTCGCCGCGATTGTGCCGGTACTGGGCCAGGTAGGCACCCTGGAGTTCGTGCCGGATGCCTTCGGCCGAGTTGCTGTCCTCGGCGGTCAGGGTGAAGGAGGTCATGTACGCGACGCTGACGTAGGGCTCCTTGTCCGCGTTGGCGAGGACGCGCTCGTTCTCCTCGAGGATCTTCTTCCGGACGGCGTCGAGGTGCGGGGCGAAGGAATAGGAGCCGTCGGTGACCCCGACGCACTCGTCGCGCGGGCCCTGTTCGACCACTCCGTCGGCGCATCTGGACTGACGGTCCTGGATCCAGCCGACGCCCAGCCAGACGGCTGCCGCCAGGACGACGGCGGCGGCGGTCGCGAGGGCGACGCGGCGCACGACGTGCAGCGGCCATTCGACTCTGACCACGGGCTCAGCCCTCCCCGCCGACGGTCTGGGGATCGCGCCAGTGGCGGTGCCGTTCCGCCTCGTTGAACAGAGCCACGATGTCGTTCCTCCGCAGTTGTGACAGCTGGGTGAAGCCGTCGGCGATCATGTCGTTGAGTCGCATGGCGGGGTCGGCGAGCGGATCGCTCCACACCCAGCGGGTGGTCACCAGCGTGTGGATCACGGACTCGACGTCCATCACACCGTCGGGTCGGCGCGGGACGAGCCCGGCGAGGAGTTCCAGCGGGCCGCGGTCCGTCGGGAGGCGGTTGGGGGCGGCGGTGATCGCGTCGAACTCGGCGATCCACTGCATGGCCGGGACGGCGCCGAAACGCCGCGTCAGATGGGCGGTGACCTCGTCGGTCCGCCCGAGGGCGAGCAGGTGGTACATCTCCTGCACCTGTTTCCCCTCACCCCGGTAGTACTCGGCGAGGAGTTCGTGCGCGGCGTCCCACGCGTCGGGGCGCCGGGCCAGCCGCCACAGCAGCAGCCGCCGCAGCCACGGATGGAGTACGGGGACGACGGTGAGCGGTCCGGACAGCAGCCAGCGGGAGCGGATCTCGCCGAACAGCGCGTCGCCGGGGCTGAGGAGGCGGGTGCCGACGGAGAAGTCCCGGGCGGCGGCGCATTCGGCGAGGGCGGTGCGCTCGGTCTCGTCGAAGTCGCGCAGGAGGTGGCCCAGCGCGGTGTCGGCGAGCGTAGCGGTGCTCTCGCCGCTGCGCAGGGGCCGGTCGGGGAGGGTGCGCAGCCAGCGGTCCTGCTGCGGGCCCGAGTCCGGCGGCGGCCCGGACTGGCGTAATACGTCGAGCACTTGGTGGACGGCGCGCGGCAGTCCGCCGGTCAGCCGGTGCACGAAGGGGGTGAGGCGGGTCAGCGGGGCCAGGTCGCTGTGGCCGCCGAGCTGGAGCTCTATGCGGATGCGCACCTCGTCCAGGTTGAGGTCGCGCAGGCGCAGCGGGTACCACCAGGTGTCCTCGCTGTCGCGGGTCGGCCGGTGGGTGTTCCAGTCGGCGAGGGAGGCCCGGTCGGGGCCGCGCAGCTGCCAGGGCCAGGAGTCCCCGGTGGCCGGGCCCCAGCGGGGCAGCCAGCGGTTCGAGCTGGCCACGATGGTGAGCGGGTCGCTGTCGAGGCCGGCCACGACCGTGTTGTCGTGCCGGACGCGCACCAGCAGGTCCAGGAAGCGGCGGCCGTACTCGGTGTGGGAGTTGTCGAGGAGCAGCAGGTAGGAGCGGGGCATGAAGCTGCGGGCGGTGTTGCGCCTGAGGTCTTCCAGGAACGCCGAGAAGAGGACCAGGTCGAGGCGCTCCTGCTCGTTCTCGTCGCCCTCGTGGCGCCACAGGTTGAGCTCGACGAGGGCCTCCATGGGATCGCCGCTGCGGATCATGGGGTGCCGTCCGTACCAGTGGGCGCCGGCGGTGAGCCGGCTGCCGAACCTGCCGCCCAGCAGGTTCGGCATGCTGCGGCGGCTGCGGCGCAGGGCGTCCTGGAAGAGGGCGAGGGCGGCGGTGGAGGCGCCTTCGGGCATGCCCACCGCGCCCATGCCGACTTCGAAGAAGGCGGCCAGGTAGTCGCCGTGCCGGGCCTCGTTCTCCTCCTGGAACCGGTCGAGCTGCCGCTGCACCGCGCGCCGGCCCTCGGCGAGGCTGCGCATCCTGAGTTCCTGGTCGGAGGCGAGGAGGCCGAGGCTGAGCAGCGGGAAGTGGGAGCGGCCGTAGCGGGGCAGCTTGCGTTCGAGCTGGCGCGCGAGCAGACCGAGGGCGTAGCGGGGCAGGAGTGACTGTGCTCCCGCGAAGTTGACGAAGGCGAAGGGGTAGTCGGGCCCGAAGTGCTCCATGAGCGCGCTGTGCGCCTCGCTGGCGCCGCTGCCCGGCGGCCCGAGCAGCATGGTCAGGGGCCGCTCGGCCGCGGGGGACTCCTTCAGGGACGCGTCGACCAGGGACAGGATGCCGCTGCGTCCGCGCAGGCCCATGCCTGTACCCGGCTCCATCACGTTTCCCCCCACAGGATGCCGTAAACGAGGACACGAGACTGCCATCCGAAGCGGGTGGCGGCTAGTGGCTTCCGCGCATGGGCTGCTCGATCTCCTGCCGGGCGGCAGGGCGGACTCCGCGGGTAGGGTGCCCGGATGATCGAAATTCGTCGTGCCGAACCGGACGACGGCCGCGCGCTCGGCGAGATCCACGCCGCGGCCTGGGAAGCGGCCTACGCCCCCTTCTTCGACGCGGAGTTCGCCGCGGCCGGCGTCCGGGACCGGCGTACCCGGTGGCACGCGCGGATCACCGACGGCCCGGAGACGATCCTGCTCGCGCTCCTCGAGGGCCGCCCCGCGGCACTGGCCTTCTTCGGCCCGTCCACGGCCCGGCCGGGTCTCGCCGAGATCCACAGCCTCTACGCGCACCCGGACAGCTGGGGCAGCGGAATCGCCGCCGCGCTGATGAGCGAGACGCTGCGGTGCCTGCGCGCCGACGGGTTCACCGGCGCGCACCTCTGGACGCTGCGCGACACCCCCCGGTCCCGCCGCTTCTACACCAAGTCCGGTTTTGCCGAGTGCGGCACCGTGCGCGCCTTCGACTTCGGCGACGGCAACCCCCTCGAACAGGTCGCATACGAGCGGACCTGGTAGCGGCGGCCGGTGCCGCGCGGCGGCCGCCGCCCGGATGGCCGGCCGGCACCGGGCCGCCGGTTCGGGCGAGCCACCAGGGAGTCTGCGCCGCGTGCGCGCTCCACCGTGGCACACTCGGCTCCGTTCCGACCGGGTTCGTCCCCATGGGGCCGAGCCCGTACCTGCGCGGAATCCCGGACCCGTCCCCGCGGAGGCCCGCGTGTTCCACCGACTCGCCCTCGTCCACGGACGAACCGCCGCCCTGGCCCTCGTCGGCCTGGTCCTCACCCTCGCCGCCGGCACGTCCCCCGCGGCGCCCGCTCCGCGGACCGCGCACGGGCCACGGGCGACGACCGCCGTCTCCGACGCGCCGGGCAGCGTGACGGCCCTGTCGGGGTACGCGATCCAGTCGACGGCGAAGGTGGCGGACCCGGCGGCCGCCGTGGCCGCCCCCGGCTACGCGGCGGCCGGCTGGTACCCGGCGGGCTCCCGTTCCACCGTCCTCGCGGCGCTGCTCGCTGCCGGTGTCCACCCCGACCCCTTCTACTCCACCCGGCAGAAGCTGATCCCGGCCGCCGACTTCCGCGTGCCCTGGTGGTACCGGTCCGACTTCACCGTCGCCGACACCACCGCCCGTACGTACCTGGACTTCGGCGGGGTCATCTCCGCCGCCGACGTCTTCGTCAACGGCCGGCAGATCGCCACCGCGAGCACGGTCGCCGGCGCGTACACCCGGCACGAGCTGGATGTCACCGACCTGATCGAGGCGGGTACCAATACCGTCGCCTTCCGGATCCGGCCCAACAACCCGCGCGAGCACCTCACCATGGGCTGGCTCGACTGGCTTCAGCCGCCGCCCGACGAGAACATGGGCATCGTCCGTGACGTCACGGTGCGCCGCGGCGGACCGGTCGCCCTGCGCGACGCGCACGTGGTGACCAGCCTGGCCCTGCCGTCGATGGCCTCGGCCGACCTGACCGTGAAGGCCCGGGTGCGCAACGACTCCTCGGCCACCGTCACCACGACGGTGGCCGGCACCGCGGGTCCTGCCACCGTCAGCGGGAGCGTCACGCTGGCCCCGCACGAGACCAGGACGGTGGTCTTCTCCCCCGCCGACCACCCCGGCCTCCGGCTGGCTTCGCCCCGCGTGTGGTGGCCGGCCGCCATGGGAGAGCAGCCGCTGTACGGTCTCGACCTGACCGCGACGGTGAACGGCACGCCCTCCGACACCGCCCGCTCGTCCTTCGGCATCCGTGAGGTGCGGGCACCGCTCAATGCCGACGGCGCCCGCCAGTACCGGATCAACGGCCGCCCGCTGCTCGTCAAGGGCGGCGGCTGGTCCCCCGACGAGTTCCTGCGCTGGGACCGCACCTACGTCGAGGACCGGCTGAAGTACGCCCTCGACCTGGGCCTGAACACCCTGCGCCTGGAGGGGCACATCGAGCCGGACGAGTTCTTCGACCTCGCCGACCGGTACGGGATCCTGACGCTTCCCGGCTGGGAGTGCTGCGACAAGTGGGAGGGAGAGGTCAACGGCAGTGAGGCCGGCGAGGGATGGGACACCCCCGACTTCCCCGTCGCCAGGGCGTCGATGGCCGCCGAAGCGGCCCGGCTGCGCCACCACCCCAGCGTGATCTCCTTCCTGATCGGCAGCGACTTCGCACCCAACGAGGAGATCGAACAGGGCTACGTCGAGGCACTGGAGGAAGCGGACTGGACGGTCCCGGTGGTCCCCGCGGCCTCCGACGCCTCCGCCCCGATCACCGGAAGCTCGGGCATGAAGATGACCGGTCCGTACGACTGGGTCCCGCCCGGCTACTGGTACAACAAGCGGGAGGGCGGTGCCACCGGCTTCAACTCCGAGACCAGCGCGGGTCCGGACGTCCCGACCCTCGACACGCTGCGCCGCATGATGTCCCCGGCCGAGCTGGAGACCCTGTGGAAGGACCCGTCCGCCGCGCAGTACCACCGCTCCCCCTCGGCCACCTTCGCGACGCTCAAGCTGTACGACGCCGCGCTGGCGGGCCGGTACGGACCCCCGACCGGCCTCGATGACTACGTGCGCAAGGCGCAGCTTGCCCAGTACGAGAACGTCCGCGCGCAGTTCGAGGCGTACGGGCGCAATGCCAAGGACACGTCGGAACCGTCGACCGGCGTCATCTACTGGATGTTCAACAGCGGCTGGACCTCGCTCCACTGGCAGCTGCTGGACCGGTATCTCGACCAGGGCGGGGCCTACTTCGGCGCGAAGAAGGCGAACGAGCCGCTGCACATCCAGTACGGCTACGACAACCGGGCGGTGACGGTCGTCAACAACCGCACGTCCGCGGCCTCGGGGCTCACGGCTCGGGTCACCCTCTTCAACCCCGATGGCACGCAGAAGTACGACCGGACCGCGACCGCCCTGAGCGTGGCGGGCGGCGGCGCGAGCAGCACCGCGCTCACCGTCCCCGCGCCCGCGTCGGTCGCCGGCCTGTCCACCACCTATCTGGCCCGGCTGCTGCTCACCGACGGCACGGGGCGGGAGGTGAGCCGGAACGTGTACTGGCTCTCCACCAAGGCGGACGTGCTCGATTACTCGGACACCGACTGGTACCACACGCCGACCACGGCCTACGCCGATCTCAAAGGTCTGAACTCGATGGGCCAGGCGGCCGTCACCGCGACCGCCTCGACGGCCACGGCGGCGGGGACGTCCACGACGACGGTGACCGTGCGCCACATCGGCACGGGGAGCACCCCGGCGCTGCTCACCGACGTCCACCTGGTGGGAGCGCAGGGCACGCCCGTCCTGCCCGTCCGGTGGAGCGACAACCAGATCAGCCTGTGGCCGGGTGAGTCGGCGACGCTGACGGCGACGTACCGGACCGCGGATCTGCGCGGCTCAGCGCCGCGGCTGCGGATCTCCGGCTGGAACACGCCGACGGTCACGGTCCCGGCCGACTGACGGCCCGGCCCGGCCCGACCCGGCCCGGCCCGACCCGGGGTCGACTGTCGGCGATCGGCGGTCGGCGGTCGGCGGCGCTGTCAGGCCGTGCGCTTGACGAGCTTGCCGTCCGCACCGATCACGAACCACTCGTCGTCCAGGGCCTGGCCGGTGACGTCTCCCGCGACCGCGTCCCCCACGTAGTAGTAGAGCGGCCAGTCCCCGTACCGGGCCTGAGTGGCGCCGTCGGTCAGGGGCGTCTTGCCGAGCAGCTTCGCCTCCGCGCCCGAACCCGCCGCGACCTCCGGGGCGATGAGGGCCGGCCAGACGGCCACGCAGTCGGCGTCGCAGTTGCTCGCCCCCGGCTGGTCCTTCGTGAACCCGTACAGCGTCCGGCCCGCTCCGTCGACCAGGATCGGGCCGAGCGGGGAGTCGGCGACGCGTACGGAAGCGGCCGCGGCCGGCTGCCGGGCCGCGCCGGGCTTCCGGTCGTCCGGCGCCTCGGACGCGCCGCCGCCGCACGCCGTCAGGGCCAGCACGGCCAGTGCGAGTACCGGTGCGAGCGCGGTGCCGGTCTGAGGGACACGCATCGTCCTCTTCCTTCTGTCGTGGGGTACGGGATGAAGCTTTCTTGGGCGTCACGAGCCCTGCACGACAGGTGGTTCAAAGGAAAATCAATAAATCCGGGATTGAACAAGGCCCTGGGGTGATCCGTATGTCCTGTGACCGGTCACAGCGGCCGGGATCCCAGGGAGGAACGACTCACATGAACAAGCGACTGCTCGCGACCGCCGCCATCGTCGTCGCACTCGGCGCCACCTCCGTCGTCCCCGCGAACGCAGACGGCGGGCACGGCGGCCACGGCTCCGCGCCGGGCACCGCCGGGGCGGCCACCGGGGCGGCCGCCGCCTTCACGACGCCGTCGTCCGGCCGCGCCGTCACGCTCGTCGCGCGCCTCGACGGCAAGCAGGAGGTGGCGGTCGCCGGCGGTCCCGCCGTCAACGACCCGGACGGAGAGGCCGTTGCGCTCGTGCAGGTCAGGGGCGACCGCGTGACGTTCTCGCTGAACTGGAAGGGACTCGTGCCCAGCCTCGGACACATCCACGAGGGCGCCGCGGGGCAGAACGGTGCGGTGAAGGCCCCGCTCTTCGGCAGCGCCATGCCCTCCAGCGTGCACTCCGCGGCCGGGCAGGTGGCCCTCACCGACGCCGCCCTCGCGGAGCGGCTGCGGACCGACCCGGCCGGCTTCTACGTCAACCTGCACAGCGCCGAGTTCCCGGGCGGGGCGGTCCGCGGCCAGCTGCAGCCGCTCAACCGCGCCGTCAACCCGCTCTCCATCGTCAAGGGCGGCAAGCTCCGCGCCCTGTCCAACGGCGCCCAGGAGATACCGAAGACGGACACTTCCAAGGTCGGCGACCCCGACGGCTTCGCCGTCACCTTCCTCCAGCCGCAGGGGACCGACATCGACTACTCGCTGGCGTGGGTCAACATCAAGAGCCCGACGCTGGGGCACATCCACCGCGGCCCGTTCGGCAAGAACGGCGACGTGGTCTTCAACCTGCTCGACAGGCCGGTGCCCGACGGAATCTTCGCGGTCTCGGGCCGCCTCGCGGCGCAGAAGGCCGAGGACGTCCGCCGGCTCCAGGAGAACCCCCGCGACCACTACTCCAACATCCACACCGCGGAGTTCCCCGACGGAGCGGTCCGCGGCCAGCTGTTCCGCTGACCCCGGCCGCCACGGCGTCGCGGGCCCGCACCACGGAGGGTTGTCCGGGGGGCCGAGAGTGGGTGATCCTTGCCCGGTCGTCGCTCTGCCCACCGAGACCAACAAGGCTCGCCCATGGACCTTTTAACGGCCGCAAGTCTTGGCGCCACCGGCGGCGCCGTCATCGAGGCCGTGCAGTTCTGGATGAACGTCAGCGCGTGGCGGGCGGCCCGCCGCCAGGCGCGCGAGGAGAAGCGGCGCACCCAGCCCCGGTTCAGCCGGTTCATCGACCCCGGGCCCGACGCCCTCGCCTTCCTGACCCGGCTGGCCCTGGGCGCGGCGGCCGGGGCCCTGCTGCGCAACCAGGTCGTGGGCGAGCTCGCCGCCGTCATGGTCGGCGCCTCGGCCCCCGTCCTGCTCCTGCAGTTCGGCTCCGGCCGGTCGATCGGTCACGCGACCCAGTTCGCCCCGCCGCCCGCGGAACCGGTGCCGGGGGCGGGCCAGGGCGGTCAGCCGTGACCCCCTTCCTGCAGCGCTACGTCGCCTCCCTCACCGGTGGCCCCGCACGCGCCCGGCCCGTCGCCGCGGCGCGCGGCCGCCTCGGCTACGGCTTCGGGCAGCGCTACTGGGCGGCGCTCACCGGTGCGACGCTGCCGGAAGGCGCGGCGTCCGACGGCCCTGGAGTTCCGCTCGGGTTCCGGGAGTTCCGGTTCCGGAGGCTCGTCGACGCGGTCCGGATCGTATCGCCGCGCCTGGTGATCGGGGGCGCGATGCTCGCGGTGGGCACGGTGTTGGCGTTCGGCTGGCAGACGCTCGTCCTCGGGGCGCTCTCGCTGGTGGGGACGTACGGCGTGGCCGCCCTGGAGAAGGAGGACCTACCGCGGCCCGGCGGCAAGGGGAAGGACCCCGACGGGAGCGGCCGGCCCGCCGATCCGGACCCGCCCCGCGGCCATGAGGGTGGAGGGGGATTCGACAGCCCCGGCGGTGACGCCTGAAGCACTCGCCCTTTCAGCCTTCCTGAAAGGGCGCGGCGCCACCGGAGGCCGGTGGGGGGCCGGCTACGCCGGCGGGGCCACGGGCACGGCGGCGGCGCACTCCGCGTGGCCCCAGCGGGTGCCGTTCTTGGTGATCAGCTCGCCCTGCGCGTACGGCTTCCCGCACGGGCAGGTTCCGGGGAACTTCGCCTTGATGGGCCTGGGGCCGCCGGCGGCCGGCGTCCCGTCCGACGTCTTGCGGCGGGCGGGCCCGGCCTTCTGCCGCGAGGGCGTGCTGCGGGCGGGGGCCGGGCGCGGCATCTCCTCGTCGCCGAGGGCCGTGCCGGCGGCCTGCTGGGTGAGGGCGGCATCGCTGGCGGCCTGGTCGGCGATCGCGTTCAGGTGGTCGCCGTCCTCGCGGTGCGCCGGAACGTACTGGAACGTCACGTCGCGCTCGGTCAGCAGCAGGTCGATCCGCTCGACGAGCTCCCGGTTGGCGACGGGCTGGCCCGAAGCCGTCTTCCAGCCGTTGCGCTTCCAGCCCGGCAGCCACTGGGTCACGGCCTTCATGGCGTACTGGGAGTCCATCCGCACCTCGACCGCCGTACCCGGGTCGACCGCCTCCAGGAGCCGCTGGAGGGCGGTCAGCTCCCCGACGTTGTTCGTGGCCCGACCCAGCGGGCCGGCCTCCCAGCGCTCGGGGCGCCCTTCGCCGTCGGCGATGACCCAGGCCCACGCGGCCGGCCCCGGATTCCCCTTGGCCGCTCCGTCACAGGCGGCAATGATGCGATCAGACATCCCCCGATCATGCCGCACGCCGGCGCCTGCCCGGTACCTGGTGCGCCGTCACCCGGCGCCACGAGCCGTCACCCGCCGTCACCCGCCGTGGCTACGCGTCGGCCAGGAGCTCCGGTCCGTTGTTGCGGACGCTGTTGACCGCGGTGGACACGGCACGAACGTCCAGGCGGCCTCCGGCAGGGGCCGCGAGGAGGGCGCGCAGCTCGTGCGGGTCCTGGTGGGAGGGGTCGAGCCAGGCCTCGTAGTCGTCCGGGGCGAGGGCCAGGGGCATCCGCGGGTGGATGCGGCCGGCCGTGTCGGTGGCCTCGGTGGTGATGATCGTGCAGCTCGCCCACCACGCCGCCGGGTCGTCGTCGGCGACCGCGGGGTCGCGCCAGAACTCGTACAGCCCGGCCATCGCCATGACAGAGCCGTCCTCGGGGCGGATGAAGTAGGGCTGCTTGTACGCCTTCGCACTGCCGGTCGCGGGGACGGGCTGCCATTCGTAGAAGCCGTCGGCGGGGAGCAGGCACCGGCGCTTGGCGAACGCGCGCCGGAAGGCGGGCTTCTCGTGCACCGTCTCCACCCGCGCGTTGATCATCTTGGCGCCGCCCGACGGGCTCTTCGACCAGGAAGGCACCAGCCCCCAGCGCAGCGGCCTCAGCCGCCGCTCCAGGAGCCCGCTCTCGCGGTCCGCGCGTTCCAGGACCGCCCACACCGCGTCGGTCGGGGCGACGTTCCAGCTCGGGGGCAGCGCGTCCGCCGGCTCCGGGGGCGCCGCCCGGAACAGGCCGGAAAGGTCCTCGGGGCTGCGGGTGGATACGTAGCGACCACACATACGGCCAGCCTGCCACGTCAGCCGCCCGGTGGGGCGCAGACGGGCTCGTGCGCGGGAGCGCGCCGCCGACGGGTTCCGCGGCCGGCCGCCCCCCGGGGGGCCCGTCCTCAGTCGACGTCGAGGTGGTAGGCGCCGGCCCGTGCGTCGGCGAAGAGCGTGAACTGCACCTCCGACGCGGCAGGGTCGCCGTTGCCGTCCATCTCCACCGGCTCCGCGTCCACGAGGACGTACTCGCCGTACCCCTCGAAGTCCCCGGGCCCGTCCGCGACACCGATGTGGATCGGGGTCTCGTCGGGAACGCCTGCGAGGGCTTCGCGCAGGCGCGCCGCCGTCCATACCTGCGGTGCGTGATCGAACATCTCAGCCATGCGCCGAGGTTAGAACCACGGGCCGCCGGAAACCCGGCACGGCGCGCCGGAGACACGCGGCCGCGGCCGGCGGAGCCCCCGGGGGGTCTTGGCCGGTGGCGCTCCCCGCGAGATGATCACGTCATGAGTGAGATCGTCTTAATGTCCGACCCCCGGGTCGCGGCCGTGCCCGTACGGGAGTGCAGGGAGCGCCTCGTCAGCGTCCGGCACCACCCCAGTGCCCTGCTGGTCGACGCGCGCAGGCAGGACCCGGACGGCGCGTACGCGTACCTCCGGGAAGGCGTCCTGGAACGCCTCGTGGAGGCCCAGGCGCTGCTGCCGGGGGGTCTGCGGCTGCTCTTCGTGGAGGGGTACCGGCCGCCGGCGTTGCAGCGGCGGTACTTCGAGGAGTACGCGGGGCGGCTGCGGGCCGCCCATCCGGACTGGTCCGCCGAGCAGGTGCGGTCGGCGGCGAGCCGCTACGTGTCCCCGCCCGAGATCGCCCCGCACAGCGCCGGGGCCGCCGTCGACCTGACCCTCGCCGACGCGGACGGGCGCGAACTCGACCTGGGTACGCGGGTGAACGCGGATCCGGAGGAGAGCGCCGGCGCCTGTTACACGGCGGCGGACACCATCGGCGCCCGGGCCCGCGAGAACCGGGAGGTCCTGGGAGCCGCCCTGACGGCCGCGGGTCTGGTGAACTACCCCACGGAGTGGTGGCACTGGTCGTTCGGGGACCGCTACTGGGCCTTGGCCACGGGGGCGGGTACGGCCTGCTACGGGCCCCGGGACCTGGGCTGAGATCCGTGGCGGAGCATGCGCCGGATGTCGCCGCGACCACGGCGGAGCTCATCCGGATGGACGGCACGGCCGGCGCGCGCCGTGCGGCTCCCGAGGCGCTGCGGGCGGTGGGCGCCGCCCGGCGGCTGCTCCGGACATCGGCGGGGGCGGCCGATGGCGAGGCGCTCGCGGAGCTCTTCGAGGTGGCCGCCTGGATCCTCTTCGACGCCGAGCGGCACGGTCCCTCGTACGCGCTCAACCGGCAGGCGCTGGCCCTGGCCCGCAGGCTCCCCCCGGAGCGGCGGTCCATCGAGTGGCTCGTCCTCTCCGTACGGTGCATGCAGCACGCGCACCTCGGGCGGCCCGGCGCTTCGCTGCGCATCTCCTCGTCCGTCCTCGCCGGAAGGGACCTCCCGGAGCGGGTGGCCGCGATCTTCCACGTACGGGAGGCACGGGCCCACGCCCTGCTCCAGCGGAAGGGGGAGGCCGCGCGGTCGATGAGCACGGCGCGGGAGCTGCTCGGGGACGGGCCGGCCGGCGCTCGCGAACCCTCCTGGACCTGGTGGTTCGACCGGTCGGAACTGGTCGGTCATCAGGGGCTGGCGCTGGCCGACTTGGGGGACCTGGAGGCGGCCGTCTCCTGCCTGCGCGAGGCGACGGCAGCGGACGACGCGCCCGCCTACCGCTCCCTCTTCTCCGCCGAGTTGGCGTCCGTCCTTGCGCGGGCCGGTGCTTGGCGCGATGCGGACGCCTGGCTGTCGACCCTCGTCGATTCCGCGCCGGCCATGGGGTCGACGCGCGCCCTGAACTCGCTCGCGGGTGCCACGCGCACCATCGGCCGCGGCCGTGGCGTCCCTCGGGGACTGCGGGACACCAGCGGGCATCTCGCCGAGATCCTCCGGAAGGAGGTCCCGTCGCACGGCGCGGCACGACGCCGATGATGCGCGCGGGAGTTCAGGGCCGCCGGCGTCAGCCGGTGGTGCCGACGGCGGCCGCGGCGAACGCCGCCTCCAGGCGCGGTACGTAGTCCACCAGGTCCTGGCTCCAACAGCCGCTGTTGTGGCTGCCGTTGCAGTTCGGGCCCCAGCCGGCGCCGTTGCCGTAGTTGACGTAGTGGTACGGGAAGCCGAGGGCGTCCAGCCGCTCCTTGGTGTGCCGTCCCGCCGACTCGACCCAGAACTCGCCGTCGGAGGGGTTGCCGTTCCCGTTGCCGGAGTAGACGGCGATGCCCATGCCCTTCAGCGCGGCCATGTGGGCGATGGGGTCCGCGGCGTTCCAGCGCCAGTCGGCGTCGAAGAACGGATAGGGCGTGCCGAAGAGGGCGTCGCTGGAGACCGTGGGCCCGAAGTCGAGGGCGCAGGAGGGGCTGGAGCTCGAACCGCACAGCGGGGCGCCGATGTTGGTCAGGGAGGCGACGACGGCGGCGCGGATGACGGCGTGGTTCCTGGACAGCTCGTTGGCGCCGGAGAGGGTCGCGACCTGGCTGAACAGGTCCGGATGCCGCTGGGCGTAGTGCAGGGCGCCGAAGCCGCCCATGGAGATGCCGGCGACGGCCCGGCCCTGCTTGGCGGTGACGGTGCGCAGGTTGGCGTCGATGAACGGGATCACCTGGTTGATGTGGAAGTTCTCCCAGTTCTGCGCGCCCGCGGCGGTCTTCTGGTCGAGCCAGTTGGCGTACCAGCCGCGGCGGCCCCCGTCCGGGATGACCGTGATCATCGACTGGGAGGCGGTGAGCGCCGGGTAGGCCAGGGCGGGGTTGCCCGGATCGTCGGACGCGCCGTGCAGGAAATAGAGCACCGGGTAGCGCTTGGTGGGGTTGGCGGCGTAGTCGGCGGGGAGCAGGATGCGGATGCGGTGCTCGCCGGCGACCTGGGGGGTGGACACGGTGACCACGAAGTTGGTCCCGGAACCGGTGATGCCGGTGACCTGGGACAGGCCGAACCCGTCGGTCATGGCGGGTGGGGCCGGCGAGTCGGCGTGTACGGGCGGGGTGCCCAGCAGGAGCACGGCGGCCGCCAGGACCACGGCCGCGACCGCGGCCTTGACGCGTAGGAGCCGGGCGGCCGGGAGTGATCCCGTCGGGCGTGTGCGCAGCAGATGGTGGACCATGCGGCCGAGTCTGGGCCACTCGCTCGCTCCCTTTGGAGTCTGGTTCTGGAAATTTCTCCCGGTTGGTGGCCGGAACCACGTGTACGCGGTCCTCGCCCGGCGGACGATCGAGGCGGCGGGCTCGGCCTCAGCCGGGTGACGGCGTTCCCCCGCCGGGGAGGGAAGCCTGGTCGAGGTCGTTGAGCAGCTGGTGGAAGGGCCGGCGGAGGGCAACGGCGAGGGGGCGGGAGTCCGCGCGGGCGTAGGCGGTCAGGTGGTCCCGCGCGGTGGTCACGGCGGGCCGCGGGTCCTCGCCGGACAGGGTGTCTTCGATGGCCCGGGCGGTGAGCGAGGCCAGTTCGGGCAGGCGGCGTCGAGCCCGGGCGAGGTCCGACTCGAGGTCTTCCCGGCCGGTGAGCGCGGCGACTTCCCTGGCCAGGGTCGACACGTGTGCGGTAAGCCCGTCCGCGGTGGCGATGTGCCGGGCCTGGAGCCGTACGGCGTCCCGGTATCGGCGGCGCAGGGGGTTGAACCTCATGGCGCGTTCGGCTTCGCGGGCGCGGGCGGCGCCCGCGTGTACCGCTTCGGCGTGGGCGTTCACGAGGGTGAGGTTGTCGCGGGCGGCGGCCGGGGCGGTGCCCAACACGGCCGCGCTGCCCATGAGGGCCCGGGTCAGGTGGGCGCGGCACTCGTCGGCGATGGCCGGCAGGAGGCGGTGGGGATCGGGTGGCCACAGCAGCGGGGCGAGCAGGATCGTCACCGCCGCTCCCGCCGCGGTCTCCCACACGCGGTGCAGGGCGTACGCGTCGGGCGAGGTGCTGGCGAAGACCAGCAGAGACGACGCCGCGACCTGGATGTTCAGCCCGCCCCCGGCCCGCAGGACCATGCCGACGCCCAGACCCAGGGTCACCACCAGTGTCAGCGTGGCCGTCGAGGGCCGCAGCACGTTCAGGACGGCGATCCCGATCACTACGCCCGCCACCACGCCCAGGGCCCGCTGCAGCGAGGTGCCCAGGGCCGTCATCGGATCGCCGCGCAGGGCCACCAGCGGGACGACCGCCGCGTAGACCGGCGGCTGGTCGGCTCCCATCCACAGCGCGACCTGCCAGGCGACGGCGACGGTGACCACGATGCGGGCCGCTGCCGGGCCTTCGGTTCGCACGAGTTCCCGAAACCGGCCGGCTCGTGGTGCTCGGGCGGCGGCGAGGTCGGTCATCCGCGCCTTTCGGTCGGGCGTCCGCACTCTCCCGTCGGATGCTCCGGGATCCGCGCGGTCGAACGCGGCTGCTTCCTCGGCCCCAGCGTGCAGCGGATCGGCGGCCCGCCGCCGCCATTACACCGAAAGCGGCATGTCACACCCCGGCAGACCTCGGCGACGCGGGCAGGGGCCGCGCAGTGGCCGGCTCGCCCTCCGGGCAGCCGGGTGGGGGAACGTTCCTGGGGGCCCGGGGTTCCTTGGGGTCGACATGGGTGCCCGCGCCCAGGGTCGCGATGCTCAGGGGGGCGGACAGGGAAGAGGACAGGGAGCCTCCGATGGCCGCGAACGCGCTCGCGGTGACGAGGAGGAGGAAGCGCCGGGTCCTGGTGATCGCCATGAGAGGGTCCTTACGCGGATCAAGGGGAACGGACTGCGGCCGTGACGGGCGGGCGGCCTGCCTGCCTGCCTCACCGCTCTGTCGGCCACGACTCCATTGCGCCCCACGGCGGGAGCTCGGGTCACGGCCCGGAAAGTCGGGGCTTGACAGGGCCACCCGCCTGCCGTCGAGCAACGTCTCGGACCGGCGCATGATGAAGGCATGACCGACCGCGAGGATTTCCTGGCATGGGTCCAGACCACCCTGTACGAGGCGGAGCGTGCGCTCCACAACGGCAACGCGGCCCCCCGCCGGGCGCTCTGGTCGCGCAACGAGCCCGTGAGCGTTCTGGGGGCGTGGCGCAACGCCTACGGGCAGGGCGAACTCGACCGGCTCTTCGCCGATCTCGGGAGGAGCTTCTCCGACTGCACGGCTTACGCGTTCGAGCTGCAGGCCTATGACGTCGTGGGCGACATGGCCTATACGGCCGGCCTGGAGCACACCTCCGCCTCCGTCGACGGACAGCCGCGCACGTACACCCTGCGGGCCACGCAGGTGTACCGCCGCGAGGACGGCGAATGGAGAGTGGCCCATCGGCATGGCGACACCGTCACCGAGTGAACGGGTCGCCGCCGGGCCTCGGCCCGCGCGGTCAGATCTCCTCGTTCTGCGGCATGAAGGCGACGCAGTCGACATCGAACCGGTCGGCCAGCACGTTGATCATGCCGGCCAGGGCGAGCACGGTCTCCGGATCGAGGTCCGTCTCGTCGGTGGAGCGCAGCCACTCGGCTCCGAGGCGCCGCTGCAGGCCGGTGACCTGGTCGGACGGGGCGAGCAGCGTGCCATTCGTAGCGGAGAGCAATGATGTGGATGCATTCATGATGGAACCGCCTCCGGCAGCGCCCTGCGCCTACCCGCCAGCGGGTAGGCCATTCCCGTGCCCGGCCCCCTTTTCCGCTTTTTCCGCCGCCGGACAGGACAGCGTCCCCGCAGGGGTCAGGCAGCCGGATCACGACTCCAGGTGGCTGAATCCCACCTCGAAGCGTTCGACCGAGACGATGCGCTGCCCCTCCCGCTGGGCGACCTCCTCGCGGATCCTGGCGGCCTGCTCCTCGCTGGCGAGCATGGTCTGCTCGTCGTCCCACAAGGTCAGCGTCTTGGCCCTCCCGGAGGCGCGGTCGACGAGGTAGTAGACGCCGCGGAACCCGGGCACCCCCTGGACCTGCTTGACGATCTCCGCCGAATTCCGGGTCAGGTCTCCCTCCGGTGGAACGGGTGACCCCTGGTACGTGCTCAGCCTCGCGAACATCGCTGCCCATCCTTCCTGCCGGGCTGCCGGGCGGGCCGCCCTCGTCGGGACCGGCGGCTCACATCCCAGCGTGCTCCGGCGGGCGGCGGGTCGCATGCCGAGCCCACGGCGCGACAATGGTGGGGTGGCGTACATAGCCGTGACCGCCCTGAGCCACGTGGGACTGGTCCGCGAGCAGAACGAGGACAGCCTCGTCGTCGGACCGTGGACCCTGTGCGGGACCGTGACCGAGAACCCCCAGACCCTGGTGTTCCGGCTCGGCAAACCGCTGGTCGTGGCGGTGGCGGACGGGCTGGGAGGTCAGCCGGCCGGCGAGGTGGCCAGTGCGCTGGTCGTCCGGCAACTCGCCACGGCCGGTCCTTCGCTGGACGACGCGGAAGCCCTCGGCGACGTGCTGAACCTGTGCAACCGCGTGGTGCACGCGGCGGCCGACGGCCGTCCGGAGCTGACCGGCATGGGCACCACGGTGGCGGGCGCCGTCGTCCTGGCGGAGTCCCTGATGATCTTCAACGTCGGCGACAGCAAGGTGTTCGACGCCGGCCCGGGCGGGCTGCGCCAGGTGAGCGTCGACGACAGCCCGCCACCGGTGCCGCCCCGGCGCACCACCTCGCTCGTCACGCAGACGCTCGGCGGCACCCGCGCCCTGAGCGCCGTCGACCCCCATGTGGCGGCCTTCCCGCTCGGCCCGGGCGATCGCTACCTGGTGTGCAGCGACGGCCTGACCGACCCGCTGCCCGACGATGCCATCGACGACCTGCTGCGCCTGCACGACGACGGCAGGGCCGCCTTCGAGCTGTGGAAGGCCGCCATCGAGGCCGGGGGCCCCGACAACATCTCGCTCGCGCTGGTGCGCATCGGGGCGTAGCGGGGCTGTGCCGAGCGGACCGGGGTTCCCTCACTCCGCGTGCGCGACACGCCGACCCGCGAGTGCCGGACTGGGCCATCCGGACCAACCACAGGAGCGCCTTCAGCCCAACATGACCACGCTGCGTTAGGCCTAGAAACGGAGAGTGAGGAGACGCCCGCTCTCCGAAAGTGAGGGAGTCCAATGTCGATCGGGACCGAAGCGGGTGCCGCGACCGAAGCGGCGCAGCAGCATCAGGAGCAGCTCAGCCTCAGCACCGCGGCCGCGCGGAATCTCGCGACCACCACCAAGTCCGAACCCCAGATGCAGGGCATCAGTTCCCGCTGGCTGCTGCGCAAGTTGCCCTGGACGCACACCCCCGGTGGTGTCTACCGCGTCAACCGCCGTCTCTCGTACGTCGTGGGAGACGGCCGCGTGACCTTCGTCAAGAGCGGCTCCAAGGTCCAGGTCATCCCCGCCGAGCTCACCGAACTGCCGCTGCTGCGCGGGTTCGACGACCCGCTCGTGCTGGGGGCGCTCGCCGACAGGTTCGTACAGAAGGAGTACGAGCCCGGCCAGGTGATCGTGCACGCGGGCAAGAAGGCCGATCACGTCTTCCTCATCGCGCACGGCAAGGTCGAGAAGGTCGCGCCCGGCAAGTACGGCGACGAGAACGTCCTCGGGCGGCTCGGCGACGGGGACACCTTCGGCGGCCACACCCTCGCCGGGTCGAACGGCGCCACCTGGGACTTCACCGCCCGCGCGGCGACCGCCGTCACGGCACTGTCCCTCCCCGCATCGGCGTACAAGGCGGTCGCGGACCAGTACGAGCGGCTGCGCGCCCACGTCGCCGGCGTGCACGGCGCCTCCAACGGCTTCAAGACCAACCGGGCCGGCGAGAAGGCCATCGAGCTGAGCGCGGGCCACTTCGGCGAGGCCGTCCTCCCCGGCGCCTTCGCCGACTACGAGCTCAAGCCGCGCGAGTACGAGCTGAGCGTCGCCCAGACCGTGCTCAGGGTGCACAGCCGCGTCGCCGACCTCTACAACCAGCCGATGAACCAGACCCAGCAGCAACTGCGCCTGACCGTGCAGGAACTGAGGGAGCGGCAGGAGTACGAGCTCGTCAACAACCCGGAGTTCGGGCTGCTCCACAACACCGACTACGACCAGCGCATCCAGACCCACTGCGGGCCGCCGACCCCGGACGACTTCGACGACCTGATCAGCATGCGGCGCGGCACCCAGTACATCTTCGCCCACCCGAAGGCCATCGCCGCCTTCGGCAAGCAGTGCAACAAGCTGGGGATCAACCTCGGCAGCGTCGAGGTGGACGGCCACCCCATCCCCGCCTGGCGCGGGATCCCGATCCTGCCCTGCGGGAAGATCCCCATCACCGAGCACCACACCTCCTCGATCTTCGCGGTGCGTACGGGCGAGGACAACGAGGGCGTGATCGGCCTCTACCAGACCGGTCTGCCGGACGAGTACGAGCCGGGGCTCAACGTCCGCTTCATGGGCATCGACGAGCGGGCGATCATCTCCTACCTCGTCACCGCCTACTACTCGGCGGCCGTCCTCGTCCCCGACGCGATCGGCATCCTCGAGAACGTCGAGGTCCGTCCCCGTGCGTGACGGCTTGCCCTACCCCATGGCCGTCACCGACCGACCGTACGCGGAGTGTCGGTCCAGGCCCGGGTGAACAGTTCGTGGACGGGGACCGGGGGCAGGAGTCGGGTGAACGGCCCCTGGAGCTCCGAGGTCCCGGCGGAGGCCAGGTGGGAGGCGAGCTTGGCGGACTCGACGGGGAGGTGGGGGGCCTTGAGCTCGGTCCACGGGCCGGGGACGAAGGCCGTGCGCCCCGCCCGGGCCCGCCGGCCGGTCTCCACCGCGCCCGCCGCCTCCAGTTCCGCCTGGGCCGCCTTGTGCCGGGCGGGGGTCCAGCCGTTCCAGCGGCGGACGTTGCGGTCGGTGGGTCGCGCCAGGGCCAGGAGCTGCAGGTACAGGGCGGCCGCGTCCGCGCCGACCCCGAGGGCGTCGCCCACCTCGGCCACCAGGTCCGGGGTGCTGAGGGCCGGGTTCAGCTCGTAGCCTCCCGGGGGGACCGGTGTGTCCGCGGCGCGGGCGAACATCCGGGCCGGCCCGTCGCCGTGGACCGCCTGGATCCGGCGGACGGCCTCCAGCAGCCCGGGCAGGCCCAGGGTCCCGCACAGGCGCTCGGCCCGGTCCACCGCGGCGGGGTCCGCGAGCGCGGCCGGCCTCAGGAACACGTCGCGGCCGGGCACGGAGACCACGAACAGGCCGTCGTCGTAGGCCGTGGACGGCACGGTGTCCTCCCGGTAGAGGGGTTCCGGGCAGGGCAGCACGGTGCCCTGGTACGGGGTGAAGGCGGGGTCCTCCGGGACCTCGCGGCCCAGTTCGTAGTGCCGGCCCAGCGGGATCAGCGTCTCCGGGTCGTCCAGCCGGGCGCGCAGGGACGCGTACACGGCGGCCGCGCCGGCCACCGCCGGGTCGCCGACCGGACGCTCCGTCAGCGCCCAGGCCACGACGGACGCCTGGGCCGCGTGCAGGGGATGCTGCACGAACACCTGGCGGCCCGTGCTTCCGTCGGGCTCGACGCGGTGGACCGCGAGCCCGCCGTTGATGACGCCGACCAGGACGTTGCCGGGGGCCGGGAGGAGGCCGTCGGCGGCCACCGGTCCGCCGGTCAGGGCGCGGGCCCAGCCGTCGCCCAGGCCCAGGTCGGCCTCCAGCGCGGCGGCCAGTTCCTCGTCCACGTGCTCCGTGGTGCCGAGGAGGCGCGCCCAAGCGTCGGCCATCCGCTCGGCCGCCGCGGTGATCCCGCCCTGCTCCCACAGCTCCGCCGGGTCCTCGGGCACTCCCGCCGCGAGCACCGCCCGCCGCCCGGCGTCGCCGAGGCGGTGGCAGAAGTCTCCGTACTCCCTGGCCATGGTCTTGTTCGCCTTGTACGGAGCTGCGCGCAGGACCTTGAGGTGCTCGTCGTGGTCCGCCCGCCGGGGCAGGCCGCCGAGCACCAGGGCGGCGATCGGGCGCCGGACGCCCGTACGCCGCGAGAAGACGTCCAGTGCCTCGGGGTGCAGTGCGAGCGGTCCGTGGCGCTCGGCCAGCTGCAGCAGCCGGGGCAGGCGGGCCGCGTCGTCCCGGTCGATGGTGAAGGTGTCGGCGTCGGCGTCCGCGTCGGCGGGGTCGGTGCCGGCGGGGTCGGTGCCGGTGGCGGCCGGAACCGGCTTGGCCGGGCCGCCCTGTTCGGCCGCCGCGTCCGTGCGCCAACGGCCTCCCCGTTCGGCGAACGGCTGGCCGCTCCAGGTTTCCAGCAGGGCCGCCAGGGCCGCGCGCTCCTCCTCGGCGGTCGTCTCCACGGCGGCCCGCCAGGCCACCGCGTCGATCCCGCCGAGCAGCGCGGCCCACGGCGCCGGGGCCACGGGCGGGGCCAGCCGCCTGGTCTCCTCGTCGATCTCGCCCCGCAGGAACCGGCCGTCCGCCGCGAGCGCCGTCAGCGTCGCCGGGTACGGCCCGGGCACGTAGGACCGGTACGGGCGGACCTCGGGCAGCAGCCCGCCCAGCGCGGGCACCAGCACGGTGTCCGGAACGGCCGAGCCGAGCTCCACCACCGGCCCCGAACGCATGATGCCCACGCGCCGGGAGAGCTCCTCGCGCCGCCGCCGGACATCGGCGGCCAGCAGGGCGGCCCGTACGACCCCGTCCACCACGCGCGGTGCGGTCACCTCGGGCAGCAGGCGGGCGACTTCGGCCCGGAAGTCCCCGGATCCGGTTCCGGATCCCGTTCCGGCGCGGCCCGCCGCGTCGAGGAGCGCGCGTACGGTCTCCTCCCCCACCGCGCGCAGCGCCTTGGAGGAAGCCTCGTCTCGCGGGGTGAGGAAGTGCCAGTACGCGGGCGGCGGCACCGGGCCGACGCTGTGGCCGGACCGCCGCTTGCCCTGCGCCCGGTCGGCCCCGGGGAAGCCGTGCACCTCCCACAGGAGCGAGCCGTCCTCGGCCGCGTGGCAGCGGATGGCGGCCTCGCCCGCGAGGACGGCGTCCTCGCCGCCCTGCGGCATGCGGACGATGCCCCAGGGCCGGCGGCCCGGGCGGCGGCTGCGGTAGCGGGCGCGGCGGCCGTCGATGCCCTCCAGCAGGAACTCGGTCGGCGAGGGGCCCGCGTACGGCGTGCGGTGGAGGACCCGGCAGCCGACGAGGTCGCCGTCCTGGCCCAGGGGTGAGGCGGGCGCTCCCGCGGGGAGGGCCGCCAGGGTCGACTGGTCCTTGAAGACGGCCATCCCCGGCGGCACTTCGGCCCCGCGGTGGAATTCGGGCAGGGTGCCGTCGGCGCCACGCTGCCCCGTCAGGGGGTCGACGCGCACCCAGGGGTCGCCCGACGCGAAGATCTCGGAGCTCCAGAACCGGGAACCGTCGCTCATCTGGAAGTCGTGGTGGAAGATGCCCTCCCGATCGCCGGGGCGCAGCACCCGCTCCCCGTCGTGGCGGCCGCCGCCGTCCGGGCTCTCGAACTGGAACCCGAGCCCGCCCTGGATGCTGCCGGCGTACGGGCGCAGGCCGAACCTCTGCTGCGGTTCGAAGACCTCCTCGGGGCTCCCGGACCAGAAGGCGTGGCGTCCGAAGGAGTCTCCCGGTTCGGTGGTCCAGCTCACCAGGAACTGTCCGCCCGAGAAGTGCACGACATGGCGGGTGGTGTCCTCGGGCAGCCGGAACGCAAAGTCGGCGCGCACGCCGCCGGGGTCGACGGCGACGGCCTTCGTCCGCCCGTACAGGGTCAGGACCGGCCAGGTGCAGGTCACCCCCACGACCTCGTCGGGTGCGAAGTCCGCCAGGGCCCGGTCCAGGGCCGGCCAGCCCAGTTCCTCCGGCAGCCCGGCCCGCAGGGTCCGCGCGAGGGAGCCGGTGAGGTCCAGGCCGGCGAGTGCCTCGTCGATGCCGTCCAGGGCGGTGGCCGTCGGCCGGTCCAGCAGTTCGCGCAGCTCGTCCACGGCCTCGTCCGCCGCGGCCAGTCCGCCGCCCGCCAGGGCGCCGAGGAGGCTCTCGATCCGGGTGTGCACCTCGGCGGCGATGCCCGGGTTCTCGGGGAGCCGGGTGATGGCGGTGCCGCCGCCGCGCAGTCCGGCGTGCACGGTTCCCCCCAGGCGCCGCCCGAACACCGGGTCCGCCGCCAGGGCCTTGAGGTCGCGCCGCGATTGCGCGCCCCAGAAGTTCAGCCGTACCGCCTCGCCCGGGTCGGTCACGGTGAGGCCTTCGGCGAGGCACAGGTCCAGGAGGTCGGCGTCCAGCCCCGGGTAGCGCCAGCGGTCCTCGTGCAGCCGCAGGGGCGTGTCCGCGGCGCGCAGCCGGGGGGCGAACCGGGCGACCAGATCGAACAGT
Organism: Streptomyces sp. NPDC059989; assembly: GCF_042736975.1. NCBI lineage: Bacteria > Bacillati > Actinomycetota > Actinomycetes > Kitasatosporales > Streptomycetaceae > Streptomyces > Streptomyces sp. NPDC059989. Next base: position 96,642 of record NZ_JBHWUO010000002.1, read on the forward strand.
TCCGGCGGCATGGGCTGGCGCATCACGCCGCCGTAGGGCACCCGGCGGTGGGAGTACGCGCGTGTGTATCGCCCCAGCCAGGCGGCGATCCCGCCCTCCGGGGTGACCCGGCCGGCCGCCACCGCGTCGGCCGCGCCCGAGCGCAACAGGAGCCGCAGCCAGGCCGCCGCGTCGTTCCTCGACTCCGGGAAGACCTCGATCAGGAGGGCGTTGACCTCGTCGCTCTGCGGGTGGTCGGCCAGCAGCGCGGCGACCGCGTCGAGCAGCGTGTCCGGTACGGCCTTCCCGCGCGCCGCGCCGGTCGCCCGGGCCAGCACCCGGGCCTCCTCGGCCTCGCCGAGGCCGGCGGCGCGCGCCGAGGCGCGGACCCGGCGGGCCAGATCGGCAGGGAGCTCCCCGGGGGAACCGGCCCACGCGGTGAGGACCCGTACGTATTCCTCGTGGGCTTCGGCGGGGTCCAGTAGACCGGCCAGCCACGCCTGATGCCCGCTCAGCTCCTTGACGGGGAGCGCCCCGGCGCGGGCGAAGAGCAGCACGTTCTCCCGGCGCCAGGCGGGGTCCACGGGCAGCGCGTGCTCGCGCTCGGCCGTGCGGGCCAGGGTGTACGCCCGCCCGGCCGTCCGCGGGTCCCAGGAGGTGAGCCGGTGTGCCACCGTGTCCCAGTACCAGGGCAGATGGGCCGGCGGCAGCCGGCGGGCGAGGCCCGCCAGTGCGTCCAGGGCCCGGCCCGCCTTCGGGTACGCCCGGTGGATGCGGTCGCGCGCCTCGGCGAGCAGGCCGAGCGCGGCGGCCTCCGCACCCGGCTCGTGCGCCCGCGCCCAGTCCGCGTACGCCTCCGAGCTGCCGGGATCCGTCGGGAGGGGGACAGGAAGGTTCATGTCCCCGATCCTGACACGCGCCACTGACATCCCCGGCAGGCAGCCCTACCCGGCGAGACCGTCGGCGACGAGGCCCGCCAGGACCGCCTCCCCCAGGGCGTGCACCGCGGACTGGGGGCGGACCATCACGGTGAACTCCTTGACCCGGCCCGCCTCGTCGAACTGGAGCTGGTCGATGCCGTGGATCTGCTTGCCGTTCACCGTGGCCCGGAAGGGCAGGATCACCGACGGCGCCTCCGTGCCGTCGGCGATGGTCTCGACCGCGCCTTCGAGCTGCCCGATGTAGCGGAGGTCGTCGAAGACGCGCAGCAGGACGCCGAAGAGTCCCAGCACCGCCGGCTTGCCCTCGAAGGGGGTGAACTTCACCGGGCTGTAGAGGCGGATGTCCTCCGTGAACAGGTCGTCCATCGCGGTGAGATCGCGCTTCTCCACGGCGGCACGGAAGCGTTCGGCAGTGTCCATGTCTCTCCTCCTGATACTCAACAATGTGACTAGTCAGTTTCATGAGTATGATGCAGGCGCGAACGAGAAACGGGAAGGGGCTGCTTCGATGGCCTTGAAACACGCCGTACTGGCCGCACTGCTCGACGGCGAGTACAGCGGCTACGAGTTGGCGAAGGATTTCGACCTCGGCGTCTCCAACTTCTGGCACGCCCTGCCCCAGCAGCTGTACGCCGAGCTGGCCAAGCTGGAGAAGGAGGGCCTGGTCTCGGGGCGGCAGGTGGTCCAGGAGACCCGGCCCAACAAGCGGCTCTTCCAGGTCACCGAGGCCGGCCGGGAGGAGCTGGAGCGGTTCGCCGCGGCGCCGTCGAAGCCCACCTTCATCCGCGACGACCTGCTCGTCAAAGTCCAGACCGCCGACCGCATCGGCCCCGCCCCCGTGATCGAACAGCTCGAAGAGCGGGCGGCCGCGGCGGCGGCGAAGATCGAGCTCCTCGAAAAGGTGCTCCGGAACATGCGCGGCGAGGCGGACGAAGCGGAGTTCCTGCTCCGGGGCGACCGGATCGGGGGCTACCTGACGGGCCTGCGCGGTCTGGCCTTCGAACAGGGCCACCGGGACTGGTGCCTGCGGAGCGCGGCGATCCTGAGAGAGAGGCAGAAGACCCATGCCGAACGGTGAGTACCTGCGCTACGTGGCCCTGGGCGACAGCCAGACGGAGGGGCTGGGCGACGGGGACGACCTCGTGGGCCTGCGCGGCTTCGCCGACCGGCTCGCCGAGCACCTCGCGGCCGCCAACCCCGGCCTGCTGTACGCCAATCTGGCGGTACGGGGGCGGGTCGCCGGTCAGGTCCTCGGCGAGCAGCTGGGGCCCGCGCTGGCCCTGCGCCCCGACATCGCCACGGTGGTCGCCGGGGTCAACGACCTGCTCCGGCCCCGGTTCGACGCCGCGGAGGTGGCCGGGCAGCTGGAGGAGATGTTCGCCGCGCTGACGGCGGCCGGGACCCACGTGGTGACCGTGACCTTCCCCGACGTGGGCAGGGTCGCGCCCCTGGCCCGGCCCCTCGGCTCCCGCGTGTCCGCCCTCAACGACCACCTCCGCGCCGCGGCCGCCCGGCACGGGGTCACGGTCGCCGAGACCGGCCGGCAGGCCGTCTCCACCGACCCGCGGATGTGGAGCCAGGACCGGCTGCACGCCAGCCCCCTCGGCCACGAGCGGATCGCCGCGGCCCTCGCCCACGCACTGCGGCTGCCCGGCAGCAGCGACGACTGGGCCCGGCCGCTGCCCCCGCTGCCGGCCCCTTCCGGCCTGCGGGCCGCCGGGGCCGAACTGCGCTGGGCGGCCGCGTTCCTCGGCCCCTGGCTGGGCCGCCGGCTGCGCGGCAGGTCCTCCGGTGACGGCCGCACGGCCAAACGCCCCGGACTCCTGCCCTTGACCCCGTAGGAACGGCAGGACCGGCGGGACCCGGAGGCGCCGGCGGTACCCGTACGCGCTTCAGGCCGGGCCCCGGTGGGTGGTGCCGGTGCAGCAGCCGTCGCGCAGCATCTGGTGCAGGACGGCCCGCCAGTCCTCGGGCGGCATGTCGGCCCGTGCGGCGGTGTGGGCGAAGGCGCCTTCCAGGGCGGCGCGTTCATGGAGGGTGCCGCCGCGGAGGGTGGCCCGTACCCGGATCAGGTCGGCGAAGTCGGCGAAGGGATCCCCGTCGACGAGGGTGAGGTCGGCGATCCGGCCCGCCTCGACCGTGCCGAGGTGGTCCGCGACGCCGAAGACGCGGGCGGGCGTGCGGGTGGCGCTGGTCAGCGCCTCGGCGGCGGTGAGCCCGTACCGGTGCAGGGCGCGCAGGGACAGGTGGAGGTGGAGGCCGACGGGGGTGAGCGGAGCGTCGGTGCCCAGCGCCAGCCGGCCGCCGCCCGCGAGGACGGCCCGGTAGGTGGCGACCTCCCGTTCCAGGGCGGCGCTCTGCTCCGGGCTCGGCGGCTGGGCGGCCGCGGCCCGGACCGCCGCGACGTCCCAGGGCGGCATCAGGTCCGTGACCCGGGCGTCGGCGGCGAGCGCCGGATCGGCGCCGATCAGCGGCAGGGCCGAGAAGGGGGTGGCGATGAGGTCGAACCCGCCGTGCGCGTAGACCTCCACGGTGTCCTGGTACGTGTACCCCGCCGGGGTCGAGCCGTGGCCGTACTCGGCGCGCTCGGTGGCCACCAGATGGGTGGTCAGGTCCTGGCCCGACTGGATGCCGGGCGCGCACAGGTGGGAGCCGGCGAGGACACCGAGCCGCTCGTGCGCGAAGCGGGCGGCGTCCTCCATGAACGCGTACGGAGCCCGGACGTACGTCTTGACGAAGTCCCAGTCCAGGGCGGCGGCCCGGGCCAGCGAGCGGGCGAATCCCGCGCGGGTGCGGTGGGCGCGCCCCATGCTGTAGGCGACGCGGGAGCCGTCGAGGAGCTCGCCGCCCGCCAGCAGCCGGGGTGCGGCGAGCCGGCCGGCCCGGATGTCCTCGCGCAGTCGGGCCTGTTCGTAGGCGGAGCCGCCGAGGGAGACCGCGGTGGTGACGCCGTAGGCGAGGTGCAGCGTGCCCTGCCGGGCCCCGTAGGTGTACGGGTACGGGTGGACGTGCGAGTCCCACAGGCCCGGCAGCACCGTCCCGGTGGAGGCGTCGACGGTGCGCACGGCGCGGCGGCGCGGCCGGTGGGGCTCGACGGCGGTGATCCGGCCGCCGCGGATGAGGACGTCGACGTCGGCGCGGGGCGGGGAGCCGGTGGCGTCCCAGAGGAGTCCGGCGTGCACGACGGTGTCCACGGGGGCGGGTCGGCGGTAGGTCAGGGTGAGCGGGACGGTACGGGGCGGTCCCGCGGGCGTACCGGTCGCGTCGAGGGTGAGCAGGCGCAGCCGGGCGCAGGACTGGTAGAGCAGGGTGCGCGAGTCGGCGGCCCAGGAGGGGTGGTCGGCGGGCTCGTCGGTCAGGAGGCGGGCCGGTCCCGCGGGGGTGCCGTCGGGGGTGACGGGGAGCAGCCGGAGCGCCGATTCGCCGACGCAGGCCAGGAAGCGGCCGTCGGGTGACCAGACGGGGCCGGAGGCGTAGCGGTCGGAGAGGGAGGCGTGCGGGGCGAGGGCGTGGAGGCGGGCGGCGCCGGTGGTGGTGTCGACGATCCGGATGAGGTTGTGGCCCTCGCGGAAGCGCCTGCTGAGCCGGTTGCGGTCGCACAGGGCGAGGTACCGGCCGTCGGGCGACCAGCTGGGCGGGCTGGGCAGGCCGCCGCCGCCGAGGGCCTCGACCAGCGGGGTGTCCGTCCCGGTCGCGAGGTCGCGTACCAGGAGCCGTCCGGCGAGGTCGAGGGCGGCGAGCCGGGTGCCGTCCGGGGAGAGGGCCCCGTAGACGCGGCCGCTCGGGGACAGGACGCTCTCGGCGCCGCCGGCGAGTTCGCGGCGGCGTACGGTGTTGAGGCCGTCGCGGTCGTCCGTGTACACCAGGGCCCGGCCGTCCGGGGTCCACACCGGCCCCTGGACGTAGGCCGTGGCGGGTGCCTGGACGACCTTGCGCGGCGCTCCCCCGGTGACGGGCACGGTCCACAGGGCGTTGAGCGCGGCGAAGGCGACGGTGCGGCCGTCGGGCGAGAGGCTGGGCAGGTGGAGGCCGAGCACCGGGCGGCTCCGCTCGGCCTCCAGTGCGTACTGCTTGACGCGGTAGCCGGGGCGGGGCACTTCGAGGGTGGCGTCGAGGGGGATCTCGTGGCCGAGGGGGTCCCGGTGGGGGCGGATCACCCGGAACCGACCGTCCAGGGTGATCAGCAGGCGGTCGTCGTCGATCCAGCGCGGGGGTGCGGGCGCGAGGTCCCCCGGGAGGGCTACGGGGCGGCCGTCCGCGTACAGGGTCAGGATCTCGGCCTTGCGGGCGCCGGGGGCGGCGGACAGCCAGGCGGTGCGGCCGGCCGGGGAGAGCGCCGGGGAGCGCAGGCTGCCGTCGGTGGCGGTGTGTTCGATCCGTACGGGCCCTTCCGCGTCGGCGGCGACCGAGGCGAGGGTCCGGGCGGTCAGGGTCTCCCCCGTGGGCGTGCCGCGGACGAACAGCACGCGGGAGCCGTCCGCCGACCAGACCGGGTCGAAGTCCTCCCAGGCGGCGTCCTGGCCCGGACCGGACTGCCCCGGCAGGCCCGTCAGGCGGCGGACGCGGCCGTCGGTGACGCCGACGGTCCAGATCCGGTACGGGCTGCCCGCCACCGGATCGCCGCCGCGTTCGGAGCAGAAGGCGAGGGTGCGGCCGTCGGGCGACCAGGCGGGCGCGCGGTGGTCGAAGGGGCCGTCGGTGAGCTTGCGCAGCCCGGTGCCGTCGGCGCCCATCACCCAGATGTGGAAGGTGCCGCCCCGATAGGCGCTCATCGCGACGAGGCGGCCGTCCGGGGAGAACACCGGGCGGCCGGGCTCCAGGTCGGGCGGGGTGAGGGGGGTGGCGGGCGAGCCGTCCGGGGGCAGCGACCAGAGGATGTTCTGCACCTCGGCGACGACGCGGCCCCCGTCGGCGGTGGCGGTGGCCGCGCCGTTGGTCGCGCGGGTGAAGCGCAGCCGGACGGTGCGCCCGGGCGCGGGGTCCGGGGCGCCGGCCCGGCGTGGTGCGGCCGACGCCGCGGGGTGGCCGAGCCATGCCGTCAGGGCGACGGCCGACGCCGCCCGGAGAACCGTCCTGCGCACCATCCGCATCCCGACCACTCGCCTCGCGTATCGATGACCGCCCCGACTGCCCCGTCGGTCACCCACAACGATCAACGGCCCGTTTCGGCAACGGCCGTGCGAGAACCGGGTCCGGGACGGAGTCCCGGACCCGGCGATGAGGTGGCGGCCTTTCGGTCAGGAGGTGTAGAGCCACCACTTGTGCTGCTCGTACTTGCAGGAGTAGTGGCGCCAGTGCCCCTGGGACTGGCCCTTCTTGCCGGCGCTGTGGCAGCTCTTCTCGCTGGAGTACGGGCCGTGCTTGCCGGCGGGCCGGTGCTGCTGCACCGACACGGCGGTGACGTCCTGCTGCGGGGCCGCGGTCGCGGCCGGGCCCGCCATCAGGAGACCTGCGGTGACCAGAACGGCCACCGGCGCGATGCGCACGATCTTTGCGTACATGAGGGGTACCTCTTCTTCCTGGTCTCCGAGTCCCGTTCGGACTTCGGACCATCAACGTACGAACGCCCGTGTCCCGGGCGCATGGGGCAGGTGACCCGACCCCGGTCCCGTTCTCGCCTAGGACGCTTCGGCCGTGCGCGGCAGCACGGCCCGTACGAGGGTCCCCGCCTCGGTGCTGACCAGGTTGAAGGTGCCGCCGAGCTCCTCGGCGCGCTCGGCCATCGAGCGCAGGCCCACGCCCAGGCCCCCGTCGCCGTGGGCGCCCTCGGGGATCCCGGCGCCGTTGTCGCGGATCTCCAGCGTCACCGCCTCGGGCGTCAGGACCACCAGGGCGTGGGCGTGGTCGGCGTCCGCGTGGCGGACCACGTTGTTCAGGGCCTCCGCGGTGATCCGGTAGAGGGCGACTTCCACCGCCGCCGGCAGGCCGGGGAACGGTTCGGGTGCGAGGCTCACGCCGATGTGCACGGTGCGGCCCAGGTGTTCGGCGAGCTGGCGCAGCGCGCGGGGCAGGTCGGCGCCGTCGAGGGCGGCGGGTGCCAGGCCGCCGGTGATGTGGCGCAGTTCGTCGATGGCCTGCCCGATCCCCTCGGAGACGGTGGCGAGGGAGGCGGTGGCCCTCGTACCGGGCTCCATGGCCGCCCGGGCCGCGTCGACCTGGAGGCGCAGGCCGGACAGGGCCGGGCCGAGGCCGTCGTGCAGGTCGTGGCGCAGCCGGCGCCGTTCCTCCTCGCGGGCCAGGACGATCTGTTCGCGGCTCGTCTGGAGGTCCTCGTAGAGCTGGAGCGAGGCGATGGCCGGGGCGCTGTGGTCGGCGAGGATCCGCACGGCCTCGCGGTCCTGCTGGTCGAGGGCGAGTTCGCCCTCGCGCGGCGGGACGTGCAGGTGGCCGATGTCGTTGTCCCGGTACACCAGGGGGAAGGCCTCGTCGGAGCTCCCGGGCGTGCCCAGGCGGGCCAGTTCGCGCTCGCCGTGCCGGGTGCGCAGCACGAGGCGGGCGCCCGGCAGCCTGAGGGTGTGCACGACGGTGGCGCAGAGCAGCCGGGGCATGTCGCCGGGGTCGAGTGCGTGGCTGAGCCGGTCGGCGAGTTCCCGTACGGCCTGGTAGGGCTGGGCGCGTTCGCCGTAGTAGTAGCGGTCGACCATACGGGCGGCCCAGCGCGCGGTGGGCCTCAGCAGGGCGCCGATGAGCAGGGTGAAGCAGGCCATCAGCCCGGCCTCGGGGGTCAGGGAGCCGGGCGCGAAGTAGGAGAGGACGAAGGCGCCGCCCGCGTAGGCCATGAAGAGGGCGAAGGTGAGGACGAAGGCGGTCAGGATGCGCCGTCCCGCGCGGTCCAGGGCCCAGGTGCGTTCGCGGATGTGGACGTACCCCACGGTCGCGGGCCAGGCCGCGGCGGCCAGGTAGAGGGCGATCACGTTCACGCCCTCGGGGGCGTCGGTGAAGGAGTAGATGCAGAGCACCGCGAACCAGAGGAAGTACGGCACCGTCAGGATCGCGTAGGGACGCTCGGACTTCGGGGTGCGGGGCCATCGGACCGCCATGATGAGCATGCCGGTGCCGAAGAGGATCGGCGGAACCAGGTAGTTGGCACTGCCCATCCACGGCGTGAGGAGATCCGCCACGCGGGCCCAGCCGCCGTCCGAGAGGGGGGTGGGGAGTCCGTAGTACGTGAAGCCGGGGGCGGTGAAGGTGTAGTACTGCTGGGCCGCGCTGAAGACGGCGGTGAAGGCCGCGTAGGGCAGACCCCATGCGCGGGGGAAGCGGCCGCTGGGCAGCCACAGCGGCATGGGGTACATGATGACGCCGATGAGGGTGTAGGCGACCATCGCCAGGAAGATCACCGCGGTGAAGACGCGCGGGCCCGCGCCGCACAGGATGGCGATCAGCGGCACCGACTGGGCCAGGGTCAGCGCGCAGCCGGAGCAGAGCAGGAGCGCGCCGAGGGCGCGTGCGGTGCGGCGGGCGGCGAAGACCATGCCGGTCAGGGCGATTCCGAGGCCGAGGAGGACGGCGCTGGCGACGACGTGGACACCGACGGTGCGCAGGGCCGGGTGGTCGAGGTGGGTGAGGGTGAGCACGGCCCAGGTGATGCCGGAGAGCATGGTGAGGACGCAGACGGCGTAGGCGGGCAGCATCTCGGGCCCCGAGCGGGGGGCGACGCTCGCCGGTGTCCGGTGGACTTCGTGCATGTCGGCCTCCTCGGCCGCTCGGCGCCGTCCGCTGCCGGCCTCGTACGACGCCGGTCCCGGGCGCATGGGGCGGTGTCCCGATCCGGCCCCGGGGGCGGGGGGTTGGGGGCCGGGCGGTGGGTCAGGCCTCTTCGCCCAGGCCCACGTCGCGGGCCCTGGCGACGGCCTCGGCGCGGGAGGTGACCTGGAGCTTCTCGAAGACGTGGGTGATGTGGTTGCGGACCGTCTTCTCGGAGAGGACGAGTTCGCGGGCGATGCGCCGGTTGTCGTGGCCGCGGGCGATCAGTTCCAGGACCTCGACCTCGCGGGCGGTCAGGGAGGGGAAGAGCTGCTCGGCGTCGCGCCGGTGGCCGCCCGAGAGGAGGGCGGAGAGCCGGGCGGCGATGTCCGAGCCGATGACGGCGCCGCCGGCGGCGACCGTGCGCAGCGCGTGCAGGACCTCTTCGGAGCCGGCGCCCTTGACCACGTAGCCGCGGGCGCCGGCCTGGAGCGCGGCGAGGAGGCTGCCGTCGTCGTCGGACATGGTGAGCATGAGGACCGGAAGTCCGGGATGGGAGGCGGCGAGGCGGCGGGTGGCCTCGATGCCGGAGACGTCGGGCAGGGACAGGTCCATCACGACCACGTCCGGGCTGTGCCGGTCGACGGCGTCCGCGACCTCGCCGCCGGTCTCGGCCTCGGCGACCACGACGGCGCCCTGGGTGCTCTCCAGCGCGGCTCTCAGACCCTCCCGGAACAGGGGATGGTCGTCGACGATCAAGACACGCGGAACGGTTCGGTCTTCTTCGCGCACGACCGGACACTACCAGTCACTGATCATCACCATGGGTAACGGGGCCGTGGCTACTTCTCCAGTCGGGTCATGTCCGGCGCGCGTGCGCCGGCCGCTTCCCCGACCGCCTGCGCGACCGCCCTCAGCAGAGCGGCCGGGAGGGTCAGCCCGACGGCGCCGGCATTCTCGCGCAGGTGCGTGCGCCTGCGCATGCCGGGGAGCGGGATCACGTCCGGTCCCTGCCCGAGGAGCCAGGCCGGCGACAGCTGCGCCGGGGTGCAGCCGGCCTCGGAGGCGAGCGTGCGCACCCGGTCGACGAGGCCGAGGTTGGCCGTGAGGTTGTCGCCCAGGAAGCGCGGCTGCTGCCGTCGGATGTCGTCGGCGGCGAGCGCGTCGACGGTGGTCAGCCCGCCGGGGAGCAGTCTCCGGCCCAGCGGCGCGTACGCCACCAGGGCCACGCCCAGTTCGCGGGCGGCGGGCAGGATGTCCTGCTCCAGGCCGCGGGTTGCGCTTCAGCGGGGCCGGCGGCGGCTTCGCGGTCGTCACGGGTGCCCCGGTGGCGGCCATGACCACCGCCCGGGTACAGGAGCCGGCCGTCTCGATGGTCCGCCCCCTCGGGGATCCGCTCCCGCAGGGCGAGGGCCCGGAGCGGACCACGGCCTGGCTGGTGCGGGACGAGGGTGCCTCCCCGTACACCGACGCCCGCCGGTTCCACGAGGCCGCCTACACGTCGAAGTCGCGTGGCGATCTGCACCTCCACAACGACGCCGCGGTGACGCCGTTCGGTGTCGAGCCCGACTGGCTGGCGCTGCTCGTCCGCCGCGCGGCCCGCCGGGGCGGTGCGTCCGTCCTGGCGGACGGGGCGCTGGTGCGGCGCGTCCTGGGTGAGGAGTATCCGCGTGAGCTGTCCCTGCTCCACACCCCGTTCGCCTTCGACCGGCGCCATGTGACACCGCCCGGCGAGAGCCCGGTCGTCTGGGGTCCGGCCTTCGCCGAGCGCGACGGACGCATCCGCGTCCGGTGCAACGTCCGGCGGATGCGCAGCGCCTACGACCTGCTCGGCACCCACCTGCCCGCGGACCGCCGCGCCGCGATCGACGCCCTGGAGGAGGTCCTGTCCCGTCCCGGCCTCTCCCGCACCCTTGCGCCGGCGGAGGGAGACTGCCTGGTTCTCGACGACCGCCGCATCCTGCACGGCCGCACCGCCTACGAGGACCACGCGCCCCTGGAGCGCCGGCGCTGCCTGATCCGGGTGATGGCGGCGGAACGCCCCGGGCGGGCGGCGGACGCCTCCTCCGCAAAGTGATCGTCTTCCCATCTCGTGGGAGACGGGCGCCTGTTGAGTCTGTCGGTTATCGTCCGAAACGGCAGTGACGGAACGGAACACGGGGACGTGACAGGTGAGCGACAAGGACTTTCTGGCGCAGCGCTTCGAGGAACACCGCCCCCACCTGCGGGCGGTGGCCTACCGGATGCTGGGATCGCTCAGCGAGGCGGAGGACGCCGTACAGGAGGCGTGGTTCAAGCTGAGCCGTTCGGACGCGGACGAGGTGCAGAACCTGGGCGGCTGGCTGACCACGGTGGTGGGCCGGGTCTGTCTGGACATGCTGCGCTCGCGCGCCACGCGGCGCGAGGATCCGCTGCACGACCAGGAGGGGCGGATCCGCCTCCCCGACCCGATCGTCAGCGGGGCGGACGGCATCGATCCCGAGCAGGAGATAATCCTGGCCGACTCCGTCGGCATCGCCCTGATGGTGATCCTGGAGACCCTCTCCCCCGCCGAACGCCTCGCGTTCGTCCTGCACGACATGTTCGCCGTGCCGTTCGACGAGATCGCCCCCGTCCTCGGCCGTACGGCGGCCACGACCCGGCAGCTCGCCAGTCGCGCCCGGCGCCGGGTCCAGGACGCGGCGCCCGCTCCCGACACCGATCCGGCCCGGCTGCGTACGGTCGTCGACGCCTTCCTGGCCGCCTCGCGCGGCGGGGACTTCGACGCGCTGGTCGCCGTCCTCGACCCCGAGATCGTGGCGCGCTCCGACGGCGGCACGCTGCTCCCGAGCCTCCTGCGGCGCGGTGCGGCCGAGGTCGCATCCCAGGCGATCACCTTCGCCCGGTTCGCGCAGGCCGGGCATCCGATCCTGGTCAACGGCCTTCCCGGGGTGGCCTCCCTGTCGGCACAGGGCGAGCTGATCTCGGTCATGGCGTTCACCGTCCGGAACGGAAGGATCACCGCGCTCGACATCCTCACCGACCCCGAGCGCCTCGCGCGGATCGACCTCGGCGTGCTCGGCGGCTGAGTCGCCGCCGCGCCCCGAGGACCCGGGGGCCCGGGGGCGTACGGCGGGCCGGGCCATCGCGACCCGGCCCGCCGCGGCGCGGCGTCAGGAGATCTCCTTGACGACGGCGTTCCCGGCCGCAGCGGCGCGCGCGTAGAAGCCCCGTACGCCTTCCAGGCTCTCGGCCAGGGAACCGTCTTCGATCATGCTCATGGTCCTGACGCTCCCGTCGGGCTGCCCGACCCTCATGCGGAAGGAGTACACGCCCGCCTCCTCCACCAGCCCGGCGCGCTCACGGATCAGCGCGTGCACGTCCACCGTGCGCAGGAAGGCGTGCACGGCGTGCACCTCGGCGGGCACCAGCAGCCGGGGGGTGTCGATGCGCGCGATGCCGCCACCACCGTCCTCGACGAGGGGCAGGCCGCCCATCACCACGTCGCGTGCGGGCGCCCGGCCGCAGGGTGTGGCGTGTTCGTCCCGATCGTGTTCCCGACAGCCGGTCAGCAGTACGTGCAGACCGTCCCAGTTGCGGCGGATGTCGTTGTTCTCCTCGGCGAAACGCAGCCTGGGCGGGCCGCCGGGTGCGTGCGCGCTCCCGCTTTCGCCCTCGTCATTCATGTCGAGACCCTCGTTCCAGGCCTCCCACAGCCGCCTGCGGCCCGCCTGCGCTCCGTCGGGATGGTGCAGCAGCTCCTCGACGCGGCCCGCGTCGTGCCGCGACAGCGTCATCCAGAAACCCATCACGCCCCCTGGCGGTCGTCTCGGTGTGCGGTCCGCGGGCCGCGGCCGCCGGGGGACAGTTTCGCGGAGACCGTCCTGCGCGGTTCAGGCGGGGCGGCGGCGCGCCGGGCACGTGGGGCCGGGTTCGGGCGCTCTGCGGGTTTACCGTCGGCGGCATGGACGGTGATCGCCGAGGGTGGCGCGCGTGTTTGCTCAGCGGGGCGGTGTTCGCGGTGTGCATGGCCGGCACCACGCTGCCGACCCCCCTCTACGGCCTCTACCAGGAGAAGTTCGGATTCTCCGAGCTGATGGTGACCGTGGTGTACGCCGTGTACGCCTTCGGGGTCATCGGTGTGCTGCTGCTGGCGGGCAATGCCTCGGACGCCGTGGGCAGGCGGCCGGTGCTGCTGGCGGGCCTCGGGTTCGCGGCGGCGAGCGCCGTCTGCTTCCTGTGCGCCACCGGGATGGGCTGGCTGTACGCGGGGCGGCTGCTGTCGGGACTGTCCGCCGGCCTGTTCACCGGGGCCGCCACCGCCTACGTGATGGAGCTGGCACCGCACGACGGCGCCTCGCGGGCCACGTTCGTCGCGACGGCCGCCAACATGGGCGGGCTGGGCTGCGGTCCGCTGCTCGCCGGAGTGCTCGCGCAGTACGCCGCCTGGCCCCTCTACCTGCCGTTCGCCGTGCACCTCGCGCTGGTGGCCGGCTCGGCCGTCGTCCTGCTGCGGCTTCCGGAGACGGTACGGGAGCTGCGGCCGCTGAGCACCGTACGGCCGCAGCGGCCCGGCCTACCCCCGCAGGTGCGGGCGGTGTTCGGGCCGGCGGCGATCGCCTCCTTCGTGGGGTTCGCGCTGTTCGGGGTGTTCACGTCGGTCAGCCCGGCGTTCCTCGCGCAGTCCCTGGACGTGCACAACCACGCCGTGAGCGGGCTGGTCGTGGCGCTGGCCTTCTTCGCCTCGACGGCCGGTCAGCTGGTGGTCGGCCGGGTCGGGGTGGGGCGCTCGCTCCCGCTGGGGTGCGCCGGGCTCCTCGCCGGGCTCGCGCTGCTCGCGGGGGCGCTGTGGTGGGATCTGCTGCCGCTGGTGGTGCTGAGTGCGCTGGTCGGCGGGGGCGGGCAGGGGCTGGCGTTCCGCGGGGCGCTGTCCGCGGTGGCCGCGGCGTCTCCCGCGGACCGGCGGGCGGCCGTGATCTCGACGCTGTTCGTGGTGGCGTACGCGGGCATCTCGGTACCGGTGATCGGGGTGGGGGTGCTGGTGGGCCCGCTCGGGCTGGAGGGTGCGGGGCTGGTGTTCATCGCGTGCATGGCGGTGCTCGTCTCGTCGGCGGCCTTCTACCTGCTCCGGCGTCCGGTGCGGGCCGCCGGGGCCTGAGGGCGTGCGGTCGCGCCGGCCGCCGTACCGACGGCCGGCGCCGCTCCGCCCGTGCCGGTCAGCCGCCGGTCTGTTCCGGTGCGGGCAGGAACTTGCCCGCCTTCAGCCGGAGCTGACCGGCGAAGTACGCCGCCGCGTCGGGGCGCATCCGGGCGAGGGCGACCATGCCCGTGATGATGACGTCGCACACCTCGTCGTGGACGTCCTCCCAGGAATGGGAGCGGCCCTTGCGGGGGTTGGTGCCCTTGGCGCCGATGACGGCCTGGGCCGCTTCGCCGAACTCCTCTCCGATCTTCAGGACTTGGAGCACGTGGCTCTCTTCGGGCCGGAGCCCCTGCTCGGCGTCGGCGGCGTCGAAGCGGTCGGCCAGGGCGCTGATGGTGTCCCACGGGGCGGTCACGGCGTGCGGTGCCTTCCTGTTCCGCCGCCTGCCCGAGCGCGGTGACGGCCGTACGGGCAAGGGGGGTTCATCGTCGTACCGCCCGGCCGGGCAGCGGCAGCACCCTACCGTTTCGGGCCGCGCACCACTTTCCTCACGGGTCGTGACGGAGAGAATTCGACAGGTAGTAATTAGATGAATCCCTAACTGAATTCCCGTCAATAGACCGGCCATCCTTATCTCGATTTGATAACGACTCCTCCCGATAAGGCCTGGACCAATCTGCGCAACGCGCGTAACTCTCCTTGTTTTATTGGATGTTGACTGTTCATCAGATTTGAGGGACAGGTAACGGAACGATTTCTTGAAGCGGACTCCCCTTTGTCCGAATTCGCCGGCGCATTCGTCTGGCAGGCTTCCGCGCACCCACTCATCCGACATCGACTTGAGGTGCCCATGACAGGACGACGCAGACGGCGTGAACACCGCCGCAAGCCCCGGCGGTTGATACTCGTCACCGCCGCCATGGCCACGGCGGCGGTGATCGCCGCCGGCATCGCCTACTCCGGACTGGGCGACGGCGCCCAGGCCGTTTCCGTACAGGCCGGCGCGGAGGCCGCCGCACCGGCCGCCGCGCCCGCCCGGGACCAGGATCCCGAACCCCTCGCGAGCGCGCCCGCCAACGAGAGCGCGCGCGGCATGGTCTACGACGGCCTCGCCCCCGCGCCGAAGGGCGACCGGTGCGCCGGCGTCTACCGCACCGGCGCCGGGCACTGCACCCACGGCCCCGACGCACCGCCCAAGGGCGTCGACATCACCAAGGACATCGCGCCCGCCGTCAAGGCGTCGGCGCCCGCGGCCGATCCGGCCCGCCCCGCCGCCGACGACCCGGCGACCGGCGAAGGCGGGGGTCGCCCCCAGGACGCGCCCGCCGCCGACGCCGACCACACCGCCGACAAGGCCGCCGCACCCGCGCCCTCGGCCTCCGGCCAGGCGGTCGCCGCCGGCCCCGCGGGCCAGACCGTCCAGTGCGACGGCGACGGCAGCACCGGCAACCGCGTCCAGGTCGTGTACGTCCACGGCCCCGGCCGCGACCGCTACTCCGAGTACGTGGCCTCGTTCCGCAAGTGGGCGGCCGATGCCGACCTCATCTACGCGACGAGCGCCCAGGAGACCGGCGGGATCCGCCACATCCGCTACGTGACGGCCGCCGACTGCACGCCCACCGTGCTCAACATCGAGCTCCCGGACTCCGCGCTGGCCGAGTTCAGCGCGACCAACGCCGCGCTCGCCGGCAAGGGGCTCGACCGCCGCGACCGCAAGTACATGATCTTCGCGGACACCCAGGTCTACTGCGGCATCGGCACCTTCAACGGCGACGAGCGCCCCGGGCAGGCCAACCAGAGCAACTTCGGCCCCTCCTACGGGCGTACGGACTCCGGCTGCTGGGGCGGCCACACCGCCGCGCACGAACTCGGCCACAACCTGGGCGCGGTCAACAACAGCGCCCCGAACACCAGCCGCGGCGCGCACTGCACCGACGAGTTCGACGTCATGTGCTACTCGGACACCCCGTACTACCCGCAGATGCGCAACATCTGCACCAACCAGGCGGCCGAGAACATCCTGGACTGCAACCACGACGACTACTTCCACACCAGTCCGAAGGCCGGCAGCTACCTGGCCACGCACTGGAACATCGCCGACAACCAGTTCCTGATGAAGAACAAGGGCGGAGGCGGCACCGACCCCGGTCCGAACCCCGACCCGAGCCCGACCCCGACCAAGAAGCCGACGCCCACGCCGACCAAGAAGCCCACCGGCGGACCGGCCGTCACGGTGGGTCAGATCCAGCCGGACTCCGCCGTCGTCAGCTGGCCCAAGGCCGAGGGCGCCGCCTGGTACCAGGTCCTGCTGAACGGCAAGCACCTGGCCTGGGTCCAGTCCCCGGTGCTGCGCGTCTACAACCTCCGGCCCGACACCTCGTACACGGTCGCCGTCTCCGTCCGCGACAGCGCCGGCCGGGACAGCGGTCCCGGCAAGGCCGCGTCCTTCCGCACGAAGGGCACCGGCGGCGGCGCGACCACCACCCCCGGCGCGCGGTACCTGCTCGGCAACGGCAGCAGCGGCATGAACGCCGAGGTCTGGGGCGGTCGCAGCGCCGACGGCACCGTGCTCGTCGGAGCCCGCTCCAACGGGTACGCCCAGCAGCAGTGGTACTTCGACGACGCGGGCAACGGGCAGGTCCGCATCCGCTCCGCCGTCTCCGGCAAGTGCCTGCAGCCGGGCGGCACTCCGGCGGAGGGCATGTGGGTTGCGCAGCAGCCCTGCGCCGGCGCCGGTGCGCAGGCCTGGAAGCTGACCTCCCGCGGCGGCGCGGTGACGGTCACCGACCCGAGCGGCGCCTTCGCCCTGACCGTGAGCGGCCGCCCCTACTACGGGAACTGGCTGCTCGACCTCCAGCGCGCGGA
The DNA here is from genome assembly GCF_042736975.1 of Streptomyces sp. NPDC059989. Taxonomy (NCBI): domain Bacteria; kingdom Bacillati; phylum Actinomycetota; class Actinomycetes; order Kitasatosporales; family Streptomycetaceae; genus Streptomyces; species Streptomyces sp. NPDC059989. The sequence goes on from NZ_JBHWUO010000002.1 coordinate 113,235, forward strand.
CGGCCGTCCGGCGCAGGCCTGGACCGTTCAGAAGGTCGGCTGACCCTTCCGGCCCCGTGAAGTCCACTCCGGCGGGCGGTCGCGTCACGCGGCCGCCCGCCGTCCCCTCACCCCACCCGGAGCACCGCCACGATGCGCATACGAATCGCTTTCCAGGCCGTCCTGACCGCACTCGGCCTGATCCTGCTGTCCCCCGCCGTGGCGCACGCCCACGGCGACACCGTGAAGGTGGTGGTGACCGGGCAGCGGGAGGGCCACGTCACCGCCGCCATCACCTGGGAGAACGACGGGGACGCCGTCGAGGAGGCGGTCGCCGCCACCGTGAACGCGGTCAGCGGCGACGGCGCCCGCACCTTGGGTCCCTGGCGGCTGGTGCGTGATCCCGCCGCGGCGCCGGCCGGCTGGACCACGGCCGAGACCCTGCCGCCCGGCGCCTGGAAGGTCACCGTGGACGTGGGCTTCCCCGCCCTCGGGCACGGGGAACTCGAAGTCGGCGTACCGGTGGTGGACCCGGCACCGGCCACGGGCACCCCGGATCCCCGTCCCGCCACACCCTCGCCGGTACCGACCCAGGCGACGGCCCAGGCACCGACGCAGGCGCCGGCCTCCGGAACCCCCGCCGAGCCCGCGGAGCCCGGACCGGGGCCCGCCGTCTGGTGGACGACGGCGGGCGTGGCGGCGACGGCCCTGGCCGGAGCGGCCGTCGGGATCCTCCTACGGCGTCGGCGCGCGCGCCGCTAACCCACGAACTCCTCGTCCCCGTAGCGCACTTCCGCGGTGTTCCAGTCGACGCCGAGGTCCGCCGCGAGCTTCCGGGCGAGGGGGAGGTCGGCGAGCGGGGCGATGAGGACGAGCCGGCCGTCGAGGGTGACCGAGCCGCCGCCAAGGCGTTCGCGGGCCTCGGGGTCGGCGAGGAGGGCGTCGTGGAGGCGGGTCGGGCTGACGCCCGGGGCCTGGATCTCCACGGCGTCGGTGTCGGGTGAACTCCGCGGCAGGCAGCGGAAGGTGAGCACCGACTCCTGCTGGTACTGCTTGCGGATGACGTCGGCGATGTGGTGCAGGCCCTCGGGGCCCACCCGGTTGACGTCGAACTCGCGCGAGCGCTCGTAGGTGGTCTGCTTCAGCTCCTCGGACCAGAAGACCCCGTCCAGCAGGGTCGAGGAGCCGGGCTTCGCGCCGTGGGTGCGGATGATCTCGCGCACGTCGTGCTCGAAGCGCTTCAGGCGGGTCCGCAGCCGGGGGTCCGCCGGGTCCGTGATGATCGCCGTGTTGTCGGTGGCGAAGATCTCCGCGGCCGCCGGGCAGCCCGGGGACGAGGCCGGGCTCGCGTGGGCGCTCCCCGTGCCGGCCGATCCCAGCGCCAGGACCCCGACCGCGACCAGGACCCGTAAGTGCTGCTGCCTCATGTCTCAACTCCCATTCCAGGGGACCGTGATGGCGCGCCGGTCGGCGACGGCCCGCGTCATCCTAGGGGCGCTGCCCGTCCCGGCAGGGGCCCGAACCCCGACAGGGGGCCGATTTCACCCGGTCGAGGCGGGGGCCCGACGAGAACCCGATCGGCCTCGCGCGCGTCATGGAGGTCATGACCCTGTACGTGATCGTGACGGAGCAACCGGCGTGACGAAGCCCCCTCCAGCCGGCGCCGCCCCTCGTGGCCGCCGGGCCCCGCGCCGCGCCTCCGGCCGCCGGGGGCGGGTGTGTGCCGGGGCGCCCCCGCAGGGCGCCGAACGCAACGCCGCTTCACTGCCCGACCCCTCGCCACGTTCGGCGCCCGAGGAGGTGCCCCGGCGCGCGCCCGCCCCCGGCGGCCGGAGGCGGGGCCGGATGATCGTGGCCGCGCTCCGCCCCGCCCCCGGCGGCCGGAGGCGGGGCCGGCTGGTCATCGCCGCGCTCTCGCTGCTCACCACCCTCGTGATGCTGCTGCACGGCTGGATCCCGAACACCATCGCCAACCTGGGCAGCCTCGTCGAGACCTTTCTCCCCTGGACCGGCGCCGCGGTCCTCGTCGCGGCCGCCGCCGGACTCGTCCGCCGCTCGCGCGTCGCGCTGATCGCCGTCCTGCTCCCCGCGCTCACCTGGGCCGCCCTGTACGGACCCGACTTCGCCGACCGCGGCGCCGACGGCACGGCCGACCTCACCGTCGTCACCCACAACGTGGACGACGCGAATCCCGACCCGGCCGGCACCGCCCGCGCCCTCGCCGCCTCGGGAGCCCAGCTGATCGCCCTGCAGGAACTGGTCCACCCCGCCGTGGGCCAGTACGAGCGGACGCTGGCCGAGACCCACCCGTACCACGTGGTCGAGGGCACGGTCGGCCTGTGGAGCACCTTCCCGCTCCGCGAGACGGCCGGGGTGCCGGTCACCTCGTGGAGGCTCGTGCTGCGCGCCACCGCCGAGACCCCCGAGGGCCCCCTCACCGTCTACGTCGCGCACCTCCCCTCCGTACGGGTCGGGCCGTCGGGATTCACCACGGCGAACCGGAACGAGGCCGTGGACCGGCTGGCCGCCGAGCTCGCCACCGCCCCGGCCGGCCGCACCCTCCTGGTAGGCGACTTCAACGGCACCACCGACGACCGGGCCCTCGCACCGGTGGTGGACCGCTTCCGCTCCGCTCACGAGGCGGCGGGCGCGGGCTTCGGCTTCAGCTGGCCCGCCCGTTTCCCCTTCGCCCGCATCGACCAGATCCTGGTCCGCGGTCTCACCCCGGTCTCTGCGTGGACCCTGCCGGGCACCGCAAGCGACCACCTGCCCGTGGCGGCCTCGCTGCGGCTGTGACCGCGAGGCCCTCCGGCTCAGCCGCCCCGCGTGAGCGGGAACAGCTGCTCGCCCTCCAGGCCGAGGGCCCGGCTGCTGCTGGTGAGCAGTTGGAGGCCCGGTTCGAGGGCGAGGAGGTGGCGCAGCCCGCGCACCGCCCGGTCGGTGAGGTGCTGGCCGCCGTCGATGACGAGCAGCAGGTCCTGGCCGGTGATCCAGGGCAGCTCCGGCCGCTCCGGGGCGGGCGGGCCCGTTCTCCCCGCGGAGAGGGAGCCGAGGGCGGCCGTCAGGTCCGCTTCGCCGGTCTTCCGCTCCAGCGTCACCAGGGCGGTGCCGGCGACGAAGTTGGACCGCAGCCGGCACGCGACGGCGTTCGCGAGCCGGCTCCTGTCGTCGGGGCCCTGCCCGGTGAGCGTGACGATCCGGCTCCTGCGGACGGCGGACATGAGAGTGGCCAGGTGCCGGGGCGGCGGCTGGTTCGATGGTGATGTGGACAGAGATGTGCTCTTCATGGATCCCCCGTGTGGTGCTGTACACGGCGCGCTGGTCAGTTCGCGCCGCGCAAAGGGATGATTATGAGCCACCCGGGCGGATCGCGGAACCGCCGTTCATCGTGAGCGGATCGAGCGCGCGCCGCCGGACGCCGATCGAGTCGGGGTCCCACCCCGGGCGGGGCACGGACGCGAGCAGCAGCCGGGTGTACGGATGCCGGGGATCCGCGAGGAGTTCGGCGACGGGGCGGTGTTCCATGGTCCGCCCGCGGTACATGACGAGCGCCTCGTCGCACACGTAGCGTACGACGGCGAGATCGTGGCTGACGAAGACCAGCCCGATGCCGGTCTCGCGCCGGATGTCGGACAGCAGGTTGAGCACCTGTGCCTGTACGGACACGTCCAGGGCGGACACCGCCTCGTCGAGCACGAGGACATCGGGCCGGACGGCCAGCGCCCTGGCGATCGCGGCGCGTTGGCGCTGCCCGCCGGAGAGGTGGCGGGGCAGGGCGGCCGCCTCGCGGTCGCCGAGGCCGACCTGGGCCAGCAGTTCCCTGACCCGGTCGGCCCGCACCTCGCGGTCGTGGCAGCCGTGCAGGCGCAGCACGCCGTCGACGGTGGCGCCTATGGGGATGCGGGCGTCCAGGGAGAGGTAGGGGTCCTGGAAGACGATCTGGACGGCCTTGGCCCGGGCCAGCCGGGCGGCCCGGCCGCGTACGGCCCCGGCGGCCGGCGCCTGGCCCCGTACGAGGATCTCCCCGGCGTCGGGGCGTTCGAGGCCGATCAGCATCCGGGCCGTGGTGGTCTTCCCGGAACCGGACTCCCCGACGATGCCGAGGGCGCCGCCCGCCGGCAGGGTGAAGGACAGGTCGTCGACCGCGACGACCTGCGTCCCGCCCGTACGGTAGGTCTTGCGCAGGCCTGTCACGCGCAGCAGCTCCGTGGTCAATTGCCCTCCTTGCTGGGCTGGATGGAAACGGGCTCGGCGGAAACGGGCCGAGCGGGAGCGGGCTGGGCGGGAGCGGGCTGGACGGGAGCGGGCTGGACGGGAGCGGGCGGGCCGCTGCCGTCGAGTTCCGCGGCCCGGTGGCAGGCGACCTCGGCCGGGCCGTGCCGGAGCAGCGGCGGCGGGGACTGGTCGCAGCGGCCGGGCTCGGCGAACCGGCAGCGGGGTGCGAAGGCGCAGCCCGGCGCGGATTCCAGCAGTCCCATCGGGGCGCCGGGGATCGGGGTCAGCCGCCCGAGCGGGCCCTCCAGGGGCGGGGAGGAGCCGAGCAGTCCCGCCGTGTAGGGGTGCCGGGGGTGGGAGAAGAGCTCCGCGACGGGCGCCGTCTCCACGATCCGGCCCGCGTACATCACGTAGATCCGGTCGCCGACGGCGGCCGCCAGCTCGATGTCGTGGGTGATCAGGAGCAGTCCGAGGCCGCGTTCGCGCCGCAGCCGGCCCAGGACGGCCAGGATCTCCGCCTGGGTGCTGACGTCGAGGGCGGTGGTCGGCTCGTCGCACAGCAGCAGGCGGGGTTCGGCGGTGAGGGCCGCGGCGATCACGACGCGCTGGAGCATTCCGCCGGAGAGCTCGTGCGGGTACTGCTTCATGTGGCGGGCGGGGTCGGGCAGTCCGGCCGCGCCGAGCAGTTCGACGGCCCTGGCGTTCGCCTGGTCCTTGGACCAGCCGTGGACCCGGCGCAGCGGTTCGGTGAGGAAGTCCCCCACGCGGTGTACGGGGTTGATGGCGGCCCGGGGATCCTGGTAGATCATCGCCGCCTTGTTCGTGCGGACCTCGCGCAGGCTCGCGGTGTCGGCGCCGACCAGATCGGTCCCGTCGACGCGGACCCGGCCGGAGACCTCGGCGCCCGCGGGGAACAGGCCCAGGGCGGCGCGGGCGGTGACGGACTTGCCGGACCCGGATTCCCCGACCAGGGCGACGGTCTCCCCGGCCGAGATGCTCAGGCTGATGCCGTCCAGGATCGGGCGGGCCGTGCCGGGCAGGGTGACGGAGAGGTCCTCGTAGGCGAGCAGTGTCATCGGGAGTCCCTTCCCGCGAGCCGGTCGCCGAGGTCTTCCCCGACGACGTTGAAGGCGACGACGACCAGGACGACGGCGACGGCCGGCACGATGGCGGACAGCGGCTGTCCCTGGAGCACGGCGGCCTGCCCCTGGTTGATCATGGCGCCCCAGTCGGGGGTCGGCGGCTGGACGCCGAGCCCCAGGAAGGAGAGGGCGGCGAGGTCGAGCAGGGCGTAGCCGAAGTTCACCGTCGACTGGGCGAGCAGGGTCGGGGCGATGTTGGGCAGCACCCGGCGGACGGTGACGAACAGGGCGGAGTGGCCCTGTACCCGGTAGGCGGCGACGTAGGGCCTGGCCTTCTCCTGTACGGCCAGGGCGCGCACCAGGCGTGCGGTGTACGGCATGTAGGCGATCGCCATGGCGAGGACGGGGGCCGTCATGCCCTTGCCGAAGAGGGCCACCGCGAGGATCGCGAGGAGCAGGGCGGGGAAGGCGAACAGGATGTCGAGGACCCGGCCGGTCAGGGTGTCGACCCAGCCGCCGCGCCAGGCGGTGAACAGGCCGACGGCGATGCCGATCAGGGTGGAGGACAGCACGACGGCGAGGGGGCCGGCGAGGCTGGTGCGCGTGCCGGCGATCAGGGCGGAGAAGGTGTCGTGGCCGCCCTGGTCGGTGCCAAGCCAGTGCTCGGCGCCGGGGCCCAGGAGGGAGTCGCCGAGGTGTCCGAAGGTGGGGTCCTGCGGCGCGAGCCAGGGTGCCAGGAGCGCGACGAGGACGAACAGGACGAGGAGCAGCAGGCAGGCCCGCTGGAGCGGGCCGCCGCCGAGGCGCCGGAGCCGGGTGAGGGGGCGGCGGCGGACGAGGGCCGCCTGCGTGTTCGCTGGCGTGGTCGTGGGCGTGGTCATCGTGCGCTCCCGGCCGCCGCCATGCGCGGATCGATCAGCGGATGGACGAGGTCGACCAGGGCGTTGACCACCACGAACGCGGCCACGACCAGCAGGACGATCGCCTGGACCACCTGGAAGTCGAGCTGGTCCACCGACGTGACCAGCAGGGATCCCACCCCGGACATCCCGAAGGCGGTCTCCACGATCGCCGTGCTCACCAGCATCCCCGAGACGAGCATCGCGGAGACCGTCACGATCGGTCCGAGCGCGTTGCGCAGGACGTGGCGGCGGATGACGGTGCGCCGGGGTGTCCCCCGGCTGAGGGCGACCTCGACGTGCTCGCGGCGCAGTTCGTCGAGCATCGCGGAGCGGGTCACGCGGGTGACCAGCGCCACGAAGGTGACGGAGAGGGCCGCGGCCGGCAGGACGACGTGGTGCAGCCGGTCCAGCAGGCCGGTGCCGTTCCCGATGGTCGGGAACCAGCCCAGGCGCACGCCCAGTACCGACCGGAGCAGGAGCGCGGCGACGAAGGCGGGCGCGGCGGCGCCCACCGTCACCAGGAGCATCAGCGAGCGGTCGATGCGGGTGCCTCGGCGCAGCGCGCCGAGCATCCCGGACCCGATGCCGAACACCGCGATCATCAGCGCGGACACGCCGATCAGCAGCAGGGAGGAGGGCAGGCGCGACCAGATGACCGAGGAGACGTCCTGGTGGAAGAGGTAGGAGCGGCCGAAGTCGCCCTGCAGCACCCCTTCGAGCCAGTTCCAGTACCGGAGGAGGAACGGCTCGTCGAAGCCGTACTGGCGGCGCATCTCGGCGAGTTCCTGCGGGCCGGGGCTGCGCCCCTTCACGAGGAAGCTGACGGGGTCCCCCGGCGCCAGGAACAGCGAGGAGAAGACCAGGAAGGAGGTGACGAGCAGGGTCGCCGCCATGCCGGCCAGGCGGCGCAGCACCCGTCCGGCCCGGGCCACCGCGGGCGTCATCCCTTGGCTCCGATCTCGGCCGCCCACGGGTGGTACAGGTAGGCGATGGACGGCTGGACGCCGGTGATCCGCTTGCCGAGGAAGACGCTGACCGGCTGGGTGTACAGCGGCAGCCAGGGCAGTTCCTTCATGGCGATCTTCTGGGCCTCGGCGTTGGCGGCGGCGTGCTCGGCGGGGTCGTAGGCCGCGACGGCCCGGTCGACGGCCGCGTCGAAGGCGGGGTCGGACCAGTTGCCGTAGTTGCCGAAGGCGCCGGTCCGGAGGGTGCCGTACATGTCCATCGGGTCGGTGATGGACGTGTACCAGAAGGTGAGGAAGAGGTCGATGCCCTCGCGTGCGGCCGGGTCGGTGAAGAGGGTCGTGTACTTCTCGGCGGAGACGGAGTCGATCTGCGGCTTGAGGCCGATGGCCGTGGCGGCCTGGGCGACGGCCTGGGTGATGATGGTCGTCTGGGAGTCGAGCGGGCTGGTCGCGATCACGATCTTCTGGCCGTTCACGCCCGCCTCGGCGGCGAGCGCCTTGGCCTTGGCCGGGTCGTACGGGTACTTCGGCAGGTCCTTCAGGAGCGCGTCGCGGGTCGCGGCGGGCGCGTCGGCCCAGAGGTTGTCGGTGACGAGCGAGTCGGAGACCTCGCCGACCCCGCCGGCGCCGGCCTTGAGGATGCCCTTGCGGTCGATGGCCATGAGCAGGGCCTGGCGGACGCGGGCGTCGCCGAGCGGGCCCTTGAGGTTGCTGACGACCTCGTCGGCGACGGTGGTGTTGCGACCGAAGTAGAGCGTTCCGGCCTGGGTCGCGCCCAGTTGGGCGTACGCGTTCGGCGGGACCATCCAGCCGCCGTCGACCTCGCCGCTCTGGAAGGCGTTGACGCGGGTGGTGGCGTCGGCGAGGAAGACGAACTTGACCTGGCCGGACTTGGCCTTCAGCTCGGGGTTCCAGTAGTCGTCGAACCGCTTGAGCGTGAGCGACTGGCCGGAGGTCCACGAGTCGAAGGAGAAGGGGCCGGTGCAGTTCACGCCGGTCTGCGGATTGCCGTAGTCCTTGCCGGACTTGGCGAGGGTGGCGGCGGACTCCACGGTGCCGGGGCCGGCGGCGAGGTACTTGTTGAAGGTGGAGTCGGGCTGCGCGAGGGTGACGGTGACTTCCATCGGTCCGGTCTTGTCGACGGACGTGACGTTGCGGAAGGGGTAGGCCCAGACGCTGGCCGTCTGCGGGTCGAGGTTGCGGCGCAGGGAGGCGACGACGTCGTCGGCGGTGAGCTCCGTCCCGTCGTGGAAGCGGACGCCCGGGCGGATCCGGTAGACCCAGGTGGTGGGGGTGGGGTTGGCGTACGAGGCCGCGAGGTTGGGCGAGGTCGTCAGGTCGGGGTTCCAGCGCAGCAGGCTCTCGCAGACGTTGGCGAGGATCTGGTTGGGCGGGTAGTCGAAGGAGTAGGCGTAGTCGATGGTGGTCGGCTCGGCGAAGGTCGACCAGGTGAAGGAGTCCAGGTTTCCGGTGGCGGCGGGTGTCCTGTCCGTGAGCTTGTAGGCGACTGCCTGGTCCTTGGCCGGGTGTGCCGTGCCGCTGCACGCGCTCGTGATGAGCACCGCGGCCGCGGCGAGCCCGGCCGCCACTGCGTGCCTGGTCCTTCTGCGCCGGCGGGGGGATCCCGGTCGGGGTGATGACATCGTCTGGCTCCCTGAGGTGAGCTGGGTGGGGATGCGGGGGGGGCGGGATGCGGGGATGCAGGGGGATGCGGGTGCGGTGCGGACACGGGGTGCTCGGCCGGTGGCGGCCCGGCCGGTGACCCCGCGGTTCAGTGCGTGGCGGTGAAGACGGGCACGCCCTCGATGTAGGTGCGGGTCACGCGGGTCCGGCCGATCTCCTCGGAGGGGTGCGCGAAGGGATCGCGGTCGAGGACGACGAGGTCCGCGTACTTGCCGGGCTCGACGGTGCCGGTGACGTCGTCGAGGTGGTTGGCCCAGGCGCTGCCCGCCGTGTAGGCGGTGAGCGCCTCGGCCAGGGTCAGCGCCTGCTCGGGGAAGAAGGGCTTTCCGGGCTCCTCACCGGGTACCCCGTCGGGCACGACGCGGTTGACGGCGACGTGGATGCCCCAGAGCGGGTTGGGGCTGCTCACCGACCAGTCGCTGCCTGCGACCAGTCGGGCTCCGGCCCGCCGCAGGTCCCCGAACGGGTACTGCAGGGCGGCTCGTTCGGGTCCCAGGAAGGGGATCGTCAGCTCGTCCATCTGCGGCTCGTGGGCGGCCCACAGGGCCTGGATGTTGGCGGCCGCCCCCAGGCTCGCGAAGCGCCCGATGTCGTCGGGGTGGACGATCTGCAGGTGGGCGAGGTGGTGGCGGTTGTCGTTGGCGCCGTTGGCCGCGCGGGCCGCGTCGAGTGCGTCCAGCGCCTCCCGGACGGCGCGGTCCCCGAGCGCGTGGAAGTGGATCTGGAAGCCGGAGCGGTCGAGCCGGGACACCGCCTCGGTGAGCAGTTCCGGATCGACGAAGCTGAGCCCGGAGTTCGCGGTGGCGCAGCCGCAGCCGTCCAGGTAGGGCTCCAGGAGTCCGGCCGTGAAGTTCTCGGCGATGCCGTCCTGCATGATCTTCACGCTGGTGGCGTTGAAGCGGCCCACCCGGCCGGTCCGGCGGCGCTCCTCCAGCTCGGGTATCTGCTCCAGGCCGCGTTCGCGGTCCCACCACAGGGCCCCGACGACGCGCACGCGCAGGGATTCCTCGCGGGCGGCGCGCACGTAGACACCGAAGTTGTCGGGGTTGCCGGGGAAGGCGCCGATCATGGCGTCCTGCCAGGCGGTGACTCCGAGGGAGAGCAGGTGCTCCTGTGCGGCGAGCAGGCCGGCGTACGCCTCTTCGGGTGTCGCGAGGGGCACGTGACGGGCGACCAGCTCCACGGCGCCCTCCTGGAGGGTGCCGGCCGGGGTTCCGTCCGGTTCCCGCTCGATGCGGCCGTCGGCCGGGTCGGGGGTGTCCCGGTCGACGCCGGCGAGCCGGAAGGCCAGGGTGTTGGCCCAGGCTCCGTGGCCGTCGCGGTTGGTGAGCATGACGGGCCGGTCCGGCACCACCCGGTCGAGCATGGCCCGGGTGGGCGTGCCGCCGGGGAAGACGTCCATCGACCAGCCGCCCCCGCGGATCCAGGCCGCCCCGGGGTGCTGTCGGGCGTACTCGGCCACGACGGCCAGGTAGCCGTCGAGGGAGTGCTGCCCGCTGAGGTCGCAGCCGAGCATCTGGACCCCGGCCACCACCGGGTGGACGTGGGCGTCCTGGAATCCGGCGAGGAGCAGGCCGCCCGCGAGGTCGACCACCTCGGTGTCCGCGTCGGCGAGGGCGCGCACCGCGTCCTCGTCGGCGACGGCGAGGATCCGGCCGCCGCCGATGGCGACGGCGGCGTCGACGGGAGCCGGTCCGGTTCCGGTGAAGACCTTCCCTCCCACGAAAACGGTGTCGGCCCGCTGGCTGGTGTTCTTCCGCATCGACGCGTCCTCCGGCTCGGCGGGCGGACCCGCTCGGCGTGTTGTTGAGGAGGAGTGAACGGGAGCGCAACGTTGTTGTCAACGGTGTTGCGCTGGGTGTGTTCCGCATCGATACACTGGCCGCACCATGCCGAAGCCATCCGCCACTCCCGCCCGGTCCAAGCGCGCGGGCAGTCAGCTCACACCCGACGCGATCATCGAAGCGAGCCTGCGCATCGCGGCTCGCGGCAGCGAGGACGCCTTCACCGTCCGCAGGCTCGGCGAGGAACTGGGCGCCGACCCCACAGCGATCTACCGGCACTTCCGGGACAAGGACGAGCTGCTGCTGTCGGTCGCCGACCGCACGCTCGGGGAGGTCCTCGACAGCATCCCCGAGGGGCTCGGCTGGCAGGACCGGCTGCGCGCACTCGCCGCGGGCTCCCTCGACGTCGCGCTGAAGTACCCGGTGGTCGGCTCGACCATGGCCAGCCGGACCACCAGGAGGCCGAACGAGTTCCGGGTCGTCGAGCTCATCCTGGGCGCGGTGACGGAGGCGGGGCTCGACGGAGCGGAGGCCGCCGTCCACTACCGCATGGTCGGCGACTCGCTCCTCGCCTTCGTCGGCCAGCGCGCCGCCTACCTGCTGTTCCCTCCGGACATCCGGGAGGCGGACGAGACCTCCTGGAACCGCGAGTACCGCATGGTCGACCCGGAGGGATTCCCCCACATCACCCGCCTGAGTGCCGAGTTGGCCGAGGTGACGGAGGAAGAGATCTTCCTGGCCCGGGTCGAGGCCCTGATCACCGCGATCGAGACGCGGGTCGAGACGCTCCGCCGGCCGTAGGCCGTCCGGCCCGGTCCCCGCCGTGGACGCGGCGGGGACCCGCGGGTCACCGGCGCGGGGTCAGGCGCTCCCACAGGAAGGTGTGGACCAGGGCCTCGTTGAAGGCGGTCTGGCCGTGGTCGGTGGCTCCGGAGTGGCCGCCGCCGATGTGCTCGTGGAACAGGACGGGATGGCCGTGCTCGCGCAGCCGGGCGGCCATCTTGCGGGCGTGGCCGGGGTGGACCCGGTCGTCGCGGGTCGAGGTGAGCAGGAGCAGCGGCGGGTACGGGGTCCCGTCGGTCCGCACCCGGTGGTAGGGGGAGATCTCCTCCAGGTGGGGGCGGTCTGCGGGGTTGTCCGGGTCTCCGTACTCGGCGGTCCAGCTGGCGCCCGCGAGCAGCCGGTGGAAGCGGAGCATGTCCAGCAGCGGCACGTGCGAGACGACGGCGCCGAAGAGCTCCGGGTAGCGGGTCAGCATCGCGCCCATGAGGAGGCCGCCGTTGCTGCCGCCCTCGATGCCCAGCTGGGCGGGGGTGCTGATGCCGCGGGCGGTGAGGTCCCGGGCGACGGCGGCGAAGTCCTCGAACGCCCGGACCCGGTTCGCCCCGAGGGCCGCCTTGTGCCAGCCCGGCCCGTACTCGTGCCCGCCGCGGATGCCCGCGACGACGTACGTGCCGCCGCGCGCGAGCCAGGCCCGGCCGGTGACCGCGCTGTACTGCGGGACCATCGAGATCTCGAAGCCGCCGTACCCGTACATCAGGGTGGGCCCGGGGCCGGGCCGGTCCTCCGGCCCGACGACGAAGTAGGGGACCCGCGTGCCGTCCGCGGAGACCGCGAAGTGCTGGCGTACGACCAGACCGGTGGTGTCGAACAGCGCCGGGCCCTGCTTGACGCTCTCGCCCGCGCCCTCGCCCTCGCCCGCCGTACCGCGGTGGAGGGTGGACGGCTGGAGGTAGCCGGAGACGTTCAGGAAGTACTCGTCGCTCACGTCCGGGTCGGTGCAGGTGACGGAGGCCGTGGACAGCGGCGGTACGTCGGCCAGCGGGGCGCGGCGCCAGCCGTCGACTCCCGGTCCCGGGGTCAGGATCTCCATCCGGGATGAGACGTCGGCGCTGGTGGTGAGGATCAGGTGGTGGCGGGTCCAGCTCCAGCCGGCGAGCGCGGTGTGCTCGTCCGGCGTGAACAGCACCGCCGCCTCCCGCGCCCCCGCCCGGAAGGCCTCGAAGTCGAAGGCGAGCAGACTGCCGGCGTCGTGGCCGAGCCACGGGGACTTCGGGGCGACGAGCAGCCACTCGCGGTGGACGGAGGTGCCGGCGTCGTCCGGTACCTCGATCTTCTCGGGCTCCGCGGCCGATCCGTCCTCCGGGCGGAGGAACAGCTCCTGGTTCCAGAAGTCGATCTGGCGGTGGACGAAGTCCCGTTCGAAGCCCGGGGTGTCGTCGTGCCAGCCGGAGGCCGAGATGTCGGAGGGCCGGCCCTCGTAGACGAGTTCCGCGGCCTTCAGTGGCGTGCCGCGCTTCCAGCGGCGTACCTGGAGCGGGTAGCCGGACCCGGACATCGAGCCGGGACCGAAGTCCGTCCCGATCCACACGTGGTCGTGGTCGATCCACCCGATGGTGGTCCTGGCCTCCTCGACCTCGAACCCGCCCTCGACGAACTCCAGGGTCTCCAGGTCGAACTCCCGGACCACGCAGGCGTCCGCCCCGTCCCGCGACAGCATCACCAGGGCGCGGCGGTGCTCGGGCCCCAGGACCTGGCTGCCCGCCCAGGCCCACTTCTCGCCTTCGGCCCCGGCCAGCGCGTCCAGGTCCAGGACCGGCTCCCAGGCGGGCCGGTCCTTGCGGTACTCCTCCAGCGTGGTGCGCCGCCACAGCCCGCGTACGTGGTCGGCGTCCTGCCAGAAGTTGTAGAGGTGGCGGCCCCGGCGGACGACGTACGGGATCCGGCCGTCGTCGTCCAGCACCTCGCGGATGCCGCTTTCGAGCAGCTTGAACGCGGGGGTCTCGGCCAGCGCGGCCACGGTCTCGGCGTTGCGCTCGCGGACCCAGCCGAGGGCGGCCTCGCCGGTGACGTCTTCCAGCCAGAGGTAGGGATCCGCAGAGGGGTCCACGGAGGGGTGTTCATCGCTCATCCGCCGATTGTGCCCCGCGCAGGGCCGTGCGCACCGACCAGGTCACCGAGACGAGCGGCACGGCGACCACCGCGCCGACCACTCCGGCGGCGATGGCGCCCGCCACCACGGAGATCGCGACCACCAGCGGGTGCAGGCGGACGGCCCGGCTCATCACCAGGGGATGGAGCAGGTGGCCCTCGATCTGGCCGATGACCACGATCAGCGCGACGACCAGACCCGCGACCAGCGGCCCCTTCGCGGCCAGGGCCACCACCGCGGCGACCCCGAGCGCCACCGGCGATCCGACGAGGGGGACGAAGGCCGCGAAGAACTCCAGCAGCGCGAGCGGCACGGCCAGCGGGACCCCGAGGAAGTACAGCGCCAGGCCCACGAGCACGGCGTTCGTCGCCGCGACGATCACGATGCCGTGGGTGTAGCCGGTGAACGTACGCCACGCCGCGCGCCCGCCGATCGCCACGCGCTCGCGCGCCCCCTCGGGCAGCTGGGCGCAGAACCACGACCACTGCCGGTCCCCGCCGTGCAGGAAGAAGACGGAGGCGAAGACGGCGAGCGCGAGGACGGTGAGCACCTGCACCAGGTGCCCGGCCCCGCTGAGCGCCGTACTGACCACCGTCGAGCGGTGGCTCGACAGGAAGGCGCCGATGCGGGACTGGACGTCGGACAGCGCCTCCGGGTTCAGCCGGAAGGGCGGCTTCTCCAGCCACTCCTCGATGCTGTCCAGTCCGGCGCGGAACTCCCGGACGAGCGTCGTGCTCTCCCCCGCCACCGCCTCGCCGACCAGCACCAGGACGCCCAGCACCAGCAGCGCGCTGCCGATCAGGCAGACGGCGACCGCGAGGGACTGGGGGACGACGCGCGCGAGGCGCCGGGTGGGGGGCGAGAGCAGGGCGGTGGCGACGAGGCCGAGGAAGAGCGCCACGGCGATCTCGTGGAAGCGGCCGAGCACGGCGAAGACCGCGTACACGGCGGCGCCGACGACCAGCAGACGCCAGGCGTAGGAGGCGGCCGTACGAAGGAACGCTGACACCGGCGGCATGACGCATGGGTGCCACCGCGGACCTGCGATGGCACGCGCCGGAGCGCGTATTCGCCCGTCCGCGCCGGTCCGGGCAAGGTCCGGGCGGGGCCGGGCAAGGTCCGGGCGGGGCCGGGCAAGGTCCGGGCGGGGCCGGGCAAGGTCCGGGCGGGGCCGGGCAAGGTCCGGGCAAGGTCCGGGCAAGGTCCGGGCAAGGTCCGGGCACGAAATTCCGTTGCCGACGGCGGGGTGGACCACGGACGATGGCCCGTCGTGAGCACCTCCCGTCTGTCCGCCGTCCTGCCCGACCTCGCCCCCTGGCGGTCCAGCCGCGACTTCCGGCTGCTCTTCTACCAGGGAACGGTCACCTTCTTCGGCTCGTTCATGGCGATGATCGCGCTGCCGCTCCAGATCAAGCACCTGACGGACTCTCCGCTGGCGGTCGGGGCGATGGGGGCGGTGGAGCTGGTGCCGCTCGTGGTCTGCGGGCTGTACGGGGGCGCCCTCGCCGACGCCGTGGACCGGCGCCGGCTGATCCTGCTGACCGAGGCCGGGCTCGGGGTGCTCGCCCTGGTGCTCCTCGTCAACGCGCTGCTGCCGAGCCCGCTGCTGTGGCCGCTGTACGTGGTGGCCGCCGGCGTCTCGGCGCTGACCGGGCTCCAGCGCCCGGCCCTGGACTCGCTGATGGCGCGGATCGTGCCGCACGACCAGCTGACCGCCGCCGCCGCGCTCAACGGGCTGCGCTACCAGTTCGGCGCGATCGCCGGCCCTGCGCTGGCCGGCCTGGTCGTCGCGTACGCCGGCTACGCGGCCGCCTACTCCGTGACCGTCGCCGGATTCCTCGTCTCCGTACTGCTGTGCCTGCGGCTCGCTGCGGCTCCGCCCGCGGGCGACGCGCAGCGCCCGTCGCTGCGCGGGATAGCGGAGGGCGCGCGCTACGCGTGGAGCCGTCCGGTGCTGCTCGGCACCTACGCCATCGACCTGGCGGCCATGTTCTTCGCCTTCCCCAACGCGATCCTCCCCTTCCTCGCGGACGAACTCGACGCCGTGTGGGCGCTGGGCCTGATGTACGCGGCGGGCGCGGTCGGCTCGCTGCTGCTGGGGATGACCAGCGGCTGGACCTCGCGGGTACGCCGGCACGGGCTGCTGGTGGTCTGCGGTGCGGCGGTGTGGGGGCTGGCGGTCGCGGCCGCGGGCTGGTTCTCCAGCATCTGGCCGGTGCTGCTGTGCCTCGCGTTCGCGGGCGCCGGGGACATGCTCAGCGGGCTGGGCCGCGCCACGATCTGGAACCAGACGATCCCGGAGGAGCTGCGGGGCCGTCTCGCCGGCATCGAGGTGCTCTCGTACAGCGTCGGCCCGCAGCTCGGGCAGGTCCGTGCGGGCACGATGGCCGGCTGGACGGGGACCCGGCCGGCCTTCTGGAGCGGCGGTCTGGCCTGTGTGGCCTCGGTGGCCGTACTGGCCGCGCTGCTGCCGAAGCTGATCTCCTACGACGCGGACACCGACGAGGACGCGCTGCGCCGCAGGGCCGCCCGCGAGGCGGAGCCCGCCGCGGCGGCGGCCTGACGGGCGGCCGGATGCCCGGCCCCCGGCGGCTCCGGCGGCTCCGGCGGCTCCGGCGAGGGTGAGATCATCGCCATGTAGCCGATGTGATCGCGGAGTCGGGAATGGAGCAACACGTGGACAACCTGAGCCGTACCGCGCTGGTCGAGGGCCTGATGGAGCGCTTCCCGCAGGTGCCGCGGGAAGCCGTCATCAAGGAGGACCTCCTCCGCGGGGGCATGGCCTTCGACGAGTCCGCGCTCAGCGGCACCGCCGACGGGGCTTCGGGCGACGTCAAGCCGAAGTCGTACTTCATCTTCTCCTTCGACC
The DNA here is from genome assembly GCF_042736975.1 of Streptomyces sp. NPDC059989. Lineage (NCBI taxonomy): Bacteria > Bacillati > Actinomycetota > Actinomycetes > Kitasatosporales > Streptomycetaceae > Streptomyces > Streptomyces sp. NPDC059989. The sequence continues at coordinate 129,646 of NZ_JBHWUO010000002.1, forward strand.
ACCGCACCCTCCCCGAGCTCGGCGCGGCCGCGCTCAACCGGCCCCCCGAGGAGATCGTGCTCACCGGTGGCCCGTACGGACTTCGCCGCACGGTGGTGTCCGTACGGGTCAACCCGGACTCGCCGTACGTCGTGCGGGGCGGCGAGGACGGCGCGCTCGGCCTGTACCTGGACGGCGCCCGGATCGCGGACGTCGGACTGCCGCCGATGCCGGAGTACTACCGGCACAAGCTCTCCAACGGCAAGTCGGTGATGGAGGTCGCGCCGACCATCCAGTGGGGCTACCTCATCTACCTGACGGTCTTCCGGGTGTGCCAGTACTTCGGTGCCAAGGAGGAGTGCCAGTTCTGCGACATCAACCACAACTGGCGCCAGCACAAGGCGGCCGGCCGGCCCTACACCGGGGTGAAGCCGGTCGAGGAGGTGCTGGAGGCCCTGGAGATCATCGACCGGTACGACACCGCGGGCACCTCCCGGGCCTACACCCTCACGGGCGGCTCGATCACCTCACAGGTCGGCGGCCGCGACGAGGCCGACTTCTACGGCCACTACGCGAAGGCCATCGAGGAGCGGTTCCCCGGCCGCTGGACCGGCAAGGTCGTCGCCCAGGCGCTGCCCCGCGACGCCGTGCAGCGCTTCCACGACTACGGGATCCGGATCTACCACCCCAACTTCGAGGTGTGGGACCGCCGGCTGTTCCAGCTGCACTGCCCGGGCAAGGAACGCTACGTCGGCCGCGACGAGTGGCACCGCAGGATCCTGGACTCCGCCGAGGTGTTCGGTCCGCGCAACGTCATCCCCAACTTCGTGGCGGGCATCGAGATGGCCGAGCCCTTCGGCTTCACGAAGGTCGACGAGGCGATCGCCTCCACCGCCGAGGGCCTGCGGTTCTTCATGTCGAACGGCGTCGTGCCGCGCTTCACCACCTGGTGCCCGGAGCCGACGACTCCACTGGGCAAGGCCAACCCGCTGGGCGCGCCCCTCGAATACCACATCCGGCTGTTGGAGACCTACCGGGCGACGCTGGAGGAGTTCGGCCTGAAGTCCCCGCCCGGCTACGGTCCGGCGGGCCCCGGGCGTGCGGTGTTCTCCGTCAGCTCGTTCATGGACAGCCTGGAAGGGCTGGAGGACACGGAGTCCTGAGCCGCGCGCCGTGCGCCGCGAGCCGCCGCCGGTGGGCGTCCCGGTCCAGGGCGGCGGCGGGTGACCAGCCGAGTTCGGCGATGTCCAGGACCCGGGGGAAGGCCATGGAGTCCCACGCGCCCGCGGTGGCGAGGGTCCGCGCCCGCAGGGGCGCCGGCCGCGCCCGGTCGCGGCGGACCGCCATGTGGCGCGCGCGGGCATGGCGGGCCAGGTCTCCGTACTCGTCCTCGGTCCAGAGTCCGTCGGCGAGGTGCAGGCGCAGCACGTTGATCTTGTACAGGGCCAGCCGGTCCACGTGCCGCTTCACGCGGGCGACCGTGACGGAGCGGGAGACGACCTCGACCGTCGCGACCCGGTGGGCGAAGCGGGGCGTGTCGGTGACCGTGCCGCCCGCCACCGTCCACGGCGCGCCGCCCGGGGACAGGAGCTGACGGAGGGTCTGGGTGCCGCGGAAGAGGCCGGCCGGCCGGTGGGCGGTGACGAGGACGCCGTCCTCGTCGGACTGGAGCCGGTAGCCCTCCTCGCCGAAGCTTCCGGCGTACGGGTCGAGCCGCAGCCGGATGCCGTCGGTGCCCGCTCCCGCGTCGGTCGCCCGGACCGGCAGCGGCAGGCGGGCGCCGGGGCGCCAGGCGGCCGCCAGCTGTTCGCCGATGGCGCGGACCTCGGCGGAGCCGGCCGTCGTACGGATGACCGTGCCCGGACCGAGCGGGTAGCCGGGGCCGCCGGGTGCGGTCGAGGCGGGAGCCGGGATGATCTGCTCGTACGGGGACGGCGGCTCGGCCCGCCGGACGGGCGCGGCAGAGTGCACGGGGTCCACCGGGTCCACGGCGGGCCCGGAGGTCGCGACGGCCGCGCAGAGGAGCAGGGCACCGAGGGCGCCGAAGGCGACGGAGAGCTTCACCGGTCCAGGAATAGGCGCGTTTCGCCGGATTTGCCGGTAGGTGCGTGCGGGACGGGCCGAGCCCCTCCGAAAGGACGCGCGCCGTCAGCGCCGTAGCGGTCACGCCGGTCAGGGCCGCGGACAGGAACGCCCGGCGGGAAGTGCTCATGGGCACGGACGGTCGCCGGCGCGGGCCCGCCGCCGGACGGCGACGCGCAGGCGCCCGCCGATCGGGCGCGGCCGCCACGCCGCCCGCGGGGCAGGAGCAGTGGTGGCCACGGCCGGGGCCGCTACGTTCGCCTGATGATGCCGACCCGTCGCGGCGCCCTGGCGCTGCTGGCCGCCGGGCTGCCGTTGCCGCCGGCCGCTCCCCCGGTCCCGGTGCGCGTGGTCTCGTACAACATCCACGCGGGCACGGGCGCCGACGGGGCCTTCGATCCGGGCCGGCAGGCGGCGGTCCTGCGCGCGCTGCGCGCCGACGTCATCGGGCTCCAGGAGGTGGACGTCCACTGGGGCGCCCGGAGCCGGTGGCTGGACGTGGCGGGCGAGCTCGGCGGGCGGCTGGGCATGCACGTCTCGTTCGCGCCGATCTACCGGATCGACGGCCGCGCGTTCGGGGTGGCCGTGCTGTCCCGGCATCCCGTGGCGGCGGCGCGGAACCACCGGATCACCCGGCTCTCCACCCAGGACCCCGGCCGCGGGCCCGCGCCCGCGCCCGGTTTCGGGGAGGTGGTCGTGCGGGTCCGGGGCGTACCGCTGCGCGTGTACGTCACCCACCTCGACCATCGCGCGGATCCCGCGGTGCGGGTGGCGCAGGTCGCCGACATGCGGCGGATCATGGCGCGGGGCGGCGGGGGGCCGTACGTCCTCCTCGGGGACTTCAACGCGCCGCCCCCGGCACGCGAACTGGCCCCGCTGTGGCGCGAGCTGACGGACGCGGAACCGGGCGGATCCACCTATCCCGCCCGGAATCCGGTGAAGCGGATCGACTACGTGGCCGTGTCGGCGGGGGTACGGGTGCACGGGGCGGCGGTCGCCGACACGCTCGCCTCGGACCACCGGCCCGTCCTCGCCGACCTGCGGCTGGAGCGCCACGGCTGAGGGGGTTACTCGCGAGGAAACACAGCCTTTGGCTATGGTGAGCGCCTTCCGGTCGAGTCCCCTTCGGATCCCATGGTCAATCACGGATCCGATGTGCCGATCGAAGGATGTCCTGCCACTCCGGGACGCATTGTTCAGTGCAGAGCGACGTACTGTCGGCAACACCGCCCGACGTCGGTTCCGTACGAGCCGGCCTGCCCTCGCCCTGTCACCCAGGCGCTTGAGGGCGGCGGTCCTCTCATTCACCTACCTCGCGAAGGCAAGGCAGAGATGGCAAGAATCTCCCGACAGTCCCCCCGGCAGTCCTCGCGGACGCCCTCCCGACAGCAGACCCACCCCGTCGACGAGTTGCTCCCGCTCCCCAGGCTCGCCCTCTACGGCTTCCAGCACGTGCTCGCGTTCTACGCGGCGGCGGTCATCGTGCCCGTCCTGCTCGGCAACGCGCTGGGCCTCTCCCGCCAGGAGCTCGTCCACCTCATCAACGCGGACCTCCTGACCTGCGGCGTGGCCTCGATCATCCAGGCGCTCGGCGTCTGGAAGATCGGCGCCCGGCTCCCGCTGGTCCAGGGCGTCACCTTCACCGCGGTCTCCCCCATGATCGCCATCGGGCTGGGCGCGGGCGGCGGCACCGCCGGCCTGCTCGTCGTCTACGGGGCGGTGATCACGGCGGGCATAGCCACCTTCGTGTTCGCACCGCTCTTCAGCAAGCTCGTGAAGTACTTCCCGCCGGTGGTCATCGGCACCATCCTCACCATCATCGGCATCACCCTCATCCCCGTGGCCCTCCAGGACGCGGCGGGCGGCGCCCACCTCATCGGCACGCCCGCGTACGGGGACCCGAAGAACCTCGCGTACGCGGGCGGCACCCTGCTCTTCATCCTGGCCATGGCCAGGATCGGCAAGCCCTTCCTCAGCAGCCTCGCCGTCCTGCTCGGGCTCGTCGTGGGCACGGCGGCCGCGTGGCTCTTCGGCGACGCCGACTTCGGGGCGGTCAAGGAGACCGACTGGTTCGGGGTCACCACCCCCTTCCACTACGGCATGCCGCGCTTCGAGCTGCTGCCGATCGTCGCCATGCTCGTCGTCATCCTCATCACCATGGTGGAGACCACCGGGGACGTGTACGCGATCGGCGAGATCACCGACAAGCGGGTCGACGCCGACACCGTGGCCCGCGCGCTGCGCGCCGACGGCGTGGCGACGGTCCTCGGCGGAGTCCTCAACTCGTTCCCGTACGTGGCGTTCGCCGAGAACATCGGGCTCGTGCGCATGTCCAAGGTGATGAGCCGTTACGTGGTCGTCGCGGCAGGCGTGTTCATGGTCGTACTGGGGCTGCTGCCGAAGGCGGGCAGCCTGGTCGCCTCGATCCCCCACCCGGTGCTGGGCGGGGCGGCGATCTCCATGTTCGGCATCGTGGCCGCCGTCGGCATCCAGATCCTGGGCAAGGCCGATCTGCGCGACGAGCGCAACACCCTGATCCTGGCGGTCAGTCTGGGCGCCGCGCTGCTGCCGAGTACGGTCGGGCCGTTCTTCGACCGGATGCCCGACGACATGCGGGCCGTGCTCAACAGCGGGATCACGCTGGGCGCCCTCACGGCGATCACGCTGAACCTCCTCTTCAACGTCTTCACCAGCCGCTCCACGATGGAGATCGACTGGGAGGAGATGGACGAGGGCGGCGCGGCCGGTCCGCACGCGGGAGCCGTCGCCCGCTGAAACGGGCTACGGCGACGGGTCGTTGGAGCCGGACGCAACCGTGAGCGCGGGCCGGGAAGGGGCGCCGATCCCCTTCCCGGCCCGCGCGCGGGTGTCCGCGTCGGCGCCTCGGCGCCTCGGCGGCTCAGCGGCCGCCGGCGGGGAACGGCGACGCCTCGCCCGCCTCGCCGATCAACTCCCAGAAGTGGTCGACGAGTCGGCGCAGGTACGCGGCGCGCTCGGCCGCGACCTCCTTGAGCCGGGCGTCGGCGTTGAGGGCGACGAGGTGTCCCATGTACCGCTCGGCGAACTCCGCGAACTCCGCGTGCATCCTCTGGAGGGCGTCGCCCACGCTCGTCGCGTCCACCACGACGATCTCCGCCACGGGCTCGACGTACGCCTTCCAGCGCCCGTCGACGGCCGCCCGCAGGAGCTCCGCCAGTTCGTCGACCCGGCCCATGATCCCGATGAGCTTGCGCAGGGACAGGCCCAGGGCCTCCACCAGCGCCCTGGTCTGGCGGGAGTCCCCGTGCCAGCGCTGCGCCTGCTCGGCCGCCCGGTATTCGCCGGGGTCCATGCCTATGCGGTACGCCAGCCGCTCCACCGTGAGCTGGCGGGCGAGGCGGTGCTCGGCGAGCGTCCGCGGCTCGACCCCCATCAGGGTCGTGGCGTCGCACCACAGGACGTTGGCCAGGGCGAAGAGCTGCCGGTCGGACGGAAGGTGGGAGCCCGCCTCCCACGCCGTGACCAGGTCGGGGTGGACGGGGGTGCCGCAGGCCGCCATGGAGTGGGCCACCTGGGCCGCGGTCAAGCCCATGCGGGCTCGCGCGGACCTGGCCTCGGTGGGGGAGAACGGAGTGCTGTACACGTACGAGACACCTCGCAACGCCCTGGGGCGTGGGGCGCCCGAGGGGGAGACGGATTGATGGATGAACACCAAGCGCGGGCACCGTACCAGATGTTCAGTGGGGCGTAACCGACCCGTCTCCTTCAATTCCAAGGCTACGCGGGTCCTCCAGGCTCGAAGTCGGCGAGCATCCGCTCCAAGGCGGCCTGGTCCGGTCCGACGAACGCGTCGATGCCCGGGAGGGCGGCGATGGTGTCGAGGAACTGGCCGGTCAGACCGGTCGCCGGCGGCAGGTGGGTGCAGAGGATGGTCTCCGGGTCCATGGAGCGCAGCGGCTCCACGGTGGCGAGGAACCGGTCCGGATCCACCATCTGGACCCAGGGGCTGTCCACGCTCGCCCAGAGCCGCTGGGCGGCCCGCAGGTCCCCGGCCGGCACGGCGGCGACGTCGGTGCCCGTGGCGGTCTCGGCGCTGGGCAGCGGGCCGCCGAAGCAGTCGGAGCTGAAGCAGGTGTGCGAGCGGTCGTCGTAGAAGCCGACGGTGGCCGGGTTGTCGAAGAGCGGAGGCCGGAAGGCGTGCAGCGTACGGTCGCCGACGTCCAGGCTCTGACCGGGGTTGAGGAAGTACAGGCGGTCCATCGGCAGCGGCCGCTCGCAGGACATGATCCCCGCGCCCATGAAGGTGGTGACCAGTCGGGCACCGGGGGCGGCTTCGAGCAGCTCGAAGAGGCCGCCCGTGTGGTCACGGTCGGGGTGGGTCAGCCAGATCCACCGCACGTCGGCGGGGTCGACCACGGAACCGAGCGTGTTCAGGAAGTCCCGGTCGGGCAACCCGAGGCCGGTGTCGACGACGACGGGCTGGTCCGCGTGCAGTACGAAGGCGTTCACCGGGATGAAGCCGATGCCCGGCACTTCCAGGCAATCGGCGAGAACGGTGGTGTCGGGCCCCACTTTGTGTGTGCTCATGGCGATCTCCACGACCCTGCGACGGCCCTGCGCGGTACAGGCTCTCCCTACCCATCTTGGCGCGCTCGGGTTGCGCCCGCGCGCGGAAGGGGCTACCGGCGGAGCGGGAAGGGGGTTGCCGGTCAGGGAAGCGGAACACCCCTGGCCGTCACCCAGAGTTCGTACCACTCCTCGTGCGTGAGGTCGGGGTCGCGCGTAGCGGCGTCGCGGCAGGCGCGGATGCGGTCGGGGCGGGCCGTGCCCACGACCGGCGCGATGCCGGCCGGATGCCGGCGCAGCCACCACAGCAGGACGGATTCCGGCGTCGTGCCCTTGCGGCGGGCGAGATCGGCCAGCAGTGCGGCTGTGGCCCGTTCGGCGGGGGTCTGCTCGCCGCCGGTGAAACGGCCGCGCGCCAGCGCTCCCCATGCCTGGAGCCGGATGCCGTGGTCCCGGCAGTGCTCCAACGTCCCGAAGGGGAAGCCGTTGGCCGTCGAGGCGGGGGTGTTGAGCAGGACCCCGGCCTCCACCCAGTCGCGGCTGTGCAGGCTCATCTCCAACTGGTTCGCCACCAGCGGTACGTCGAGGCGGGACTGGAGGTGGGCCATCTGCGCGGCGCCCATGTTGGACACGCCGAAGTGCCGTACGAGGCCCTGCCGGTGGAGGGACATCAGGGCCGACGCGATCGAGTCCGCGTCCGCGAGCGGGTCGGGCCGGTGCAGCAGCAGGACATCGATCACGTCGGTGCGCAGCCGGGTCAGGCTCTCCTCGACCCGCCGCGTGATGCTCTCCCCGCGCAGGTCGTACATCCCCGGACCGTGGGCGCCCGCCAGGCGGATCCCGCACTTGGTCTGGAGCGTGATGCGCTCGCGCAGCCCGGGGGTCCGCGCGAGCACCTCGCCGAACACGGCCTCGGCCTTGCCGTGCCGGTAGATGTCGGCGTGGTCGAAGGCGGTGATCCCGCTGTCGAGGGCGGCGACGACCGCAGCCTCGGCGGCATCGATGTCGGCGGGCCCGTACGGACCGGGCTCCCAGCTCCCGCCCAGCCCCATGCACCCGTACAGCACCCGGTCACCGCTCACGGCCGCAGCCTCGTCCCTCACCACGCCCCCACCCTAAGCGGGATCCGGGGCACCGGATCGGCCGTACACTCGGCCCATGGGTCGCACGAGTTCCACGGGGAAGTGCCTGCAGCAGGCCGCCTCCGGACTGCGCCCGGCCGCCGTCGATCCGGCCACCGCCGCCGACGTCGAGGCGCCCGAGACCCGCCGTACCGCGTTGCACGGTCACGGCTAGCGAGCCACTCCGCGCGCCGCTCCCGTCGCGCCACTCCCGCCGGGCCGATCCACCTCCTGCGACGGTCCGCGCCCCCGCTCCACATCACCACCGCAGCCTTCCGGCATCCCGCCGGCGCTGCCGCCTGGCTACGGCCGCACGCCCGGGCCGAGCCCCCTCGAAGGGAACATTGTGAAGCTGAGCGCGTTGCTGGCCGGGCAGGAGCACCACGTACTCCAGGGTGACCCGGAGACGACACTGATCACCGCGGGAACGACCTTCGATGCGGACCGGGTGACCCCCGGCTCGCTGTTCATCGCCGTGCCCGGGCACCGGGAGGGCGGCCCCGGAGCCGTCTCGCCCGTGCTCGCGCGCGGCGCCGCCGCCGTACTCGTCGACGGCAGGGAGCCCGCGCTGCCTCCGTCGGTGTGGCCGCCGGGTGCCTGCGCCGTGCGGGTTCCCGACACCCGGACGGCGGCCGCGGTCGTGACCTCCCGCTACTTCGGCGAGCCCGGGCGGCAGATGGACATGATCGCGATCACCGGCACGAACGGGAAGACGTCGGTGTCGTACATGGTCGAGTCCGCCCTGCGGATCTCCGAGGGCGCCAAGGTCGGGGTGATCGGGACGGCGGGCAGCCGGATCGGCGACGAGCTGATCCCGATGCCGCGCTCCGTGCTGACCACTCCGGAGTCCCCGGACCTGCAGTACCTGCTGGGCGTCATGCGCGACCGCGGCACGGGCAGCGTGGTGCTGGAGGCCACGTCGATGGCCCTGCTGACCCACCGGGTGGACCGTACGTTCATCGACGTCGGGGTGTTCACGAACCTGACGCAGGACCATCTGGACGATCACGGCACGATGGAGAACTACCGCGATGCCAAGCTCCGCCTGTTCCAGGGGCTGTGCCGGCACGCGGTGGTCAATGCCGACGACCCGGTGGGCGCCGGGATCCGGTCGATGATGCCCGGTGCGGTGACCACGTACGCCGTGGACGCCCCCGCCGACTACCGGGCGACCGACCTCGACGTGACCGCCTCGGGCACGCGGTTCACCCTCCGCCACGGCGGGCGGTCCTACCCTGCTTCGATCCCCGTCCCCGGCCGGTTCTCCGTGGCCAACGCGCTCGCCACGCTGGCCGCCTGCCACGTGCTGGGGCACGACTTGGAGGGCCTGGTTGCCGCGCTCGACCGGATGCCGCCCGTGCCGGGCCGTTTCGAACGCTTCCAGACTCCGCTCGGTACCTCGGTGATCGTGGACTACGCCCACTCGCCGGACTCCCTGGACAAGGTCCTGACCACCATCCGCGGCTTCGCCCGGGGCCGGGTGATCACCGTCTTCGGCTGCGGCGGGGACCGCGACACCACCAAGCGGGCCGAGATGGGGAGGATCGCCGGAACACACTCCGACCTGTGCGTCCTCACCTCCGACAATCCGCGCTCCGAAGATCCCGAGGCCATCCTGAACGGGATCGCCCCGGGCCTCGCGGTGACCGGCACCCCGTACGAGCGGCTGGCCGACCGGCGCGACGCGATCGCCTTCGCGCTGTCCGCCGCGGGCCCCGACGACATCGTCCTGATCGCCGGGAAGGGCAGCGAGCCGCACCAGATCGTCGGCGAGGAGCTGATCCCCTTCAGCGACATGGCGACGGTGCGCGAACTCGCCGGTCAGCCCGCGGCCGTGAGTCTTTCGTAAGCCGTACCGGCGGGCTCCCCGGCGCCGCGGGCGAATTCCGCGGCGAAGCGCTCGGCGCCCAGGGCCGTGCGGGCGACGGCCGTCGTACGGTCCACGTCGCCGCGTTCCGCCGGGGGCAGCGGGGCGCCCGCCGAGCGGCGGGCCGTGTCCGCCGCCCCGAGGAGGGCCGCCGCCGGGGCGGGCCGGCCGGCGAGGGCGAGGGCTCCGGCCAGGCCCTCCAGGGCGAGGGCCAGTGCGCGCGGGTCGCCGGTGGTGCGGGCCATGGCCAGGCCCTGCTCCTGCAGGGCCGTGGCGGCCGGGGCGTCGCCGCCGAGCTGTGCGAGGTAGCCCAGTTCGGCCAGGACCAGGGCGTTGGCCCCGTCGAGGCCGACGCTCCGGTGCCAGTCCAGGACCCTGCGCATGTGCCGTTCGGCCGCGGCCGGGTCTCCCGCGCGGCGGGCCCCGAGCCCCAGACCCAGTTCGGCGTTGATCTCCCCGGCCGCGAAGCCCTGCTCCGCCGCCAGCCGCCGGGAGCGCTCGTGCAGATCGCGGGCGGCATCGAGATCGCCGGTCAGCAGGGCGCTGCGGCCCAGCCCGGAGAGGAGGTCCGCGGCCTGGGTGGTCAGGCCCAGGCTCTCGGCGGTCTCCAGGCCCTCGCTCTGGAGGCGGGCGGCCTCGGTGTAGTCGCCGTGGATCTCGGCGAGGGAGGCCAGCGGGTAGACGGTCCACAGTCGTGCGCTCCCGTCGCCCAGTTCGCGGAAGAGTCCGGAGCTGCGGGCGCCGTCGCGGGCGGCCCCTTCCAGATCCCCGGCGATCAGGAGCTGTACGGAGCGGTCGGCGAGGGCGGCGGCCGTTCCCCACCGGTCGCCGAGGGCGAGGAAGCCTTCGAGGGCCTGCCCGGTGAGGTCCCGGCCGCCCGTGAGGTCGCCGGTCCCGCTCAGGGCGTGGGCCAGGAACCAGCGGGCCCAGGCCAGGCCGCCGCGGTCCCCGCAGGCCTCGTACGCCCGCAGCGCCTCGCGGATGCGGGCCGTGCGGCCGACGCCCTCCCCCGCCATGATCGCGAAGCCGGTGTGCCAGACGGCGGCGCGGGCGCGCAGTTCCGCCGGGGCCTCGCCGGGGGTGGCGAGCGCCGCCCGGAGCGAGCGCTCCCCCTCGCCGAGCCGGCCGCGCAGCACCCAGTACCAGGCGAGGGCGCAGACCAGGCGCAGCGCCGCTTCGCAGTCCGCGGCGGCGAGGGCGGTACGGAGGTTGGCGGCCTCGGTGTCGAGCCGTTCCAGCCAGGTCCGCTGGTCCGCGGCGCGCAGGTGCGGTGCGGCCTCCTCGGCGAGGTCCAGGTAGTGGGCCAGGTGCCGGGCCCGGGCGGAGCGGGACTCCCCCGCCTCGTCGAGGCGTTCGGCGCAGTACGCGGCCACCGACTCCAGCAGCCGGTAGCGCGGGCCGGCCGGGGCCGGCACCACCAGGGAGCGGTCGACGAGGCGGACCAGGAGGTCCAGGACGTCGGCGGCCTCCACGCCGTCGCCCGCGCAGACCTCCTCGGCCGCTTCGAGGGTGCAGCCCTCGGCGTGTACGGAGAGGCGGCGCAGGACGGTCTGTTCGGGGGCGGTGAGCAGGTGCCAGCTCCAGTCGATCACGGCGCGCAGGGTCTGCTGGCGGGCGGGGGCCCCGCGCTGCCCGGAGCTGAGGAGGCGGAAGCGGTCGTCCAGGCGCTCCAGGAGCCGGTCGACGCCCAGGGCGCGGATCCGGGTCGCGGCGAGTTCGAGGGCCAGGGGGATTCCGTCGAGGCGGTGGCAGACGGCCTCGACGGCCTCCCGGTTCTCGGCGGTGAGGGCGAAGCCGGGGGCGGTGGCCGTGGCACGGGCGGTGAACAGCTCGACTGCCGCCCGGAGTTCGAGGGCGGGGACGTTCCACAGGGTCTCGCCGGCCAGGGACAGGGGTTCCTGGCTGGTCGTCAGGATGCGCAGGGCCGGGGCCGTGCGGAGCAGGAGCTCCACGAGGGACGCGGCCTCGTCGACGACGTGCTCGCAGTTGTCCAGGACGAGGAGCAGTTCGCGCTCGCGCAGGGCGCCGGCCAGTCGTTCGGCGAAACCGGGGCGCTCGGCGGCCGGCGCCGCGCCCCATACGGCGTCGTCGCGGATACCGAGCGCGGCGGCGGCCGCCTCGGCCACCTCGCCCTGGGAACCGGCGAGTTCGACGAGCCAGACCCCGTCCGGGAACGTCCCGGTCAGGCCTGCGGCGGCCTCGACGGCCAGGCGGGTCTTGCCGACGCCGCCGGGGCCGGTGAGGGTGACCAGGCGCCGGGTGGCGGCCAGTTCGCGTACGGCGGCCACCGCCCGGTCGCGGCCGACGAGCGCGGACAGGGCGGCGGGCAGGTTCGTACGGGCCGGGCTCGCCGCAGGTACGGCCACGGGTGCGGCCGCGGGTATGGGTACGGGGTCCGGTTCGGCGACGGGCGGGGCCTCCAGCCTCGGGTCCTGGGTCAGGATCGCCCGCTGGAGGGCGACGAGGGCGGGGCTGGGGTCCAGGCCCAGGTCGTCCGCGAGGCGCGCGCGCAGGTCCTCGTAGCCCGCCAGCGCCTCGCTCTGCCGGCCCGCCCGGTACAGGGCGCTCAACTGGACGGCGCGCAGCCGCTCGCGCAGCGGGTGGCGTGCGACGAGCTCGGCCAGTTCCCCGACGAGCAGGGCGTGTTCGCCGCGTGCGAGGCGGGCCTCGGCGTGCTCCTCCCGTACGACGAGCCGCTCCTCCTCCAGCCGGTTGGCCGCGGCCCGGGTGAAGGGCTCATCGGTGAAGTCGGCGAAGGCGGGACCCCGCCACACGGCGAGCGCGTCGGCGAAGAGCGCCGCCCGCTCCCCCGGGTCGGAGCTCGCACGGGCCTTGGCCGCCAGCGCGGCGAAGTCCGCGCTGTCCAGGGACCCTTGGGGTGCGGCCAGGGCATATCCGGGTGCCCGGGAGGCCACCAGGTCGCGACCGCCGGGCTCGGCCTCGTCCAGGACCCGGCGCAGCTGGGAGACCTTGGCCTGGAGGGCGCGCAGGGGGTTCCCGGGCGGCTCCTCGCCCCACAGGTCGTCGATCAGCCGGTGGGTGGAGACCGGCCGCCCCGCGTCGGCGAGGAGCGAGGCCAGCAGGGTCCGCACCTTCAGCTCGGGAACCCGTACCGCTGTCCCCCCGGTCGTCCAGACGCTCAGCTGCCCCAGCACTCCGAATCGCATGCCGTCACCGTATCCCGGGCCCTGAGCAGGGCCGTAACGGGATCCGAACGGCTCCCGAGCCGGACCCGAAGCGCCGGGCGGCAGGCTGCATCACGTCGACAGCAGCCGACGGACACACCGAAAGCAGAGGAGCCCATCATGGGAAAGCTCGACGGCAAGACGGCACTGGTGACCGGTTCGAGTCGCGGGATCGGCCGCGGCATCGCCCTGGCGCTCGCCGCCGAGGGCGCGCGGGTCTCGGTGCACTACGCCGGGAACGAGGTCGCGGCGAAGGAGACGGTCCGTACGATCGAGGAGGCCGGCGGCCGGGCGTTCGCGATCCGCGCCGAACTGGGCCTGCCCGGTGACGCGGAGGCCCTGTGGGCGGCCTTCGACGAGCACGCCGACGGCCTGGACATCCTGGTCAACAACGCCGGCATCGCCGGTCCCGGCCTGATCCACGAGGTCACCGAGGCCGATTACGACAAGGTCTTCGCGGTGAACGCCAAGGCCCCCTTCTTCATCATCCAGAAGGGCCTGGAGCGTCTCCGCGACGGCGGCCGCATCATCAACCTCTCCTCCGGCGTCACCAAGGTCGCCTTCCCCGGCATGACCTCCTACGCCGCCAGCAAGGGGGCCGTCGAGGTGCTCACGCTGACCCTCGCCGAGACCCTGGGGTCGCGCGGGATCACCGTCAACGCGGTCTCCCCCGGCACCATCGAGACCGACATCCACCCGTGGCTGGCGGACCCGGCCGCCAGGGCCCATGCCTCCGGCTTCTCCGTCTTCAACCGCGTCGGACAGCCCGAAGACGTCGCCGATGTCGTCGCCTTCCTCGCCTCCGACGACGCCCGCTGGATCACCGGCCAGAACATCGACGTCAGCGGCGGCTCCGGGCTCGGCATCTGACCAACCGTCCGCTCCGCACTCCCCTCTCACCCCTTGCTCCGGGCCGCCGCGCATCCAGCGGCGGCCCGGAGCCGTTCCCCCTGACCCCGCCGTGCTCCCCGCCCTGGAGGCCACCGTGTCCCGCCGCACCCTGCTCGTCCTGGCCCACCCCCGGTCCGACTCCCTCACCGCCCAGGTCGCCGGCCGAACCCGCCGCCTGCTGGAGGCCGCGGGAGGATCCGTGGACCTGCTCGACCTGTACGCCGAGGACTTCGACCCCCGGCTGACCCCGGCCGACGAACCGGACTGGACCGACCGCGAGAAGCAGTACTCGCCCGAGGTCCGCGCCCACATGCGGCGGATCGAGGACGCCGATGACGTGATCGTGGTCTTCCCGGTGTGGTGGTTCGCCCCGCCGGCCGTGCTGAAGGGCTGGATCGACCGGGTGTGGAACTACGGCTTCGCCTACGGGCGGAGCAGGCCGCGCCTCGCCGGGAAGCGGCTGCTGTGGGTGGCCCTGGCCGGGGGCTCCGAGGCCTCCGCCCTCACCGACGCGCTGGAACTCCAGCTGACGCGCGGTGTCTCGGAGTTCTGCGGGATCGGCCGGACCGAGTTCCGGTTCCTGTTCGGGACGGAGTTCTCCGGCATCCCGGAGAACCTGCGGGGCGAACGCGCCCGGGAGGTGTTCGCCGAGGCGGAGGCCGCCGTCTCGGCGTTCACCGCCGGCGCCGACGCCCTGGCCCCGACCCCGGCCTGATCCGGCGACACCCCTGGGTGCTTCCGCGGTCAGTGCGGAAGCTCGACCGACACGTGCGGGGCCAGCGCCCGGAGGAAGTCCGCCGCGTCGAACACCGCGCCGGCCGATGCCACGCCCGTCGTCCGCGTCCGCCCGGCCAGGATGCGCTGGACGGCCTCCACCGCCAGGGGTGCGGTGACCGCGTAGATGTCCTGGCCACGGGCCGTGGCCCGGCGCTCGACGCCGCCCGCTCTGACCAGCACGTCGACGACGAAGGTCTGGTGGGACCGCCCCTGGGCGTCGACCGCCTCCGGCTCCGGCGTGTCCGCCCCGGCCAGGTCCCTCGCGGCCTCGACGGCCATGTAGGTGCGGACTTCGGGCACCGCCAAGTGGCTGGGCACGGTGACGACATCGGCCATGGTGAACTCCGCGATCACCGCCCGCCGGCCCAGCGGGTCCGGAAAGACCCAGTCCTGCTCCACCGGCTTGTCGTCGTGGTACCGCAACGCGCCGTCCGCGAACCGCACCCGCCGGCCCGCGCGGCGCTCGTGGGACACATCACCCGCCGCGCGGGTGCCGGCCGTCGGGTGCCAGCTGCTCAGCCCGTAGGCGACGTGCACCTCGTCCGCCGCCGTCCACTCCCCCATGACCGCCGTCACCAGCAGGTCGCCCAGTCCGCCGAAGAAGGCCATCGCCGGCACCACGGGGACGCCTGCCGTGCGGGCCGCTTCCGCGTGCTCGGCGAACATCGACGCGTTCGCTTCGATCTCCGCCGCGACGTCGACGTACGGGATCCCCGCGCGCAGGGCCGCCTCCACCACCGGGCCTCCCGTCACCGCGAACGGTCCGGCGCAGTTGACGACGGCCGCCGCACCGGCGAGGGCCCGGTCCAGTGCGCCCGGATCGTCCACGGAGGCAGGCCGCACCACCACGTCTCCCCACTCGGCGGCCAGCGCCTCCAGCCGGGCCGCGTCACGGCCGGAGACGATCGTGGCGAAGCCGCGCTCGCGCAGTTCGGCGACGACGAAACGCCCCGTGTGCCCGGTCGCCCCGTAGACCACTACCGCAGCCGCTGTACTCATGGTGCCCCCGCTCTCGTTGTGCTGATGGGCCCAGTCTGGCCGCAGCCGGCACCCGGCTGTGATGGTCCGGAACGACATCACCCGTACACTTTCGGACATGCCCTCTGTCGCCCTGCTGACCGCCGGTCACCTGCTGCACTTCGAGCTGGCGGTGGCCTACGAGATCTTCGGCAATCCCCCCGGTGAGGCCACGCAGGGCTGGTACGACGTCCTGCTCTGCGGGCCCGGACCGGCGAAGGTCGGACCGTTCATGGTCGAGCCCGACCACGGGCTGGAGCGCCTGGCCGAGGCCGACACCGTGATCGTGCCCGCGTGCGCCGACATCGACGATCCGCCGCCGCCTGAGGTGATCGAAGCCGTACGGGCGGCCCACGCGGCGGGTGCCCGGGTCGCCTCCCTGTGCACCGGGGCGTTCGTACTCGGCGCCGCGGGCCTGCTGGACGGCCGGCGGGCCACCACCCACTGGGCCCATGCCGCGGAGTTGAGTGCCCGGCATCCGCTGGCCGTCGTCGACCCGGACGTGCTGTACACGGACAACGGCAGCGTGCTCACGGCCGCGGGCAAGGCCGCCGCCGTGGACCTCTGCCTCCACCTGATCCACCTCGACCACGGCGCCACCGTCGCCAACTCCGTCGCCCGGCGCCTGGTCATGCCGCCCCATCGGCCGGGCGGGCAGGCCCAGTTCGTGACGACGCCGGTGCAGGTGACGGGCGACCACACCCTCTCCCAGCTGCTCGCCTGGGTCCGTGAGCGGCTGGACCAGCCGCTCACGGTGACCGACATGGCGCGGAAGGCGAACACGAGCCCGCGCCATCTCGGTCGGCAGTTCCGGTCGGTGACCGGGCAGACGCCGCTCCAGTGGCTGCTGACCCAGCGCGTACGCCGCGCCCAGGAGCTGCTGGAGGCCACGGACGAGGGCATCGAGGCGGTGGCCCGCGCCACCGGGATGGGGACCGCCACCACGCTCCGGCGCCAGTTCAAGCGGATCGTCGGAGTCCCGCCGGACAGCTATCGGCGCTCGTTTCGCAGCGCGAATCCTGCCTGAGCGGCCGGGTCGGTGCCGGGTCCGGGTCCCGGTCCGGGGCAGCGCGCAGAGCCCGGGCGGCGGGGGCCGGCCGGGCTCTGCGCGGAGGTCGTCGGTGCGGGGGATGGGTCAGACGGTGGCGGGCTCCTCGGGAGCGGCCCCCGCGTTCCGGTCCTCGGCGCCGATCGGGGGGACGTGGCGCAGCAGGACCGCCACCACGACCGCGGTCACCAGGGCCAGACCCGCACTGACCGCGGACGCGGTGTGGAACCCGGCGGTGAACGCCTCCCGGGCGGCGGCGAGCAGTTCGCCGCCCGGGGCCCCGGGCAGCCCGGCCGCCGCGTCGGCCGCGCCCCCAACCGTGTCCCGGGCCGCCGCGAGCGCCTGCTCGGGCACTCCGGCCGGCGCCCCGGCCGCTACTTCGTCCCGGTAGACGGCCACCGCGATGCTGCCGGTCCCGGCGATGCCGAGGGCCAGGCCGAGGTCGTAGGCGGTCTGGCCGGTGGCCGCCGCCGAGCCCGCCTTCTCGGCGGGGGCCGCGCCCACCGCCAGGGCGGTGCCGAGCACGCTGATGGGGGCGACGCCGAACATCACCAGGGCCAGCCCCGCCGAGACGGCGAGAACACCGTCGGCGGCCGACAGCCCGAACCCGGCCGCCGTGACCACCAGGCCGCCCAGGATCACGTGGGCGGGCCGCACGCGCCGGGCCAGGACCGGCGTCAGCTGGGAGCCGGCCACCAGGCCTGCGGCTCCGGGCAGCAGCCACAGGCCCGCCGCGAGCGGGGAGAGCCCGCCGATGGCCAGGAGGTACTGCGGGACCAGGTACTCGATGCCGTTGAGCGCCATCATGCCGAGCAGCAGGGTCAGCAGCGCCCCGGTGAACGCCCGGTTCCCGAACAGCCGCAGGTCGAGCAGCGGGGCGGTGAGCCGGCGCTGGCGCCGCACGAACAGGGCTCCGAACACCGCGCCGGCCGCGACGGCCGCCAGGTGGGCGCCCTGCGGTCCGAACTCGGCCACCTTCTTCACCCCGTAGACGACCGGGAGGATCGCCAGCAGGAACAGCACCACGCTCGGCAGGTCGACCCGGCCGGCGGCCGGGTCCCGGTACTCGGGCAGCAGCCACGGCGCGAACAGCAGCACCGGCACCATCACCGGTACGCCCAGCAGGAACACCGAGCCCCACCAGAAGTGGTCCAGCAGCACCCCGCCGATCACCGGACCGACGGCGATGCCCACCGACAGGGCCGTCACCCACATGGCGATGGCCGTGGCCCGCTGCCGGACGTCGGCGAACATGTGGCTGATCAGCGCGAGGGTGGACGGCAGCACCGCGGCCCCCGCCACCCCGAGCAGCGCCCGCGCCGCGATGAGCATCCCGGGGCCGGTGGCGTACGCGGCGAGCAGCGAGGACGCCACCACGCCGGCCGAACCGGCCAGCAGCAGCCTGCGCCGCCCGATCCGGTCGCCCAGCCCGCCCATGATCACCAGGAATCCTGCGGTCATGAACCCGTACATGTCGGTGGTCCAGAGCAGCTCGCTGCTCGACGGGCGCAGATCGGCCGTGAGGAAGGGGGTGGCCAGCCACAGCACCCCGAGATCGGCGGTCATGAGGGTGACGGGCAGCAGCAGGACCGCCAGGCCCAGCCATTCCCGTACGCCGGCCCTGCCCGGCAGCGCCCCCGAGCCGGAAGGCGATCCCGAAGTCGAAGTCGTAGTCGAACCCTTGGTCGTTGAGGTCATGCCCACACCGTCGGGGCACGCGCCTCCGAACCGGCTCGGACGCGGTTACGGAACCGTTCGGGCCGGGTCCGCCACCGCCCCCTTACGACATGCGCTACGACATCCGCGCGAGATAGAGGCCGATGAGCGCGGCCACGCAGGCGAGGACCAGCCAGGAGCGCAGGCTCGTGTGCCGGGAGCGGCGGGTGCGCACCGGCCGCGGGGCGGCGGGGCCGTGGGCGGTCTCGGCCAGCAGGCGGCGGCAGACCGCGGCGAGTTCGGTGGTGCCGGCGGACAGGTTGGCCACCGCCTCCGAACGGGCCGGGGCGGTCGTCCCGCCGTCTAGTATCCGGCCGGCGCGCAGCAGGACCTCGTCACGGCCGGCGCCGATCGACAGGCTGATCCACCGCTGGACGTGCTCGCCGCGGATGACGACACCGCCCGACCTGTCCCGGTATACGGTGTGCTCCCGCCACAGCAGGTCGGCCAACTCATCTGCCGCCTCGCGCAGTTCCGCGCTCATCCAGTCCCCCACCCAAACGGTTGTTCGTAACGGCAGGGAACTTTAGCGCCCACCGACCGCCCATCCGCGGGCGGGGTCGGCCCGTACAGCCTCGAAACGTCAACTCACCGGTAATTAAAGGGTGTTGGTGGCAATGATTCGAGAGCAACTCGACCCGCGCTCCGTGATCCGGGCGATACGGTGTGTGCGTAAGTCCGCACCAACGGCACTATGCCGCATGTTTTCCCACAACCCCGGGAGATGATATGGCATTTACGGATAACGGCCTCGGTTTCGATTTCCAGGACCTGGACCTCGGAGACCTGACCGTCACCGCGATGCGCGACACCGTCGGACTCGGCAGCGCCGCGTCCGCCTATCCGACGTCCTCCTCCTGCCAGGCCTGTAGCGGGTGCAGTGTGACCGCGCCGCAGCTGCCCCAGGCGGGCTGACCCGGATAGCGTCATCCGCTCCGGCGCGCGCGGTACGGCGCGCCGGAGCGGCACGCCCCGGCACCACCCTGTCCCGATGCCCCTCGCCCACCGGCCCGGCCCAGTCGACGGGATCGCTGTGTCCTCGTATCTCCACGCCGTGCGAACGGCCCCCTACGCGCTGGTGCGCTCCACCCTGCTGAGCCTGCCCGCCGAGTCCGCGCCCGCCGCCGCCTTCCGCGCGGGACTGGACCGGCTCGCGGAGCTGGACGGCGCCCTGACGGCCCTGCTGCCGGCGCTGGGCGAGGCCCTGTACGCGAGCGCGGGCGGCCACTCCCCTGACTTCCACCGCGAGGTGGTACTGCCGCTGCGCCGCTCCCTGCACAACGGGCGCGCACCGCGCCCGGCGCTGCTCGCCCGCCTCGGCGACCTCCCGGTGCGGGTACCTGAGCTCGGCGCCTGGCTGGACCTGCGCGAGCGCAGGTCCACGGCCCTCGCGGAGCTCGCCGCGGGCACGGCCGACGCGCTGACGGCCGAGCGCGCGGCCCTGTCGGCACTGTGCCGCGAGCCCGTCTTCGCGCTGGCGGCCTCCTACACCAGCCCCGATCTGCTGCGCGCGGTCGAGCGGGCGGGGACCGGGGCCGCCGACCGCAAGGCGCGCAAGGAGGAACCGGGAATCCTGCGGCAGGCGCTGCGGGCCAGTACCCGGACCAGCCCGCTGTCCTGGTTCACCGGCGTCGGATGGGGCCCGCTGCCCGCCACGCCGGAGCCGACGGCGGGCGCCGCCTGGGACACGGGCGCGGACGATCCCGCCGCGGCGTTCACCGGCGTCACCGTGAAGACCAACCGGACCCTGCTGGACACGCTGTGTGCGGCCCTCCTGGCCGATCCGCGCCGCCGCGCCCGACTGCCCCACCGCATGACGAGTACGGCACGGCTCTCGGAGGACCGCGCGTCCTTCGTGCGGTCCCGCACCGCCTTCGCCGGGGGGCGGTTCCTCCTCGCGGACGAGGACGAGGTCACCGTCGCGGCCGCCGCCCCGCTGCTGCGCGTCGCCGCGCTCTGCGCGACCCCCGCCCCGCTCGACGAACTGGCCGCCGCGCTCGCTCCCCCGCAGGGCCGCGCCGCCGCGCAGGCCTACCTGGCGCAACTCGTCGACGCGGGACTGCTCGTACCCGTCCCGCCCGTCGGCCCCCAGGACCCAGATCCGGAGGCCCGCCTGGCCCGGTGGCTGCGCGGCCCCGGCGCCCTGCCCGGGGACGGCGCGCTCGCCGACCGGATCGAGGAGATCGCCGAGCTCACAGGAAAGTTCGGCGTCTCGGACCCCCGCGAGCGCGCCGGGCTGGCGGCCGTACTGCGCGAGCGCTGGCACACCCTGCTGACCGCCGCCGGCGCGCCCGTCGAGCAGGAGACGGCCGCGCTCACCGTGCTCGCCGAGGACGTGGTGGCCCGCCGGCCGCTGCCGCTGGACGGCTTCCTTGACGCGGCCGACCACGAGGCGCTGCGCGAACTCTCCGCCGTGGCCGAGGTGTTCGACCTCGGCCACGCGGTGCGCCGGATCATCCGCGACCGCTTCGTGGCCCGCTACGGCCCCGGCGGTATATGCCGGCACATCTGGGAGTTCGGCACGGAGGCCGCGCGGGCCTGGCAGCAGGCCGCCACCTGGGGTGGTGAGCAACTGGCCGCACTCCGCGCCGAGTTGGCCGCACCGGGAGACGGACCCGACGCCGATGTCGTCCTCCCCGTGGAGGTGGTCCGGAGCCTCGGCGGACGGCTGCCGTCCTGGGCGACCGTACGGCCGCTGTCGTACGCGTACTTCCTCCAGCGCGACAGCCGCAGCGGGCTGCTCTGCCTCAACCACGTGTACGGCGGCTGGGGCCGGTTCCTCAGCAGGTTCCTGGACTCCCTCGACCCGGAGGCCGCTCGGGCCGTCACGCGGGAGATCCGCCGGGCGGCGGACACGGACACCCGGCCCGTGCAGATCCGGCCGGTCGGCGGGTTCAACGCCAACCTCCATCCGCGGCTCGTCCCGGACGAGATCGGGCCGGAGGGCGGCGGCGCCTCGATCGCGGAGTCCGCGGTGGAGCTCGTGCACGACGAGGAGAGCGACCAGGTCCGGGTGCGGCTCACGGCCACCGGGGAACTGCTGGACGTGTTCTACCCCGGGCTGCTGGCCCCGCTGATGCACGCGCCCCGCATCGCCCCGCTGCTCGCCGACCAGCCGCACGGTGTCACCGATTTCACCGCCCTGGTCCCCCGGTACGTCACCCAGGTCCCCGGCGGCGCCCTCGTCCGCACGCCCCGGCTCCGCCACCGCCATGTCGTCCTGCGGCGGCGCCGCTGGCACCTGGCCGCGGGCACGGTCGAGGCGCTGCGCGCCGAGCTGGCCGCCGACGCGGAGGTCCCGGTGGCGGCGACGGCACGCTGGCGCTCCCTGCTCGGCGTCCCCGACCAGCTCTTCCTGCACCCGGTGGCCGCCGCGGGAGGGGAGAGCGTGGGCGAGGACTTCGTACGTCGACTGGCCCAGCCCAAACCGCAGTTCGTGGACCTCGGCAACGCACTGCACCTGCGCTGCCTGCACAAGTGGCTGGACCGCCACCCGGACGGGGTGGTGCTGGAGGAGGCGCTGCCGGCGCCGGGCGGCCTGGCGCGGCCCGGGCGGGCGGTCGAGCTCGTGGTGGAGTCGTACCGCGCGGGAGGGACGTCATGACGGCTCCGGCACCCGACGCCGTGGAGGCGCTGGGGCGGTGGCGGCTGCGGCCCGACATCGCGGCCACCGCGCTCAAGGAGGGCCTGCACCTGCGGGGCTGGACCACCAGCGTCACCCTGGAGGGCAGTCCCGCACTCCCGAAGCTGTGGCAGCTGGTGGAGGAGGCCCTGCTGACGGACGGCGCCGGCTCCCTGGCCGCCCTCGCGCCGGCCGGATCGCCGCTGCGCTCCGCGCTGTGCACGCTGATCGGCCAACTCCACGCGCACGGCCTGCTGGTGGAGCACGAGCACACCGCGGCCCTTCCGGACGCCCTGGAGGACCCTGCCGGGCGCTGGCTGCGTACCGTCGCGGACCGGCCCGCCGAGGCCGCGCGGGCGCTGCGGTCCGCCGCGGTGCGGGTATCGGGCGCCGAGCCCGAAGGCGCCCTGGCCCGGGCGGCCGTACGGGCCCTGGAGCGCTCCGGGGTCCCGTCCTCCCCCGGCTCCGATGACGGCCCCGCCGAAGGAATCCTCCTCACGGGCACGGACCCCGCGGGCCGGGTCCGGGCGGTCGCGGCCGTGATCCGCGACGGTGGCGGCTTCGTCACCCCCGTCGGCAGTCCGGACCGGGCCCGCGCGGACGCGGCGTCCCTCGCCGCCCGGCTGCGGAGGCGACCTGCGGGCGGCACGGAGGCGGACGCGGTGTCCCCCGCGGTGGTTTCCCTCGTCGCCGGAGCCTCCGCCCAGCGACTGCTGTGCGCGCTCGCCGGGCTGCCGGACCCCTCCGTCGAAGGCGGAGACGACCGGCCCGCGGTGCTGGTGGCCGACGGGCGGCCGCTGCGGGCCCGGTACCACCCCTGGCTCGGCCCCGCCGGCCCCGAGGCTCCCGCACCGCCCGCCACCCTGGCCGAGGCCCTCTCCGGGGTGGCCGCACTCGGCGACGAGCGGACCGGCGTACTGGCCGCCCCCGAGCCCGGATCCCTGCCCCAGCTCCCGGTGGCGCTGGTCCGCTGCGCGGTGCCCGGCGGCACCCTGCTGGCCGGCGCGGCCCGGGCCGACCTGGCCCGCCTGGAGGCCCTCTGCCGGGCGGCGGAGCTGCAGCTCGGGCCGGCCGGGCCCGGCATCGTCGTGGGCGCCGACCCCGGGCACGCGCTCGGGCGCGCCCTGCGCCGCACCACCGCCCGCGCCGCAGCCGGCACCGCCGTTGGTCCGGCCGCGGACACCGGCTGGGCGGAGCATCCCCAGGCCCGGCACTGGTGGTCCGTGCTCACCCTCAGGCTCGGCATCCGGGCCGAACTGAAGGTGGCCCGGATCGCCCCGGGCGGCCCGGCGTTCCGAGCCCTCGTGGAGGCAAGTCCCGTACCCGGGGGCCCCGTCCGGGTGATCGGCCGGGCGGTGGAGGCCACCGCGGCGGACGCGGCCGCCTTCGCGGCGATGGCCGCGGTGGTCCGCGTACAGGCCGGGGCGCAGCAGGCCGGGCAGGCGCCCGGCCGACGCCAACTCGCGCTCCCCGGCGGGGCGGTGGCACCGCTGGCCACCGCCGGGACCGCACGGGCGGCCTGGGAGGACGAGAGCTGGACGGCCGGATGGCTGGCGGATGTCGCCGAGCGGGAGCCGGCGCTCCGGTCCGCGCTCCTGGAGACCTCCGGACTGCACGCCCGGCCGTGGGAACCGGGACCGGGCGCGGCAGGCACGGACCGGGCCCTGTGGGCGGCCCTGCGCGGGTGCGGCTTCGCCGTCCTGCGGACCGGACACGGCGACGGAGGTACCCCATGACCACGCTGGCACGGGCCCTGGCCGAACACGGCCTTCCCGTACGGGACGCCGCCTCCGGGCCGCCCGACGCCGCAGGACCGGCCGATTCCGCGGCCCCGGACGGAGCCGCTGCCGTCGTCGTCCTCGACGACTGGAGCCTCGACCTCGCCGCCGCCTGGTCCCGGCACGCGCTGAGCCGCCCCGGCGTGCTCGTACCCGTCCGTTCGGACGGCGCGCTGACCGTCGTGGGCCCCGTACTGCGGCCCGGCGCGGTCGGCTGCCTGTCCTGTACGGAGTACCGCCGACTGGCCGCGATCGGCGGCCGGGTCCCGATGGACAGCCCCGCGCTCCGGCTCGCCGGGCGGCCCTCCCCCGCCCTGGTGGACGCGGTGGCAGCGCTGGCCGCCGAACTCCTCGCGGAGCCCGCCCCGGCCCCCGGGGCCGAGGCGACCGTGTACATCGTGCACAGCGGCCGGGCCACCTGGTCCACGCACCGCTTCCGCCCGGTCGGCGGCTGCCCGGTGTGCCTGCCGCTGCCCCCGGACAGTGCGGACGCGGCCCGGCCACGGCAGGCTCCCGGATTGCCGGTCGACCCGGCCGTGCTGCGCGGGCCCAACTCCCGTACCGACACGGCCGGGTTGCGGGCGGCGCTGTACGACGAGCGGTTCGGGCCGGTCCACCAGGTGGTCCGCACCGAGGACTCCGTGTACAGCCTGACGAGCGCGTACGTGGCCTACGGCCGGGCGCTGCGCGACGGAGGCTACGGCCGGGCCGCCGACTTCGACGGCAGCGAGCGCGTGGCCTTCTTCGAGGGGGTGGAGCGCCTCGCCGGCATGAGCCCGACCGGCCGGCGGACCGTACTGCGGGCCCCGTACGCCGAGTTGGGGCCGGAGCGGGCCGTGGATCCGGTGCGCCTGGGCCTGCCCGACCCTGTCCACCACGGGCACCCGGCCTCCTCCACCGTGCCCTACACCCCGCAGCTCGAACTCGACTGGGTGCACGGCTGGTCGCTCACCCACGACCGGCCGGCCGCCGTCCCCGAGCACGTCGCCTACTGGGACCCGAGCCCGGGCCGGCCGCGCGTGGTCTACGAGTGCTCGAGCGGCTGCGGCCTGGGCAACAGCCCCGCGGAGGCCGCGCTCTACGGGCTGTTCGAGATCGCCGAGCGGGACGCCTTCCTGATGGCCTGGTACGCGGCCACTCCGCTGGTCCGCGTGGCGCTGCCCGCCGGGGACGAGCAGGTGACGCACCTCGCCGACCGGGCGGCCCAGGCCGGGTACCGGCTCTCGCTGCTCGACGCCACCAACGACTTCGGCATCCCGGCCGTCATCGCCGTCGCCCGCCACCGGGACGAACGCGCCCGCGCACCCCAGGTGTTCGTGGCCGCCGGGGCGCACCACGATCCGCGCGTCGCCGTCCGTTCCGCGGTCGTGGAGGTGGTGACCAACGTCTTCAACGCCCCGCAGCGTGCCCTGGCCGAGCCTGAGCAGTACGATCCGCGGCGCCTGCGGCCCATGCTGGACGAGCCCGCGCTGGTCACCAGCCTGGACGACCACACCGCCCTGTACACCCTCCCGGAGGCCCGGCCGCGGCTGGACTTCCTGTGTGCCGACGGTCGCTCGGCGGGGGCCGGGGCCGACTGGCGGGAGGTGTGGCCCGGCGCGCCCGCACCGGTGAAGGACATCGGCGCGCTGCTGGACCGGACGGTGCGGAGGCTGGCGGGCCTGGGCCTGGAGGTGGTCGTGGTCGGCCAGGACGAGGCCGGGGTCCGCGACCGTCTCGGACTGCACTGCGTCAAGGCGGTGGTGCCCGGCTCGCTGCCCATGACGTTCGGGCACGTCAACCGCCGGACCCGGGGGCTGCCGCGCCTGCTGGAGGTGCCGCACCGGCTGGGGCGTGCCTCCGGTCCGCTGCGCTACGAGGACCTCGCGCTCCACCCGCACCCCTTCCCGTAACCCTTCCCGCAGCTCTTCCCGCACACTTCCCGCATCCCTTGCCGCCACGGAGGAACCGACGTGTCCGAAGGACCTGCTGCCGCCGCGCCCGGGTGGCTCGGCCTGCACTGCTTCCTGTCCACCACCCCCGAGGACACCGACGCGTTCCTCGTCGAGGAGGTGGCACCGCTGTTGGACGGCCTCGTGGCGGGGCGGCCGGGCGCCGCGTGGTTCTTCATCCGCTACAACGAGGGCGGCCCGCACCTGCGCGTGCGGGTGCGGGGCCTGGACGACGGGGCGGCGCTCGAACTGCGTGCTGCGCTGGACGTCCTGGCGAAGGGGCGGGACGGCCGGCTCGCGGAGGTGGCGTACGTCCCCGAGACCGAGCGGTACGGCGGACCGGCCGCGCTGCCGGTCGCGGAGGAGGTCTTCGTACGCTCGACCCGGGTGGCCGTGGAGGCGGTGGCGCGCACCCGGCGCGGGAGCGAGCGGCTGGCCCTGGGCGTGGACCTGGCCCATGCGACGGCCCTCGCCCTCGGACTGGACCGGCACGCCGCCGCGCGGTGGCTGCGGGTGCAGGCGGCCGGCTGGCGGTGGGCCACGGACGTTCCGCTCCTGCCCACGCGGTTCCTGCACGCCCAGGTCAACGTCGTGTACGCGGCCCAGCGTGAGGCGCTGCTGCGGCGGGCGGACGCGCTGCGGCAGGAGCTTGCGGAGGTGACTGCCGCGGGGATTGCGGAGGGGACCGCGGATGCCGACGGCCCGGCCGCGCGCTGGGCCCGGGAGGTGGCCGCCGCCGACGGGGAACTGCGGGCGCTGGACGGCTCCCCGAACCGCCTGTGGGTGTGGGGCTCCCAGCTCCACATGCTGCTCAACCGGATCGGCATCGTCCCCGACGAGGAGCGAGCCGTGTGCCGGCTCGCCGCGCGGGCCCTGATGGACGCGGGCGAGCCGGCCTCGTACTTCCCCGTCGGTCACCTGGCGTCCGACCGGCAGTACCTGGAGAGCAGCAGGTTCCGGATCGGCCGGGACAACGACTCGCTGCCCCGCCCGCTCGCCCCGGCCGCGGATCCCGGCCCGGCAGCGCTCGGGGCGGAGCTGGCCCTGCCCGCCGAGCCGCTGCCCGACGTGTCGCTGCGTACGGCGATCGCCGGGCGGGTCTCGGTGCGCGGGCCGCTCGGGGGTCCGCTGACGGCGACCGGGCTCGGCACGCTGCTGTGGGGGGCCCACGCCTTCAGCCACACCTCGGAAGTCCCGCTCGCGGACGGAACGGTGGGGGCCTCCCGGCACCGGCCCTATCCGAGCGCCGGCGCCCTGTACACGGCGGGGCTGCGGCTGTTCGCACTCGACGTGGAGGGCCTGCCGCCGGGGACCTACCAGTGCGTGCCCGAACGCCGGTCCCTGCGCTTCGTGGGCCCGGTGCCGGACCTCGACGAGATCAAGAGCATGTGCTCCTACCTGTCCCGGCCTGACGACGACCCCGAGGGCATCTCCGTGGACTCCGCCCCGGCGGTCCTGGGCCTGTACGTGAACCTCGGCCGCCTCAGGGCCCGCTACGGGCTGCGCGCGCTGCGCCTGGGCCTGCTGGAGGCGGGACACCTGGCCCAGTCGCTGCTGCTGGCGGCGTCCGCGCTGGGCCTGTCCACCACTCCGCTCGGCGGCTTCCGGGACGAGTCGGCCCAGGAGCTGTTCGGCCTGGACGAAGAGGACGAGCCGCTCCAGTACCTGCTGCCGCTGGGTCGCCGGATGCCGGGGGCCGGCCGGTAGCGTCGCGGGCTCCCGCCGAGGGCGCGCCCGCACGCACGCACCCGCACCCATGTACCCGCACCCATGTACTACCTGGGGAGTAGGCGGCGAACGCTACGCCGGGGTGACGCGGGTGACGGCGGGTGCGGTCTAGCGTGACGTGTATGGATGAGCAGCGCGAGCGCCCGGGTCCTCCGTGGCGGCGATGGATGGAACGGACCGGGCGGGGCCCGGCCTGGCGCTCGGCGCTGCTCGTCGCCGTCCTGGCCCAGGTCGGCTCCGGCTGGGCCGCGCAGCAGCAGACCGGGCGGGTGGCACTGGACGCGTTCGCGCGGATCCTGCTGCTGCTGGGGCCCGCGCTGCTCCTGCTGCGGCACCGCCATCCGGTGGCCGTGGCGTACGGGGTCAGTGTGGTCACGCTGGTGTACATCGGGGCCGGGTTCCCGTACGGCCCGGTCTTCATCAGCCTGGCCCTGGCCTGCTTCGCCGCCGTCGTCGCCGGCCATCGCAGAGCCGCCTGGGGCGCCGTCGGCCTGCTCTGGGCCGGGCACCTGCTCATCGGGCACTGGCTGTACCGGTGGCTGCCGCCCGCGGGGGACGGCCCGGCGCCCTGGGGGCAGGAGCTGGGCATCACCGCGTGGGTGCTCGCGATGCTCGCCGTCTCGGAGCTGGTCCGCGTACGCCGCGAGCAGTGGGCCCGGGAGCGCGTCGAGCGGGCGGCGGCCGAGCGGCGCAGGGTGGGCGAGGAGCGGCTGCGCATAGCCCGCGAGCTGCACGACGTCCTCGCCCACAGCATCTCGGTGATCAATGTCCAGGCGGGGGTCGGGCTGGCCCTGCTCGACACCGACCCCGAGCAGGCCCGTACGGCGCTGACCACGATCAAGGCCGCCAGCAAGGAGGCGCTGGGCGAGGTCCGGCAGGTCCTCGACACGCTGCGCACCCCCGGTGACGCGCCGCGCGCTCCCGCCCCGGGTCTCGACCGCCTCCCCGAGCTGGTCGAGCAGGCCGCCGCGGCCGGTCTCGCCGTGGACGTCGCGGCCGAGGGGAAGGCCCGGACGCTGCCGCCCGGGGCGGACCTCGCCGCCTTCCGGATCCTCCAGGAGGCGCTGACCAACGTGGTCCGGCATTCCGGTTCGCGTACCGCCCGGATCGGCCTCGCCTGGCGGCCGGGCGCCTTGGAGCTGCGCGTGGACGACGACGGCCCGGCCACCGGGAGCGCCGCCGGCGGCAGTGGCAACGGCCTCGTCGGCATGCGCGAGCGGGCCGCGGCCCTGGGTGGCACCATCGAGGCCGGCCCCCGTCCGGACGGGGGTTTCCGGGTGGTCGCGAGGCTCCCGCTGAAGGACGTCCACGCCGAGGAGGATCCGTGATCCGCGTACTGCTCGCCGACGACCAGCTGCTCGTCCGGGCGGGGTTCCGGGCGCTGCTCGACGCGCAGCCCGACATCGAGGTGGCGGGCGAGGCCTCCGACGGCGAGGAGGCCGTGCGGCTGGTGCGGGAACTGCGCCCCGACGTGGTCCTGATGGACATCCGCATGCCGGCACTGGACGGGCTCGCCGCCACCCGGCGGATCACCGAGGACGGGGCCCTGGCCGAGGTCCGGGTCGTCATGCTCACCACCTTCGAGCTCGACGAGTACGTCTTCGAGGCGATCCGCTCCGGCGCGTCGGGCTTCCTGGTCAAGGACACCGAACCGGAGGAACTGCTGCGCGCCGTCCGGGCGGTGGTGGAGGGCGACGCCCTGCTCTCCCCCGGCGTGACGCGTCGGCTGATCGCGGAGTTCGCGGCGCGTTCGAAGCAGCCCGCGGCCGCGGCCGGGCTGGGCCGCCTCACGGACCGGGAGCGGGAGGTGATGGCGCTGGTGGGCATGGGCCTGTCCAATGAGGAGATCGCCCGCCGCCTGGTCGTCAGCCCGCTCACGGCGAAGACCCACGTCAGCCGGACGATGGTCAAACTGGGCGCCCGCGACCGGGCCCAACTCGTCGTCCTCGCCTACGAGTCCGGGCTGGTCCGGCCCGGCTGGCTGGGCTGACCGGCACGGCTCGCGCGCACCCCGCGGGGCCCGTACTCCCGGGGAAGTACGCCCGGTGCAGCCGGTCGTACGACGACCCGGGCCCCCTCCCGGAGCCAGTCTCGGAGTGAGACGAAACGTCCACGCACTCCGAGGAGCTGAACCGAGATGAACACCCTCACCACCCTCGCGTACGACGGGCCCGGCCCGTGGATCCTGTTCTTCCCACTGATCTGGGCGGCGGTCGTGATCGGCGCCGTGACCGTGCTGCGCCGCACGGTGTGGCGCGGCCGCCGCGGCCCATGGCAGGGGCGCGGAGCCGCGTACGGCGAGCACGCGCCGATCGCGATCCTGGGGCGGCGCTTCGCCTCCGGCGAGATCGACGAGGACGAGTACTGGCGGCGGCTGTCCGTCCTGGACGAGCAGTTCGGCCCCGCCTCCAAGGGCGGTGCGGCATGAGCACCGTCACCCCCCTGCCGGGCGGCGGCCCCGTCGCCGCCCGGGTCGTCGACGCCGTGAAGGTCTACGGCCGGGGCGATACCGAGGTACGGGCCCTGGACGGGGTGAGCGTCGACTTCCCGGCCGGCCGGTTCACCGCCATCATGGGGCCGTCCGGCTCCGGCAAGTCCACCCTGATGCACTGCGCGGCCGGTCTCGACACGCTCACCTCGGGATCCGCCTCCATCGGCGGTACGGAACTGGGTGTGCTCGACGACCGCCGGCTCACCCTGCTGCGCCGCGAGCGCATCGGCTTCGTCTTCCAGGCCTTCAACCTGGTGCCCACCCTGACCGTCGCCGAGAACATCACCCTCCCGCAGGACCTCGCGGGCACCCGCGGCGACGGCGTCTGGCTCGAACGGCTCATCGACGTCGTCGGTCTGCGCGACCGGCTGCACCACCGGCCCTCCGAGCTGTCCGGCGGCCAGCAGCAGCGGGTCGCCGTCGCCCGCGCCCTCGCGGGCAGCCCCGACGTCGTCTTCGCGGACGAGCCGACCGGCAATCTCGACTCCCGCTCGGGCGAGGAGGTGCTCGGCCTGCTGGGACGGGCGGTGCGTGATATGGGCCGTACGGTCGTCATGGTCACCCACGACCCGGTGGCCGCCGCCCACGCCGACGAGGTCGTCTTCCTCGCCGACGGCCGCCTGGTCGACCGGATGGCGGCCCCGACCGCCGAGCGCGTCCTGGACCGGCTCAAGGCCTTCGACGCGCGCGCCGTGACGACGGGAGCGGAATCGTGAACGCGGCCCGGACCACCCTGCGGCTGAGCGTGGCCGCACTGCGCGCGCACAAGCGGCGCTTCGCCGGGACGTTCACGGCCGTGCTGCTCGGCGTCGCCTTCTTCGCCGGGACCCTGGTCATGGGCGACACCCTGCGCGCGAGCTTCGACACCATGTTCGCGGGCGCGGCGAGCGGCACCGACGCCGTGGTGCGCAGCTCGCGCGTGGTCACCGTCCCCGGCCAGGCCCAGGGCACCCGGCAGCCCGTGCCCACCGCCCTGGTGGACCGGATCCGGCACACCCCGGGCGTGGCCGCCGCCGTCCCGAACATCCAGGGCGCGGGGCAACTCGTCGGCAGGAACGGCGAACCGATCGGCGGCCAGGGCCCGCCCACCCTCGCCGGGAACTGGATCACGGACCCGCAGCTCAATCCGTACAAGCTCGCGGAGGGCCGCGCGCCGGAGCGCTCCGGCGAGGTCGTCGTCAGCCGGGGCACCGCCGCCAAGGGCGGGCTGAGGATCGGTGACACCACGGTGCTGCGCACCCCCGACCCGGTCCGGGTGACGATCGTCGGCCTGGCCACCTTCGGCGGCGCGGACGGCATGGCCCAGGTCACGTACACCGGCATGACCCAGGCGGACGCGGAGAAGTACCTGACGGCCGGCCCCGGCCAGGCGGCCTCCCTCCAGGTGCGGGCCGCCCCGGGCACCGGCCAGCGGCAGCTCGTCGACGCGCTGGCCCCGGTGCTGCCGCAGGGCGTCGAGGCGATCACCGGCCGGGAATCGGCCCAGGAGAACACCGACATGATCTCCGGTCAGTTCCTGACCCTCTTCACCACCCTGCTCCTGGTCTTCTCCGGCATCGCCCTGCTGGTCGCCACCTTCAGCATCCACAACACCTTCGCGATCGTCGTCGCCCAGCGCACCCGCGAGAACGCGCTGCTGCGCGCCCTGGGCGCCTCCCGCCGCCAGGTGGTCGGCGGCACGCTGGCGGAGGCCGCCGCCGTCGCGGTCCTCGCCTCGGCGGCCGGACTGGCCGGGGGCATCGGGATCGCCGCCGGGCTCCAGGCGCTGTTCCCGGCGATCGGATTCCCCTTCCCCGAGGGGAGCCTGGTGATCAGCGGGCTGTCGATGCTGCTGCCCCTGGCCGTGGGTGTCGTGGTGTGTCTGGGCTCGGCGCTGCTCCCGGCCGTGCGGGCGGGTCGTACCGCGCCGCTGGCCGCGCTGCGCGAGAGCGCCGTGGACACCTCCGGGGCCTCGCGGGCCCGTACCGCCGCCGGCGCCGCCCTGGGCGCGGCCGGTATCGCGGTGATCGTGGCCGGGGTACTGGCCGTACCGTCCCTGTGGCTGTCCGGGGCGGGTGCGGTGCTGGTCACGGCCGCGTTCGTGGTCCTGGGACCGGTCGCCGCCTCGGCCGCCGTACGGGTCCTCGCGCGGCCGCTGGAACGGCTGCGCGGGGTGACGGGCGCCCTGGCCGGGCGCAATGCGCGGCGCAGCCCGAAGCGGACGGCGTCGACCGCGACCGCGCTGATGATCGGCGTCGCCGTCGTCTCGCTGTTCACGGTCTTCGGCGCCTCCCTGAAGGCGACCATGGACCGGACCGTGTCGCGGTCCTTCGCCGGTGATGTCGCCGTCAGCGCGCCCGCGTTCGGGGCGGGCGGCAGCGGCCTCAGCCCGGCCCTCGCCCCGGCGGTGGCCGCGCTCCCCGAGGTGGCCTCGGCGGTCGGCCTCGGCAAGGGGGTCGCCGAGGTCGACGGCTCCGGGCGGGCGCTGACGGTCACCGACCCGGCCGCGCTCGCGGTCGGCGTGGACCTCGGCGCCGTCGAGGGACGGCTCGACGCGCTCGGCACGGACGGGATCGCCGTCGCGGGCAAGGAAGCCGCCCGGCACGGCTGGCGGCCCGGCAGCAGCGTCGAACTCGCCTTCACCGACGGGCAGAAGCAGCGGTTCACGGTCCGTGCGGTCTACGAGGAGTCGCAGCTCGCGGGCGACTACGTCATCACCCGCGCGGCCTGGGCCCCGCACCGGGCGCAGGACACGGACTCGCTGGTGTCCGTCACCTTCAAGGACGGCGTGCGGCTCGCCGACGGGGTGGCGGCGGTGGAGCGGACGGCCGCGCAGTACGGCGGCCCCGACGTGCAGACGCGCGAGGAGTACGCGCGGTCCTCGGCGGGCGGCATCGACATGATGCTCACCCTCGTCTACGCGCTGCTCGCCCTCGCGGTACTGATCGCCCTGCTCGGCATCGCCAACACGCTCACCCTCGCCGTGCACGAACGCACCCGCGAGCTGGGCCTGTTGCGGGCCGTCGGGCAGACCGGGGCGCAGCTGCGGGCCATGGTCCGCTGGGAGTCGGTGCTGGTCGCGGCCTTCGGCACGGCCGGCGGGCTGGTCCTGGGCGGCATCCTCGGCTGGGTCCTGGTGAAGGCCGCGGACGGGGCGGAGGACAGCGCGTTCGCGTTCGCCGCCCCGCCCGTACAGCTGGGCCTGGTGGCGCTGGTCGGCGTGGCCGCGGGCGTCCTGGCCGGCTGGCGCCCGGCCCGCCGCGCGGCGCGCCTGGACATCCTGCGGGCCATCGCCACCGAGTAGGTGTACCTGGGTACACCCCTGTCCGGTGTCCAGGTGCAGTGGCCCGGGCCGCCCCGACCGGCATCGTCGTCCGTGAAGGACAGCGGTCGACGAAGGGAACGGAACGGGGACATGGGAACGGTCGACGACATCGAGGACGTCCAGGATGTTGCGGATGCCGGGGCGACCGGCGCGACGGCGCGGCCACGCCGGATGTGGGGCACGGCGGGGGTGTTCCTGGCGGTGGCCTTCGCCGCGTCCGGTGCGCTGGGCGCGGCGCAGCCGGCCCTCGGGGTGCCCTCCGAGGTACTGGAGCTGACGCAGTTCGGCCCGGCGGCCGGGGTGGCCGCACTCGCCGTGTTCCAACGGGAGCGGGTCGCCCGGCTGTTGCGCGGCGGCGGGCTGCGCGGAGCGGGCCGGGCCGGCGCGCTGCTCGGCACGGCCGCACTGGTCGTCGCGCTGGGGGTCCTCGGATACCTCGCGTACCGGGGCGGCGGGGGCGGTACGTGGTTCACCCGTCCCGGCGCGTTCGGGCAGCCCTTCGCGCTGATCGTCGTGGCGCAGCTGGTCGGTGCCTGCGGGGAGGAGATCGGCTGGCGCTGCCTCCTCCAGCCGCTGCTGCGCACCCGGTTCGGGACGATCGCCTCCTCCGTCACCGTGGGCGTGCTGTGGGGCGCGTGGCACGTGCAGGTCTTCGCGCAGCGGCCCGGGTACGCGGCGGCCTTCCTCGCCGCGACCACCGGCATGTCGGTGGTGCTGGGCCTCGCGCTCGACGGCACGGGCGGGGCCTACCGGCTGCTGCTCGCGGGCGGCTTCCACACCCTGGTCAACCTCGGCATGCTCCTCTTCCTGGACGAGGAGGCCGGCGGCGTCCTCGCGATGGCGTGCTTCGCGGCCTCCTCCCTGCTCGCGGCCCTGCTGTGGGCCGCACGGGCCGGGGCCGGGGCGGGCAAGGCACCGGCTACCCTGCACGGGACATGAGTTCGATCATCTCCCGTGCCCTGGCCGCCGTCTGGCGGTGCCAGCTGGCGAGCTTCGCGGCCCTGGCCGTGGCGTTCGCCGGCGCGGGCGTCGTGGGATCCCTGCTGCTCCTGCCCGTCGGCCTCGGCCGGCGGGCGGTGCCTGCCGCCGCGGCCGCGCTGCGGCGGCGGTCCGACCGCTCCCGCGAACGGGCCGACCGGTGGTCGGGGATACGGATCGGCCCGCCCGAGCCCCTTCCCCTCCCCCGCCCGCCCCGCGCCGTACTGGCCGCCGACGGCTTCTGGCGCGATCTGGCATGGGCCTGGCTGGAGCCGCTGGTAGGCGGCCTGCTCGTCGCGGTGCCCCTCGCCCTCGTCGAGTACGGGGCCTTCGGCGCGCTCGTGCAGCCCTTCGTCTGGCGCCTCCTGGGCGACGGCAACTGGTACGCCTTCGTCCTCGTGGACGACGCCCCCGCCATGCTGGCGGCCCTCGCGCTGGGCCTCGCCTTCATGGCCCTGGGCGCCGCCGCCGCGCCGCGCGTCCTGCGCCTGCACGCACACTGGACCCGGCTGCTCCTCTCCGGCCCGCGGGGCGCCGAGCTGGAGCGCCGCATCGAGCAGTTGACGGACGGCCGGACCGACGCCCTGGAGGAGCGGGCCGCCGAACTGCAGCGCATCGAAAGGGATCTGCACGACGGCGCCCAGGCCCGGCTCGTCGCCCTGGGCATGCGCCTCGACACCGCCACCCGGCTCCTGGAGCGGGACCCGGCCGCCGCCCGGGCCGAACTGGCGGAAGTGCGCGCGCTGTCGGCGCGGGCGCTGGCCGACCTGCGCGACCTGGTCCGCGGGATCCAGCCGCCCGTGCTCACCGACCGCGGGCTGGGCGACGCGCTGCGCTCGCTCGCGCTCGACAGCTTCCTCGACGTGCGGGTCGAGGGCCGGCTGCCGGGGCGGCTCGCCGCGCCCGTGGAATCCGCGGCCTACTTCGCGGTCAACGAGCTGCTGGCCAACGCGGCCAAGCACTCCGGCGCCGACCTCGTCCGGATCACTCTTGAGCACCACGCCACCCGCCGGCCCCTGCTCCGCGTCACCGTCACCGACGACGGACGCGGCGGAGCGGACCCCTCCCTGGGGACCGGGCTGCTGGGCGTGCGGCGGCGGTTGGCTACCTTCGACGGGACCCTCGCCCTGGCGAGCCCGCCGGGCGGACCGACCACAGTGACGCTGGAGATTCCGTGCGCGTTGTCCTTGCCGAAGACCTCTTCCTGCTGAGGGACGGGCTGGAACGCACCCTCCGGGAGCACGGCTTCTCCATCGTGGCCTCGGTGGACAACGGCCCCTCCCTGCTGCGGGCCCTGCTGGAGGAGAGCCCCGACGTCGCGGTCGTGGACGTACGCCTGCCGCCGACCTTCACCGACGAGGGCCTGCAGGCCGCCCTGGAGGCCCGCCGCCGGCGCCCGGGGCTGCCCGTCCTGGTGCTCTCCCAGTACGTCGACCAGCTCTACGCCAACGAGCTGCTGGCCGGTGACGAGGGGGGCGTCGGCTACCTGCTCAAGGACCGGGTCACCGACACCGGCCAGTTCGTCGACGCCGTGCGCCGGGTCGCGGCGGGCGGCACCGTCCTGGACCAGCAGGTCATCTCCAGGCTGCTCTCGCGCGGCGACGCCCGGGGCACCATCGCGGACCTGAGCCCGCGGGAGCGGGACGTACTGGAGCTGATGGCCGAGGGCCGGTCCAACGCGGCGATCGCCCTCGCCCTCCACGTCAGCGAGAGCGCCGTCGCCAAGCACACGGCGAGCATCTTCGCGAAGCTGCGGATCGCCCCCTGCGCCGAGGACAACCGGCGCGTGCTCGCCGTCCTGGCCTACCTCCGCCGCTGACCGGCGTACGCGGGGCGGGGGCCGGCGGGGAGCGCCGTCAGGGGAGGTCGCCGGTCGGCGGGTCGGCCTCGTAGACGTGGGGCGTGTCGGCGTCCCACTCCACCAGCTCCGCGCCGCCGAGGACCGCCTCGTCCGGATCGGGCATGCCGGCCCGCCGCAGGAACTCGATGACGTCCTCGTCCGAGCGGGCGACGCCGAGGGACTCCTCCCCGCCGGCGGTCCGCAGGGTCACCTGCCGGCCTCCCGACGGGAAGATCCGGTGCACGACCACGGGTGCGTGATGCATACCACCAGCCTCGCCCCGGCGGCCGGACCCGGCATCCCGGGCGCTCACGGCGTGCGGCCGGCCGCCGGTGCCGGGATGCGGAACGTCGAGGGGTCGGGGTAGGTCGCCTGCTCGGCGTGCACGACCTCCTCCATCTCCGCCTTGAAGGCGGGGTCGAAGAGGTCGACGGCGAGCAGCAGCCGCAGCCCGCGCAGGGTCGGGTCGAGCAGCGGGCGGGCCATGCGGGAGCCGCCGCCGCGGATCGCGGCGAAGCCCGTCCGCGCCGCTTCCGCCCTCCCGCCCACGCGGTCGCCGAGCCCCGCGGTCGCGTAGCCGGCGATCAGCGCGAGCTCGGTGAGGAACCGGCGGGCCCCGAGGGCCATCTCCTCGGCGCCCTGGAGCGTCTGTACGGGGCCGCCCGCCACGTTGAAGTCCTCGGTGGTCCGCTTCGGGCCGCGCGCCCCGTAGACGGCGAGTGCCTCCTCGAAGAGCCGGCCCGCCTCGTCGACCGCTCTCATCGCCGTCACCAGCCGGTCGATGTCGATGTCGATGTCGATCTCGCGCTCCACGCTGCCTCCTGGTCCGGAACCGTTCTGGACAGACCGTAGGAGGCAACAGCTCCGCTACGGAACACCCGTGCGGTTGCGAGATCTTCACGGTTCCCGACTCCCCACGCCCCCTTGCGAGTTGAGACAAGGGTTCTCGACAATGCGCATGACAACCGAAGGATCTTCGGTCGCATTTGTCCTCAGAGGGGAACCCCCACATGAACAAGCCTCTCGCCGGCGCCTTATTCTCCCTGCTCCTCGTGGGAGCGGCGGGCGCCCCGGCCGTGGCCGCACCGGCCGTCGCGGTCAACTTCGCGGGTACCGTGGCGCTCAGCAACTGTTCCGGCTCCGTCGTCCGCGCTCCCTCCTCCCAACCGAACGACCCCGCGCTCGTCCTGTCCAACGGCCACTGCCTGGAGACCGGCTTCCCGGCGGCGGGCGAGGTGATCAAGGACCAGCCGTCCACCCGCTCCTTCTCCCTGCTCAACGCGGCCGGGTCGAAGGTCGGGACGCTGCGGGCGAGCAAGATCTCGTACGCGACGATGACCGACACGGACGTCTCGCTCTACCAGCTGACCAGGACGTACGCGCAGATCCAGAGCCAGTACGGCATCAGCGCGCTCACCCTCAACGACGTCCGCCCCGCGCAGGGTTCGTCGATCAAGGTGGTCTCGGGCTACTGGAAGCGGACGTACAGCTGCAACGTGGACGGCTTCGCCTACCGCCTCAAGGAGGGTGAGTGGACCTGGAAGGACTCGGTCCGCTACACCTCGTCCTGCAACACCATCGGCGGCACCTCCGGCTCGCCCGTGATCGACACGACGACCGGCAAGGTCGTCGCGGTCAACAACACGGGCAACGAGGACGGCGGCCGGTGCACGGACAACAACCCGTGCGAGGTGGACGAGAGCGGCAACGTGACGGTCCGCAAGGGCATCAACTACGCCCAGGAGACCTACACCATCGTCCCCTGCATAGCCCCCGGTAACAAGATCGACCTGAACCGCCCCGGCTGCGCCCTGCCGAAGCCCTGAGGCGTGTCCGCCGCCCGGCCCCCCACGGGCCGGGCGGCGGCCGCCGGTTCACGCCGACCCGCGGCGCCGGCCCGGCCACACTGGCCGAACCGGCCCCGGGCCGGGCCCCGGACAGGGATACTCGGACGCGTGGAACTGCACATCGATCACCGCTGGCTGCTGGAGCGGCAGGAGGCGCTGTTCAAGGACGTGGAGGTGGCCGACCACTCCGCGCTGGTCGCCGCCGTGGCCCGGCACCGGGTGAACACGCCCAGCCTGGACGTGGACCGGCCCGACGCCTACTGGCGCGCGGCCGCGCTGCTCGACGCGATCGTCCTGCTGCGCCCGCTGCCCGACGCCAACGAGTACTTCGGCTACGGGGTCGCCGTCGCGTACATCGAGGCCTCCGGCAAGGCGGTGGAGGCCTCGTACGAGCAGTGGCGCGACCTCATCACCGACATCCGCACGCTCCGCGTGACGGTCTTCGACGTGGCCGACCGGCTGCGCTCCTGGCAGCCGCCCACCTAGCGCCGCGGCCCTTCAGCCCCTCCGCACCTCAGCGCTTGCGCTGGGCGGGGGTGGTGCCCACCAGGAGCGCGTCCGTGACGAGCCGCGCGCCGCGGGCGAGGCGCCCCAGCTGTTCGAGCTCCACCGCGTACATCCTGATCGTGTTCTCTATGACGGACTCGGCTACGCCCATCATGGGCAGTTCGGCACGGCTGGTCTGCAGGGCCACCCGGACGGCGCGCATCTCGTGCTGCAGCTGGAGCTGCACGTGCCGCGCCAGGAGCGCGTGATGCCGGGTCAGGGTCAGGTAGCCGCCGTAGCGGGCCGGGAGCAGGTCCCGCAGCCAGCGCGTGGCCGTGCGTTCCCAGTCGTGGGTCCCGGGCGCCTTGACCTGCAAGGGCCAGTCGGGACTGCGCGTGATGGTGGCCGTCTGGGGCATTCTCGTCACTTCCGAGTGGTGTCGAACTCTGATCGAGACGTTGCTTGGGCGGCCTCGGCCCAGGGGTTGACCGAGGCCGC
Organism: Streptomyces sp. NPDC059989; assembly: GCF_042736975.1. Lineage (NCBI taxonomy): Bacteria > Bacillati > Actinomycetota > Actinomycetes > Kitasatosporales > Streptomycetaceae > Streptomyces > Streptomyces sp. NPDC059989. Next base: position 168,377 of record NZ_JBHWUO010000002.1, read on the forward strand.
CAGGGCGCTCTGCGGGATCCGAAAGCCTGGACTCGACCCGCGGCCGCGACGTGAGGAGGTTCGTCGTGCCGCGCGTGTGGTTCGGGAGGACGTGGGGTCGCCCTCCTTGGCATCTGGTGGATCCGGAACGCCGTCGTCAGTAAACATATATACCGTCGAGTAGGCAAGCGCATGAAAAATTTCATGCACGCCGCAGGCTGAATATATCCCCGCGTAGATCGGCTGGGATTCGCCCTAGAGGAAGAAACCGTGCTGGTCAGCGACCTGCTCGTAGTCCTCCAGGCGCGCCTGCGTCCGCTCCGGATCGGCGTCGGCCATGGCCTGAAGTAGTGCCGCGGAGAGCATCCCGGGCGCCGCGTACGAGTCGAAAACCAGCCGCGACCCGGTCCCCGCCGTGAGCGTCACGTCCGCCTCGTCCACCAGCGGTCCCAGCGTGGGGTCCGTGATCAGGACGACGCGCAGGCCCGTGCTGCGGGCGGCCCGGATGGCGGCCAGGGTCTCCTTGGCGTGCCGGGGCATGGCGAAGGCCAGGACCCAGGTCCCGCCGGCCGCCCTGGACTGGAGCAGGGCGTCGAAGGCGACGCTGCCGCCGCGGGTGACCAGGCGCACGTCGGGGTGGATGCGCCGGGCCGCGTAGGCGAAGTACTCGGCGAGGGAGACCGAGATGCGCAGCCCGAGGACGGTCAGGGGCACCGAGGCGGCCAGCTCGCGGCCGATGTCCAGCACCTGGTTGGTGTCCGCGAGCAGCCGGCGTACGTGCTCCAGGTTCTCGATCTCGGCGTCGACGGCCGCCTGGAGCTCGTTGCGGCGGATCTGCTCACGGGAGTCGGGCGATCCGGCGACGGCGCTCAGCGCGATCGGCTGGAGCACGTCGCGCAGCGCGGGGTAGCCGCTGAACCCGAGGGAGGCGGCGAAGCGGGTCACGGAGGGCTGGCTCACGCCGACCCGTTCGGCGAGCTCGGTGATCGAGAGGAACGCGGCCTCGGTGAGGTGGTCGATCAGGTACTGCGCGATGCGGCGCTGGCCCGGGGAGAGGCGGCGGCCGTCGAAGAGCGCGAGGAGCCGGTCGGCCGGAGGGCGGACCTCCTCGGACGACTGGCCGCTCGGCGTGATCGCAGCCGCCTGTGCGCGTGCCTGCTGACCCGATGACACCGGAGGGCCTCCTTCTCATGTCACCCGGGATCAAACATAGCTCACGCCCTGTGGCCGACGAAGATCAGTCCTGGGCCCGGGAGGTCACCGCGGCGTCGGTCTGGTCGCCGAGGAACTCGTACCAGCGGCGCTGGAGGCACAGGTAGCGGGTGTCGGCCTCGACGAGGTCCAGGAAGGACGCGGTGGTCGCGGTCAGCCGCTCCGCCAGGCCCCGGTCGGCGAGCGAGCCGTCCGCGCCGAAGGCGTGGTGGGCATTGGCGAGGCTGAACATGTCGGGGTAGACCCGGGCCCCGAGGTGTTCGAGCGGGACGCGCAGGGCCCACAGGCCGCGGTTGCCGCCGACCATCGACGGCGAGGCGGAGACCAGCAGGGTCTGCTTGTCCTTGAAGGGCTGCGGGCGGAAGCGGGAGACCCAGTCGATGGCGTTCTTCACCACGCCGGGGACGGAGGCGTTGTACTCGGGCGAGGCGATCACCAGCGCCTGGGCCGCCTCGATCCGCTCGCACAGGGCCTGCGCGCCCTTCGGCAGCCCCTCGTCGGCCTCCGCGTCACCGTCGTACGGCGGCATGGGGAACTGTCCGAGCGACGCCGGGTCCGCGACCGCCCCGGCACCGACCACCAGGCGCGCGACGAGGGCGGCCAGGCGGGCGTTGACCGAGCCGGTGCGGGAGGACCCGGACAGCACGAGCACGCGCAGGGAGGAACGGGCTTTCGCGCCGTCGTGCGGGCGGGCCGGGTCCGCGGGGAAGGTCTCGTGGTCGGTCGGGTTCATGCCGTCTCCTGGTCTCGGGGCAGGACACCCCCTGGGGTGCCGGCGGTTCATGCGGCGGGACCCGCACACGCCGGTGTGCGGGTCCCGTGCCGCTCGGGTCACTTCGCGGGGGGCTTCTCCCAGCGGTAGAACTCGTGGGCCATGGCGTCCTTCGGGCTGCGCCAGGTCTCCGGGTTGTGCGGGCTGATGTAGGCGGTGAGCCGCTCGCTGAGGTCCCGGAACTCGGGGTGTTCGGTGACCTTCGCGATGGCGGGGCCGGGCGGCCGGTCCGACTCGATCAGGTGCATGTACACGTCGCCGAACTGGAACAGGCTGCGGCGGGTGACCCCGACCAGGTGCGGGAGTTCGCCCGCGTCCGAGCCGGAGAAGAGTTCGGCGATGTCCGGGGCCGATCCCGGCGCCATGCGGGCGACGATGAGAGCGCGGTGCGTGGACTGCATCCGGATGGCCTGCCTTTCAGACGCGGGTGACGGCGGGGGTGCGGTTCTCGCGTTCGCGCTGCTCGATCTTGTCGCGGATGAGCGCCATCTGGATCGGGGAGTTGCGGTTGATGTTGTCGGTCATCCACGCGTCGTCGACCGGCGCTTCCGGCTTCATCGCGAAGTCCTGGGTCCACTTCATCCGGGTGCCGCCCGGCACCTTGAAGTACTGCCAGTGGATGTCCATGTGCGCGAACGGGCCGGTCTCCACGCGCCGGGCCCGGACCGTGAGGCTCTTGCGGTCCATGGTCCGCTCCGAGACCCAGCTCCACACCTTGCCGTTCTCGTCGGGGTGCATGGTGAGGCGGAAGCGGGTGGTGTCGCCCTGCTGGTCGAGGATCTCCAGCGACGCGTACTCGCTGAAGAGCTGCGGCCAGTTGGGGAGGTCGTTGGTCATCTCCCACACGACGTCCACGGGCGCGTTGACGGTGATCTCGTTCTCGGTGTGTCCTGGCATGTCACGCTCCGGTCATGAGGCTGTTGTTGACGAGGTCGAGGAACTCGCCGGGGGTCTTGCAGCGGTCGGCATCGGTGGGCAGCGCCCGGCCGCGCCGGTTCTCCAGCTCCCCGACGATGCCGAGCAGGCCCAGCGAGTCGAGGCCGTAGTCGTCGAAGGCCGAGTCGGGACGGCTCGCCAGCTCGGAGGGGTCGACGGTGATGCCGGCGGACTTCATCAGGGCCGCCAGCTCCTCCAGGGTCAGTCGGTCGGACATGTGGAGTTCTCTCTTCCTACGAGGGGACCGTGCGGGTCCTGACGTGTCCCGCTACATGGGCGCCGAGGAGCCCTTGCGCAGGACGAGCGCGGAGTTGGAGCCCATCCGGCCGCGGCTCAGCACGAGCGCGGTGCGCAGCTCCGCGGGGCGGGCGCTGCCGGTCACCACGTCGAGGTCGTGGCACACGTCGAAGACGTTCGGGGTCGGCGGGACGATGCCGTGCTCCAGTGCCAGGACCGCTGCCGCGGTGTCCAGGGCGGGCGCCGCGCAGTACGCCCTGCCCGTACCGGACTTGGGCGCGGTGACCGCCACCTTGAGCCCGTGCGCGCCGAGCGCGTCGGCGATGGCCGCCGCCTCGGCCGCGTCCGCCTCGGGCGTGCCCAGGGCGTCCGCGAAGACCACGTCGATCTCCTCGGGTGCGCAGCCGGCTTCCCGGAGGGCGCCCCGGATCGCGTGGGCCAGTCCCTCGCCCGAGGGGTCCGGCCGCTGCGTGCCGCTGAAGGTCGCGGCGTGGCCGGCCAGTACGGCGCGCACCGTGGCGCCGCGCCCGCGGGCCGCCGCCTCGTCCTCGACGACGAACATCGCTCCGCCCTCCGCGGGGACGTACCCGCAGGCCTTGGCGGTGAACGGCCGGTAGGCGCGCTCGGGGTCGTCCCGGGTGCTCAGGCCCTCGTACCCCAGCTGGCAGACGATGGAGTACGGCGCGAGGGGCGCTTCCGTCGCCCCGACCAGCATCGCCCGGCTGCCCTGGCGGATCGCCCGGACCGCGTGCGCGAAGGCGTCCAGTCCGCCCGCCTCGTCGCTGCAGACGACCCCGCACGGGCCCTTGAGGCCGCGGCGGATGGAGATCTGGCCGGTGCTCGCGGCGTAGAACCAGGCGATGGACTGGTACGGGCCCACGTAGCGGGGTCCCTGGTCCCAGAGGTGCTGCAGCTCGCGCTGCCCGAACTCGCCGCCGCCGGAACCGGCCGCGGTGACGACGCCGAAAGAGAAGGGGTCGTCCGCGTAGTCGGCCTGCCCGAGCCGGGCGTCCTCCAGGGCGAGGTCGGCCGCGGCGAGGGCGTGGTGGGTGAAGCGGTCCGTCTGGACGAGGAAGCGGTCCTCGACCATGCTGCCGGGCTCGAAGCCCCGTACCTCTCCCGCGACCCGCAGCGGCAGGTGTTCGCAGCCCGCCCGGGTGACCCGGTCGAGCACGCTCACACCGGACTGGGTGGCCTTCCAGAAGGCTTCGGCGCCGACGCCGTTGGGCGCGACGACCCCGATGCCCGTGATGACCGTACGGCTGGTCACGAGACCTCCTCCTTCGGCCGGGTCATGACCACGGCGGACTGGAATCCGCCGAAGCCGCTGCCGACCGAGAGCACGCTGCGCAGCTTGCGGCCGCGGGCGGTGCGGGGCACGTAGTCCAGGTCGCACTCGGGGTCGGGCGTCTCGTAGTTCGCCGTCGGCGGTACGACCTGATGGGTCATGGCGAGCACGCAGGCCGCCAGTTCGATCGCCCCGATGGCGCCGAGGGAGTGACCCACCATGGATTTGATGGAGGTCATCGGCGTCTTGTAGGCGTGGTCGCCCAGGACCCGCTTGACCGCCGCCGTCTCGTGGCGGTCGTTCTGCTTGGTTCCCGAGCCGTGCGCGTTGACGTAGTCGATCTCGCCGGCGCCGGTCCGGGCCTGGTCGAGGGCGGTTTCGATGGCGCGGGCCATCTCCAGGCCCTCGGCGGTCAGCCCGGTCATGTGGTGGGCGTTGCCGAAGGTGGCGTAGCCGCCGATCTCGCAGTAGACGGTCGCACCGCGGGCGCGGGCGTGTTCCAGCTCTTCGAGTACGAGGACGGCGCCGCCTTCGCCGAGGACGAACCCGTCCCGGTCGGCGTCGAACGGCCGGGAGGCGTGCGCCGGGTCGTCGTTGTTCGGCGAGGTCGCCTTGATGGCGTCGAAGCAGGCCACCGTGATCGGCGATATGGGCGAGTCCGAGGCACCGGCTATGCACACGTCCATCCGGCCCTCGGCTATGGAGTGCACGGCGTACCCGATGGCGTCGAGTCCCGAGGTGCAGCCGGTGGACACGGTCTGTACGGGGCCGCGCGCACCGGTGTGCTCCGCGACGGCGGAGGCGAGGGTGGCGGGGGTGAACGCCCGGTGCAGGTAGGGCCCGGCGAGCTTCTCGTCCACGTCCCACCAGGCGCCGGACTGGCTCACGGCGACGTAGTCGTGCTCCAGGCGGGTGGTGCCGCCGACGGCCGTGCCGAGGGAGACTCCGGTGCGCCAGGCCTCGTCCGTGGTGAGGTCGAGGCCGGCGTCGAGCAGGGCCTCGCGGGCGGCGACCAGGGCGAACTGGATGTACCGGTCCGCGCGGGCCGCTTCGCCCGCGCCGAGGCCGTGCGCGGCGGGGTCGAAGTCGACCTCCGCGGCTATCCGGGAGCGGAAGCCGGTCGGGTCGAAGAGGGTGATGCCGCGCGTCGCCGTACGGCCGTTGGACAGCAGGTCCCAGAAGGCCGAGACGCCGATCCCGCCGGGCGCGACGACCCCGACTCCGGTGACGGCCACCCGGCGGCGGGTCACGAGACCGCTCCCGTGCGGTCCGGGGGCTGCGCCCACGCGGTGCTCTCCGGGTGCGGGGCCTCCTCGGTGTCGACGTGGCCGAGCTCGGGGCGAGGGGCGAGGGGGCCGAGGTGGAAGACCATGCGGGCCTCGGTGTCGCCGATGTTCCGGAACCGGTGGCGCACGTTGAGGGGGACCAGCAGCCCCTGGTCGGTGCGCAGCGGATGGGCCTCGCCGTCGAGGTCGACCTCCAGCCGGCCCGCGACCACGTACACGAACTCCTCGGAGTACGGGTGGTAGTGCTCGGCGATGGACTCCCCGGGGGCCATGATCGCCATGCCCATGAAGCCGCTGGTGGAGCCCACGGAGGTCGGGGTGAGGACGGCCCTGAGGTCGCCACCGCGCCGGCGGTTGGGCGGCGTCTCGCTGAGGTCGACGATGCGTGGGCGCTGTCTGGTCATGGCGGGTTCCTCCTGGCGTGTGGGGAGCCTGGACGGGGCTGGGGGTGGTGGGGGGACCGAGAGGGATCAGGACTGGGCGGGGGCCCGGCGGTCGGTGATCAGGTTCATGGTGTGGTGCGCGGCACGGACGCGCTCGCCGTGCTCGGCCATCAGGCGACCGAGCACCGCCGCCTTGCGCGGGCCCCGGATGCCGAAGGTCGTGTCGGGCTCGGCGTCGAACGGGCCGCGCACGTCGATCAGGCGGACGACGATGTCGTCGCGCTGGAAGATGCTGCTGCTCCGAACGGGGCTGGCGGGGCGGCCGGCGGCGGCCTCGTCCTGGCGGGCCAGGAACCGGGCGAGCGCCGTGCCGCAGCCGGGCTTGGCCGGGTAGAAGAGCGCGTGCCGCTGCACGTCGTCGGATTCCGGCTCCGGTGCGGCGATGTGGTGGACCGCAGGGACCGCCGCCCGCATGAAGAACATCCGTGCGGATTCCGGGTCGTTGAGGTCCCGGTCCTGCTCCAGGTAGGGGTTGATGGCCTCTTCGACGGCGCGCACCTCGGGCTGTTCCGAGACGTGCCGCAGGGCCGCCATCAGGTCTCCCTTGACCTCCACGGTCCGTACGACGCGGTTGCCGTGCATGAACAGCGAGGTGCGGCACAGCCGGGTGTGGTCGTCGACGCGGGCCGCCGGGGAGGCGTAGTCGGAGAGGATGGCCGCGACCTGCTTCTCGCTGCCCGGTTTGACGGTGAAGGTGAGGGCGTGGCGGACGATGCCCTCGCCCAGCCGGGGTACGGGCTGGAGCCGTGCGGTGGCCGGCCGCGCCGCCTGGTCGTAGCCGCGCCCGGTTTCGCGCAGGACGGTGAACTTGAGCGGGCGCATGGCGCGGGCACAGGCGCCCAGCGGCTTGACCTGTTCGGCGTGGTGCTCGCTGTTGACCCATGCGAGGTACTGCGGGGCGCTCTCCCACTCGCTGGTGATGAGCCACTGCGAGGGGTTCTCGAAGGATTGGCACAACTGGTCGCTGATGTGGCCCGGGATCGACGCGATGTCGTTGCGGAGCTTTTCGTACGCCTCGAAGAACTGCTGCTGGGTTCCCTCGTGGAGGTCCATCAGCAGGACGACCCGGAGCATGGAGCCGTCGAAGGCTGACTGCGACACCCGTTCGGACAGGGTGGTTGTCATCTACTCACTCCTTCATGAGGGGGTGGAGATCCATCGCGTACGGACCCCTCGTCCGTCACCGGTGGCGTCCGCCCGGGCCGGCGGCCGTCTCGGTCGGGAACGGCGGGGCCGGCGCATCTCAGGGGGAGCCGCTGTCGCTCATCGTCATCCGGGTGGGCGGGTACCGCTACATGTCCGGATCAAGCGGGTGACAACCGGCGAATCAACCGGGCCTCATCGACGATCGGGGGCATAAAGAGTCCACTCCCCCACACAGAAAACAGGAGCCCGCAGCTGATGGAAGACAACGCCGATGTTCGCGTACCGGTTCTCGTCGTGGGCGGCTCCCTCGTGGGCCTGTCCACATCGCTTTTCCTGAGCCGCCACGGAGTGAGGCACCTTCTGGTCGAGAAGCACTCCGGTACCTCCCCGCACCCGCGCGGCCGCGGCATCAACGCCCGGACCATGGAGCTCTTCCGCACGGCGGGGGCCGAACGCGCGATCCGCCAGGCGGCGTCCGCGCTGGAGGGTGTTCAGGGCATTCTGCAGGCCAGGTCACTGACCGACGGCGACCACACGTGGCTGATCAAGTCGGTGGACCCGTCCGGGGCGCTGCGCAAGTTCAGCCCCACCGGCTGGTGCCTGTGCAGCCAGAACAACATCGAGCCGGTACTGGCCGCGCAGAGCCGCGCGCAGGGAGCCGAGATCCGGTTCTCCACCGAGCTGATGAGCTTCGACCAGGACGCGACCGGGGTGACCGCCCTGGTCAAGAACCGCAAGACGGGCGAGCACACCACCGTGCGCGCCGACTTCCTCATCGCCGCCGACGGGCCGCGCAGCCCCGTGCGGGAGCAGCTGCGCATCCCGCAGACGGGTAACGGCGAGCTGTTCCACAACGTCAGCGTCACCTTCCGCTCGGAGCGGCTCATCGAGGTGCTGGGCGATCTGCGCTTCATCGTCTGCTACCTGATGCGGCCGGGAGCGGACGGGGCGCTGCTGCCGGTGGACAACGCGACGCAGTGGGTCTTCCACGCCCCCTGGCACCCGGACCGGGGCGAGACCCTGGAGGACTTCACCGACGAGCGGTGCGTGGAGCAGATCCGCAACGCCATCGGAGTACCCGACCTGGATGTGGAGATCGGCGGCAAGGCTCCCTGGCACGCCGCCGAACGGGTGGCGGAAACGTACTCGTCCGGCCGCCGGGTGTTCCTGGCCGGTGACGCGGCCCACGAGATGTCCCCGACCGGGGCCTTCGGCTCCAACACGGGCATCCAGGACGCGCACAACCTGGCCTGGAAGGTCGCCGCGGTGCTGGACGGGGCCGCCGGCATCGAGCTGCTCGACACCTACGAGGTCGAGCGGCTGCCGGTGGCCAAGGCCACGAGCGAGCGGGCGTCGGCCCGTTCGGCGGAGCACAGCCACCCGGGGTACGCGCCGCCGCCCACCATGGGCGGCGGGCCGGGCAGCGGGGTGCTGCCCACCGCCATGGGCTACTGCTACCCGAGCGGCGCGGTCATCGGCGGCGATCCGCAGCGGGCGATCATCCCCCAGGCAATGCGCCTGACGGGTGACACCGGTACCCGGGCCCCGCACATGTGGCTGCTCAGGGCCGGTGAGCGGATCTCCGCCCTGGACCTGTACGAGCGCTCGTTCGTGCTGCTCAGCGGCGCGGGTACGCCGTGGCGGGAGGCGGCCGAACGGGTGGCCGGGCAGCTCCCGGCCGTCCGGCTGGACGCCTACGCCATCGGCTCCGGGCCGGGCGCCGACCTCGTCCAGGAGGAGGGTACCGATTGGGCCGAGGTCCACGAGACGGACCCCGCGGGCGCGGTGCTCGTACGCCCCGACGGGTTCGTGGCGTGGCGCTCGGAGGGTGCCGTGGCCGATCCCCCGGCGACCCTGCTCGAGGTCCTCTCCACGGTGCTCCGCCGGAAGTGACCCCTTCACTCCCCCTCCCGCCGGCCGTGCGCGCGGCCGGCGGCCGGGGTTCAGCGACAGACACGCCGACGGGCTCGGGGACGGGCTGGGGAACGGGTCCGGGAACGGGTCCGGGGGCAGGATCAGCTACAGGCCCAGCAGCCCGCCCAGCAGCCCGCGGACGGCTTGGCCGGGCGCCGGCGGCCTTCCCCCGCTCCGGCCTTCGCGGCATGACGGGCCTCGGCCGTGCGGCGCGCGCAACAGGCCACCACGACCGCGATCGCGGCCAGTTCCTCGGGTGCGGCCATGCCCTTTTCCACACGCAGCAGGCTCGATATCGGTACGTCGTTCTGCATCGGCACGGCCTCTCGTACGGGGGCTGCGCGTACGCCCTGCCGCGGCGCGAGGGATCGACCGTCTCGGCGCCCGCGCGGGCTGCGCTCAGGTGGCTCGGTGCGCTCGTGGGGCGTGTGCCGCGGATGCGCACCGGCCGGCGGATTCCTGTCGGACCACCAGGTCTCCTGACGCGTCCGACGCTACAAGCGCGGGGCGGACCCGGCACGTTGGCCGGGAGCGGGCTTCCTCTCCCGCTCCCGGCCGCGGCGCGGCCCCCGGGCCGGCCGTGACCGGCCACGACGCCCTGCTCTGCCGGGGCTGCGCGGGCCGGCTCTACGCGGTGTGCACCACCGACCGCGGCGGTCGCGGGAGCGCGGTCGGCGAGTGGGAGGTCGACCACGAGATGCCGTCGTCCTGCCCGCTCGCCGGGCTGCTGCCGCTCACCGGAAGGGCGGCCTCGGTGTACGAGCTCCCCGGCGCGGAGGAGGTCCTCGGCCGGCCGAACTGAGCACGGCGGGCTGGTCCGCACGGGTGAACGGGTGGCGGACGGGCTCACCGGCGGCGGGTCGGCGAGCGATCCGCGAGCGAGGGGTGGGTGTTCAACGTGTGAACTCCCTTGGCCCGCCCGCCCCTTCCCGGTTCAATCTCTTGACGCCCTCATGGGCGGGGAGCACAGTGTCCAGCGGCGCCGCTTGAGAGCGCTCTCAAGCGGTGTACTCCCCCGACCCCCCGTCCGAGAGGGCCCCCATGCGTGAGACATCCGGTAGGAAACGGCCGACCGTCCGACGGGCCGTGACGGCCGCGATCGGCACGATCGCCGTGGTCGCGGCGGCCGCCGCGGCCGTCACCCTGCCCGCGAGCGCCGCGGCTCCCCCCACCCCGCCCGGCTGGTCCCAGGTCTTCCTTGACGACTTCAACGGGGCGGCGGGCTCCGGCGTGAACACCGCCGACTGGCAGTACACCACCGGCACGAGCTACCCCGGCGGCCCCGGGGGCTTCGGCACCGGCGAGATCGAGACGATGACCTCCGACCCCGCCAACGTCTCCCTCGACGGGGCGGGCAACCTGCGGATCACCCCGCGGCGGGACGCCGCCGGGAACTGGACCTCCGGGCGCGTCGAGACCAGGCGGTCCGATTTCCAGCCCCCGGCGGGCGGCAAGCTCCGCACCGAGGCGCGCATCCAGATGCCGAACGTCACGGGCCCCGCGGCCAAGGGCTACTGGCCGGCGTTCTGGATGCTCGGGGCGCCGTACCGCGGCAACTGGTGGAACTGGCCGGGCATCGGCGAGATCGACATCATGGAGAACGTCCAGGGCATCGACAATGTCTGGGCCACCATGCACTGCGGGACGAGCCCGGGCGGCCCCTGCAACGAGACCTCCGGCATAGGCGGCCAGCGCGTCTGCCCGGGCACCAGCTGCCAGGGCGGCTTCCACACCTACGCCGTCGAGTGGGACCGGTCGACGGCGGTCGAGGAGCTGCGCTTCTCCGTCGACGGGCTGACCTTCCACACCGTACGGGCGAACCAAGTGGACGCCGCCACCTGGACCAACGCCACGAACCACGGCTACTTCATCATCCTGAACGTCGCCATGGGCGGCGGCTTCCCGGACGCCTTCGGCGGCGGCCCCGACGCGGGCACCCAGCCCGGCCATCCGATGGTCGTCGACTACGTGTCCGTCCTGCGGTCGACGGGCGGCACGACCCCGCCCACCACACCTCCGACGACCCCGCCGACGACTCCCCCGACCACCCCGCCGGCCGGCAACCGCGACGCGTACTCCGCGATCCAGGCCGAGTCCTACGACGGCCAGGCGGGCGTGGTGAAGGATCCCACCTCGGACACCGGCGGCGGCCAGGACCTCGGCACGATCGGCAACGGCGACTGGGTCCTCTACAGGGGCGTCGACTTCGGCTCCACCGCCGCGCGGCAGTTCCACGGGCGCGTCGCCTCCGGCGCGGCCGGCGGGGTGAGCGGGCTCGTCGAGGTCCGGCTGGACAGCCGTACCAGCGCGCCGATCGGCAGCTTCTCCGTCGCGAACACCGGCGGCTGGCAGAGCTGGCGTACGGTACCGGCGAACATCAGCGCCGTCACGGGCACGCACGACGTGTACCTGACCTTCACCAGCGGCCAGGGCGCCGACTTCGTGAACGTCAACTGGTTCGACTTCGGGCACTGAGACGGGCCCGGCCGCCGGGAGCGCTCCTCGTCTCCCGGCGGTACGGGTTACCCTGCTGCCCGGCCGGGCCACCGGCCGCGGACACCCAGGAGGAGCGCCCGTGCCCGAACAGCGTCCCGGCAACCGCCCCACTCTGGAGGCGGTGGCAGAGCGCGCCGGGGTGTCCCGGGCCACGGCGTCCCGCGTGGTCAACGGCGGTGACGGGGTCCGCGCGCACCTGGTGGACAAGGTGCGCGAGGCCGTCCGGGACCTCGGGTACGTGCCCAACCCGGCGGCCCGCACCCTGGTCACCCGGCGCACGGACGCCGTCGCGGTGATCATCGCCGAGCCGGAGGTCAGGATCTTCTCCGACCCGTTCTTCTCCCGGCAGGTGCGCGGCATAAGCAAGGAACTGACCGCGCACGACACCCAGTTGGTGCTGCTGCTGGTGGAGGACCGCGGGGACTACGACCGCATCGAGCGCTACCTGGCGGGCGGCCACGTGGACGGGGCGCTCGCCTTCTCCCTGCACACCGACGATCCGCTGCCCGCGATCACCCGCCGGCTCGGCATGCCCACGGTCTACGGCGGGCGGCCGGGCTGGACCGCGGGCCCCGGTGAGCCCGAGGGCGTGGCGTACGTGGACGCGGACAACCGCGGCGGAGCCCGCGCGGCCGTACGGTACCTGCTGGAGCAGGGGCGCGAGCGGATCGCGCACATCGCCGGCCCGCTCGACCAGACCTCGGCCGCCGACCGGCTCAGCGGCTACCGGGACGTGCTGCCGGCGGTCGATCAGGCGCTGGTCGCGGAAGGGGACTTCACCGTGGCGGGCGGGGCCCGCGCGATGGCCGGACTGCTGGAGCGCGGCACCGGCATCGACGCGGTGTTCGCCGCGAACGACCTGATGGCCACGGGCGCCCTGCGGGTGCTGCGGGAGGCCGGCCTCTCGGTGCCGGCGGATGTGGCGGTGGTCGGCTTCGACGACGCCGAACCGGTGGCCGAGAGCGCCGATCCGCCGCTGACGACCGTACGCCAGGACATCGAGGGCATGGGCCGGCTGATGGCGCGGCTGCTGCTGGGCACCCTGGCGGACCGGGGCGAGGGGGCCGTGGCCGGACCGGTGATCACCGCCACGGAACTGGTGCGGCGCGCTTCGGCCTGAGGCCGGGACCTCGACGATCGGCGATCCCCCGATCCCTCGATCCCTCGATCCGCGGGACACGGCCGGCCGGACGCGCCGTTGCGCCGAGGCGCCGGAGCCCGCACTGACGGGCCCCGGCGCCTCGGCTTGCCGATCCCGGGTCAGCGCCGCACGGGGCACTGCTTCCAGGAGAAGTGGTACACGCTGTTGATGCTGCCGTCCGTCGAGTCGAGCGCCATGAAGCTGGTCTTGTCCGGGTCGGAGGTTCCGACCTCGGCGCGCAGCTCGGTGTTGATGTTGAAGTTGCGCTTCTCGCCGCAGGGGGCGAAGACGAGGGCCTCGACGCCCGTGGTGTCCGTCGCCTGCCAGTTGTCCTCGAGCGCGCCCTTGTACTTGTGGGTGCGCTGCGCGGTCTGGCTCATGCCCTGGAAGTAGTAGCTGGCCTTCTGCGTTCCGATCGCACCTTCCTGCAGGCTGCCGAAGCCGCGGTAGTCGACCCGGGCCACGGCGTAGGTGAAGCCCTGGGGGACGTGGACGACGAGGGAGAGCTGACAGTTCTTGCGGCCTGCGGTGGCGGGGGCGCCGCCGCCCGCCTCGGCCAGGTACTCGCTGTAGGTGACGGTGAAGGCGGTGTTGTCCGGCGCGACGGCCACGGCGGCGGTGCCTGGCGCGCAGCCCGAGCCGTTGACGGAGGCGACGTCCACGGTCACCTGGTCGGTGGGGGCCTTGGCGGCGGGAGCCGAGGCGGAGGCCCCGGCCGACGGGGTGAGCGCGACGAGAGCTGCGGTCACGGCGGCTGCGGTGAATCCGGTACGGAGCGACTTGATCACGAGGACATGGATAGCGGTCCGCGGCGGCTCGGGGCGGGCGACGGGTACGTGGGCTCACCTCTATGGCCGCAGCGATTCACCGAAGAAACGTTCATCCATCCCATATCGGACGGCCGAATGGCTCCACCTCGCGTCACATCGGCGCGATTGATCCCCTTTCTCCTAATATCGGCGCAATGAGGAGTCCCCTGCCCCGCGCCCACCGGTCCGCCGTCGTGTCGGCATGGGTGATCGCCGCCGCCGTGGCCCTCGCCGCGGCGAGCCCCGCCCCGGCCCTCGCCGACGCCCCGCTCACCGTGGGCCGCCACGCCGACCCCGTGGGCAGGCCCGAGCCCAAGGCCGGCGAGGCCGCCGTGATCGGCGAGGAGCACGCCCGGGTGCACGCGCGGCTCCGGGAGGCCGCCAAGGGCACCCAGAGCTATCCGCAGGCGAAGCGCACCGCGAGCCTGGCCTCACTCCAGGAGTCCCAGCTCAAGACCAACGCGGGTTTCGCGGCGGCGCAGTTCGGCCGGTTCGCGGAGTTCTTCCCCTCGCCCGATTTCGGGGTCCACGTGGCCCTGCTGCCGACCGGCAAGGTGCTGCTCTTCTCCTTCGAGCGCACGGAGGCCGACCCCACCAAGGAGACCGGGCCCACCAACACGGTCGGCGTGACCAACGCGGGCCGCGCCTACCTGTGGGACCCGTCCCGGGGCACCGGGCCCCGCGCCTTCAAGAACGTGCCGCCGCCCGTGGTCCTGATGCCGGACGGCAGCTACGCGCCGCGCCCGGCGCCGTTCTTCTGCGCCGGGCACGCCTTCCTCCCCAACGGGATGGTCGGCGTCTTCGGCGGCAACGTCGGCGGGAAGGGCGGCAGCGGCGCCAAGCTGTCCTTCGTGTTCGACCCGTGGACCGAGCACTGGTACCGCAACCGGGACATGGCCGTGGGCCGCTGGTACCCCTCGGCCGTGACGGGGGCGGACGGCCGCCAGATCATCATGTCCGGCCAGTCCGAGCGCGGTACGGGCACCCCCACCCCGGTCGTGGAGCGCTTCCCCTCCCTGCGGCATCCCGTGCCCTGGCGCCCGTACGACATCCCGCTGGACCTCGCCCCGCAGCGGCTCCGGACGGACGCCCCCTTCCGGAACGACTATCCGCACCTCTTCTCGCTGCGGGACGGGATGATCTACGGGCTCGGCCGCGACGCCGACCAGCAGTGGCTGTTCGACCCGGTCAAGGAGGTGCGCACGGACCTGCCGCGGCGGCCGGCCGACTTCCGGGGGTACGGCTCGGCCGTCCCGCTGCCGGCCGGGTTCCGCGGCCCGGACTCGGTGCTGGTGCTCGGCGGCGATCCGCGCGATCCGCTCACCTACAAGCTGGCCGGCGGCCGTTGGACCATCGAGGGGCCGCGGGCCTTCGGCCGGACGCAGGACGACACGCTGATCCTGCCTGACGGCACCCTGCTGACCGTCAACGGCGCCCTCGACACCCGGGATTACGGCAACGGACCGTTCAATCCGAAGGCCGATCCGAAGTACCGGCAGATCGAGCTGCGCGACGCGGGCGGGCACTGGAGGCTCGGTCCGGCGCAGCGGCTGCCGCGCGGCTACCACTCCAACGCCCTGGTCCTGCCCGACGGCCGGATGCTGGTCACCGGCGACGAGCTCCAGCAGATCGCCAACGACCCCGACATCCGGGACGGGATGGACGGCAGCATCGAGCTCTACGAGCCCGCCTACCTGCACCGCGGTCCGCGGCCGGCCCTCGACCGGGTGCCGGGCGGCGAACTCGCCTACGACGCCGCCTTCCAGGTGTCGAGTTCCACGCCGGGGAAGGTCGCGCGCGCCGTGCTGCTGGCGCCGACGACCGTGACCCATTCGGTGAACACCAGCCAGCGCCACCTGGAGCTCCGGCGCGCCGGCGGGAGCGGCGACACGATCGGGCTGCGGACGCCGCCGAGCGCGGCCGACGCCCCGCCCGGCTACTACATGCTGTTCCTGCTCGACGCGAAGGGCGTCCCCAGCACCGCGAAGTGGGTGAAGCTCGGGGTCCGCTGAGGTCTACGGCCAGCTACCGGAAGCAGACCAGCGCCGCGTGGCCGGAGATGTCCGTGTAGTCGAGGAAGTCGCCCATCACCAGGACCGCGTCGTACGGGGCCAGGGCGAGGGCCGGGCCCCGTCCCACGCGGACCGTGGCCGCCCCCTCCAGGGCGAGCACCAGCAGGGTCTCGTCCGACACGACGGCGCGCGAGAGCCGGCCCCGTACGACGGCGGTCGCCACTTCCGCGGCGCCTCGGCGGTGCATCACGTTGAAGTTGACCACGGGACCCGACAGGAGCCGGCAGTCGGTCGGCTCGTCTCCGGGGAAGTCCTGTGGCGCGAACCGCTCGTCCACCAGGCGGCGTACGCCCCCGACCGTGAGGTCCATACCCGCGCCTTCGGCCAGGGTGAGGGTGCGGTCGATCTCGGGGAAGGCCGAGAAGGGCCCGTCGGCGGCGACCTCTGCGAGGCTCGCCCGCCAGACGAAGTCGTCCATGCCCGCACCCTCGGGGAAGACCGCGATCTCCCGGGTGACTCCCCCGCCGTTCTTCCAGACGGTGGCGGCGCGATCGGCGGCCCGCAGGATCCGGACCTGGGCGCCGCTCCTCACGCTTCCTTCTCCATCGTGGGGCGCAGCCGCTCCAGCAGGGCGTAGAGCGTCGCGCTCTCGGTCTCGTCGAGGGTGTCGAGCGCGCCGTGCGTCGCCTGCATCTCCTCGCGCACGCGGCGGATGACCTCGCGGCCCGCGTCGGTGGCCACCACGTTCTTGACGCGGCGGTCGGCGGGGTTCGGCTCGCGGCGCACCAGCTCGCGGGCCTCCAGGCGGTCGACGATCCCGGTCACGTTCGAGGCGTCGCACACCAGCAGGGTGGCGAGGCCGCGCATGGGGAGCGGGCCGTTCAGCTGGGCCAGGACCCTGGCCTGCGTGGAGGTGAGGCCGTGGTGGGCGGCGGCGGCCGCGAAGTCGCGCCACTGGGCGGTGCCGATGGCCGCGAGCAGCTCCAGCAGCTCGAGCTTGGAGGGGGCGTGCGTGGCGGTGTCGCTCATGCCTGGAGCCTACCCAGATTGGTTGACATTATCAATTGTTTACTTGACCACCTTAACTATTGAGGTCTACCTTCGGTTGAGTTACTTGATGACATCAAACATCTGCGTCCTGAAGCTCTGAAGCACGAAGAAGGTCCCTCAGCCATGAGCACCCCCTCCACCGCCGCCGCACCGGCCGCCGCCGGGCAACGGAACGAGACGGTCATCGTCTTCGCCCTGAGCCTGGCCGCCATGGTCGTGTCGATGATGCAGACCCTGCCGGTCCCGATCCTGGGCCTCATCCGCAACGACCTCGGCACCTCCACCGCCAACGTGAGCTGGGTCACCACCGCCACCCTGCTGTCGGCGGCCGTCTTCACCCCGCTGCTCGGCCGCTTCGGCGACCAGCACGGCAAGAAGCCGACCCTGGTGGCCGTGCTCGGCGTCATGGTCGCCGGATCCGTCATCGCCGCGCTGGCGACCTCGCTGCCCCTGCTGATCCTGGGCCGGGTGCTCCAGGGAGCCGCCACCGCGATCTTCCCGCTCGCCCTCTCGGTGCTGCGCGAGGAGGTCCGGCCGCAGAAGCTGCCCGGCGCCATGGCGCTGGTCAGCGGCACGCTCGCGTTCGGCAGCGGTCTCGCTCTCGTCGCCACAGGACTGCTCACCTCCGGGTCCGACGCGGACTACCGCAACGCCTTCTGGATGGCGACGGGCTTCGCGGTCCTCGCCCTGCTGGCCGTGGTCTTCCTGGTCCCCGCGACCCGCCACAAGACGGGCGGCCGCACCGACTTCCTCGGCGCGCTGACCCTCGGCATCGCCCTGCTGCTGCTCCTGCTGCCGATCTCCCAGGGCCACGAGTGGGGCTGGGCCTCCGCCCGTACGCTGGGCAGCTTCGCCGGCGCCGCCGTCATGACCGCCGTCTGGGTGCTCGTCGAGCGCAAGGTCCGCGAGCCCCTCGTCGACATGCGGATGTTCGTCCACCGCCCGGTGCTCATGGCCAACCTGGCCGGCATCCTCGTCGGCTTCGGCATGTTCGCGAACTTCCTGGGCGTCTCGTACCTCGTCCAGATGCCCGAGGCGCTCACCGGCTACGGCTTCGACGCCTCCATCCTGCGCGCCTCCGTGCAGTTCCTGCTGCCCGGGGCGATCGTCTCCCTCCTGGCCTCCCCGATCGGCGGCCAGCTGGTCCGTCACCGGGGTCCGCGCGTGGCGCTGGGCCTGGCCGCCGCGCTCGGCGCCGTCGGCTTCGGCTGGCTCGCCGTGGACCACCAGCACAGCCTGTCGGTGATCGGTGCGGGGCTGGTCGTCGGCGCGGCCGTCAGCTTCGGCTACGCCGCCATGCCCGCCGTGATCATGTCCAGCGTCCCGCACCACCAGAGCGGTATCGCCAACGGCATCAACTCGATCTCCCGCTCCACGGGCAGCGCGATCGGCTCCGCCATCGTGACCACGATCCTGGCGTCCAAGACGATCGAGCACCTGCCGGCGGGCGTCCCCCCGCTGCCGGCCGAGTCGGGATTCACCCTCACCTTCGGGATCGGCGCCGCCGCCTTCGCGCTCGTCGCCGTGATCAGCTGGCTCGGCCTGCGGGGCGGCCACGGGACCGTGGCGGCCTCCGGCGCGGGACAGCCGGCGGCCGCTGCCGACGAGGCGTCCGCCGAGAAGGCCGACGCCGTGCGCTGACGCGCGGGGCGCCGCATGGTGGGTGCATGAAGGCTACGGACATCATCGCCGACGGGTTCGGACGCATCCGGGAGATCGTGCACGAGGCCGTGGAGGGGCTCCCGCCGGAGCGGCTCAACGCGCAAGTCGACCCGGCGGCGAACTCGATCACCTGGCTGGTCTGGCACCTGACCCGGATCCAGGACGACCACGTGGCGGACGCCGCGGACCTGGAGCAGGTCTGGCAGGCCGGGGGCTGGGCGACCAGGTTCGCCCTGCCCCTGCCCCAGGCGGCGACCGGGTACGGCCACACCGCCCGCCAGGTGGCCACCGTACGGGTCGACTCCGGCGAGCTGTTGCTGGGCTACTACGACGCGGTCCACGAGCAGACCCTGCACTTCGTGCGGGGCCTCGCCGCCGCGGAACTGGACCGGGTGGTCGACGAACGCTGGGACCCGCCGGTCACCCTGGGCGTACGCCTGGTCAGCGTCCTCTCCGACGACCTCCAGCACGCCGGCCAGGCCGCCTTCGTACGGGGCCTGCTGGAGCACACCGCCCCCTAGCAACCGCACGGCCGCCAAGGCCTCGAGTACGCTCCGCGCATGATCACATTTCCTGTCCGCCCGCGACCGGCCCTCAGGGCACCTACGAGCCGCGCGGGGCGCTGACATGGCGGCCTTCGCGTACTGCGTCACGCCGTACGACCCCGCCGATCCCCCTGCGGCTTCCGGTCCGGGTGGCACTCGTATCCCCTACGACTCCCGGGAACGGGTCGTCGGCGCCCTCACGGCCGCATTGGCAGGCTTCGCCCTCGATGCCGGCGCCGACTACCTGACGATCGACAACCCGATGACCGACGGGTTCTTCTCCTTCTCGTCCTCCGT
This sequence comes from Streptomyces sp. NPDC059989, assembly GCF_042736975.1. Classification (NCBI taxonomy): domain Bacteria; kingdom Bacillati; phylum Actinomycetota; class Actinomycetes; order Kitasatosporales; family Streptomycetaceae; genus Streptomyces; species Streptomyces sp. NPDC059989. The sequence goes on from NZ_JBHWUO010000002.1 coordinate 187,602, forward strand.
TCGGCACGGGGGCGGAGGGTACGGGCTGTGCGGGCTCTTTCCCTACGACCGCTCCGGCTACCACGACGGCGCGCGCATCCCGCTCGCCACCGGGCTCGGCCTCCTGCGCGCCATGGTGCTGCGTCAAGGCGCCTGGTGCCGACTGCGCGGCGACCACGACTTCTTCCTCCACGTCGGGGAGGAAGACGACATCTACGTCGGCAGCAGTCGCCCGCTGGAGGAGGCCGCTGCCCGCGCACGTACGCTCGGCCTGTTCAGCCGGCAGGTCGAGCACTCCCCCTACGACCCCGCCTTCGACGAAACCTGGGGCGAAGGACCGGCCGACGAAGCCTTCTGGACGGACCTGAACGCCTTGGTCGCGGATCTCGGCACCGTCCTGATGGAGGAGCGCCCCGTCGCCAACTCCTACCGGTGGCACCGCCTGGCCTCCGCGGCCGACGTCCAAGGCGTGCGCGAGTGGTTGACGCCCCGCGCACGACTGGCGGTCTGGCCGGACCTGACCGAGGACGCCGAGACCGTACGCACCGCCTTGGCACGGCAGGACCGTCTCGAACTCCTCGTCCAGCAGTTCCCCGACGGTAGCTTCAGACCGGAACGCATCGCCGAGCCGGCCCTGGCCACGGCCGACGTCCCCAACCCAGCCGTCCCCGCCGAGCCGGGCCACCGGGCGGCACTGGTCCCCCTGGAACCCGCCGACCGGGATCCTCTGCTCGCCGCCGTGCTCCCCGATCCCGACGGCGTTCTCCGAGCGCGGTGGCGGACCAACCGCACGCGGGCCGATGAGCGCCGGACGTTCCTGGCCTCCCTAGCCATCGGGGATGCCATCTCTGGCGTCGTCGCCACGGGCCTGAACGACGTGGGCGTGTACGTGCACCTGGGCGACGGCCCGGGCCACGGCCTCGGTTTCCTTCGCGTACCCGAGATGTCCTGGGCCCGCTTCGACTCGGTCGACGACATCGCCCCGATCGGACGGGAAATCCGCGCCCAAATCATCCACATCGACTGGCTACGTGAACAGGTGAGCCTGTCCCTCAAGGAGCTGCTGCCCAACCCCTGGCAGGCGTACGTCGACAGCCACGAGACCGGTCAGACCGTCGCCGGCACGGTCACCAGGCTGCTCCCGTTCGGCGCGTTCGTCCGAGTCGCGGACGGCATCGAGGGCCTGGTCCCCCTCACGGAACTGGCCGACCACGAAGTACGGAGCCCGGAAGACGCGGTCGCCGTCGGGGACGAGGTGTACGTCGCGCTCCTCGGCGCGGACCCCGAACGGCGCCGCATCAACCTCTCGCTCAGCCCGTCTCGTCCTCGGTGAGACCGTGCGCGGCGAACTCGGCGTCCTCGGCCGAAGCACGTGCGGACGCGTGAGCCTGTCCAGCGCCGGCCAGCTTCCCAAAAGAAATTCTGCAAAAATACTTTTGGGAAGCTGGCTGAGAGTCTTAGCCTCCCGTCATGGTCAGCGAAGAACAGAGACGCGTCCTCGATCCTGAGCGGGACGCCGCAGCCCTGAAGGCCCTCACGCACCCCTTGCGCATCCGGCTGCTCGGCTTGCTGCGGCAGGACGGCCCGGCAACCGCGAGTGAGCTCGCCGTCAGGACCGGGGAGTCATCCGCTTCCACCAGCTATCACCTGCGGGTTCTGGCGAAGTACGCGTTCGTCGCCGAGGCCGAGCACCGCGACGGGCGGGAGCGCCGCTGGCAGGCGGTGCACTCCGTGACCTCCTGGAACAACAGGGCGATGGAAGCCTCACCGGACAGCCGGGCCTTCCTCAGCTTCTCCCGCAAAGGCCAGGTCGAGCACTTGGAGGCATCGCTCGTCCGGCACGAGGCAGACGTCGCCGCCGGGCGACTGGGCCCGGAGTGGCTGGAGCCGGCCGGGATCGACGACTTGATGCCCCGTCTTACCCCTGAGTCGCTCACCGAACTCTGGGACACACTCGACCGGAAGCTGGAAGAACTGACCCAGCGCGACGAAGCCGACCCCCGCGCCGCCCAAGTCGTGCTCGTCACCGCCGGACTGCCACTCGCACCCCACGGCCCCGATGCGGAGGAGCCGGACACCTCCACCCCGCCGGAGACGGACACCGAGGCGGCATCGTGACCGGCCCGCTGGACTTACCCACCGCACGACGCCGCTACGCGACGGCCTGCGTCCTCTTCTGGCTCCCCCTGGGCCTGGCCGTCACCCCCCTGATCCTGCTCTTCACCGAACGCGGCATGACCCTTGCCGCCATCGCGGGCTTCTTCGTCGCGCACTCCCTCACCGCCGCCGCGCTGGAACTGCCCACCGGCGGACTCTCCGACGTACTCGGCCGCCGGGCCGTCCTGGCCGCAGCCGGCCTGCTGAACCTGGCCGCCTTCACCCTCCAAAGTCTGGGCACAGCGCCCTGGATCCTCACCCTCGGCATGGCCCTCATGGGCGCGGGGCGCGCCCTGTCCAGCGGGCCGGCCGAGGCCTGGTACGTCGACACCGTCCAGGCGCACTCCGGCCCCGACGCCGACCTACGCACCGGACTGGCCCGCGGCGCCACCGCCACCTCCGCCGCGCTCGCCGCGGGCACCCTCCTCGGCGGCGCCCTCCCCTGGCTGCTCGCACGGGGCCCCGACGTCGGTGCCCGACTCAGCCAAGCAACTTCAGGGCTGGTGATCCCACTCTCCGTCCCACCGCTGCTGGCCGCATCAGTCGAGATCGCCTTCGTGCTGTACGTGCTCGCCGCCCTCCCCGAGCCGCCCCGTCCACCCAGCACGCTGCGCTCCGTATTCCGGGGCATCCCGGCCACCGTCGCCGACGGGGTGCGGCTCGGCGGACGCGACGTGCTGGTCCGCCGTGTGCTCCTCAGCGCAGCAGCCGCCGGCAGCGCCCTGGCCACGATCGAGCTGCTGACGCCGGGCCGTGCCGCGGCTTTCACCGGAGCGCCGGAGTCGGGTGCGATGCTCTTCGCCGCACTCGCCTGTGCCGGCTTCGTCTGCTCGGGCATCGGGAGCCATCTCGCGCCGCTGACCGCGCGGCTGGCAGGCAGCGGCGAACGCGCGGTCCTGGTGAGCCTGGGCACCAGCGCCAGCGGCCTGCTCCTGCTCAGCGCCACCGCCGCGGCAACAGGCCCCGTCTCCATGGCTCTCGCGGCTGCCGGTTACGGCCTGGTGTATCTCGGTCTCGGCGCGGCGGGACCCAGCGAGAACGACCTCCTTCACCGCCGAGTCCCAAGCACGGGACGCGCCACGGCACTGTCCGTTCAGTCCCTCGCACTGCAACTGACCGGAGCTCTCACCGGCCTGGCCGTCGGCATCCTGCCGCCTGGTCCACTTCCCTGGCTGCTGGGAGGCACTGCGCTGATGGCTGGAGCCCTCCTGTGGATTCACCGCAGCGAGCCCACTGCCCCCAACCTGGCCGGCTCCCATCTGCACCAGACGGATGCCGATCACTCTCACGAGGACGGCTCGACGTCCAGGGGAGCGGCAGTCGGTCGTCGGTGGTGCGTGGCACGACGTGGACGTGCAGGTGTTCCTCGCGGTTCGCATGTCTCACGAGACGTGGACTTCCGGGTCGTGGGGTGGGGTGTGGTTCACCCGTTTCGGGGCACCGACGGAAGTCGTCAGCCTGCGTCTGAGCAGCCCGCCGGGAGAGGGGTTTCCCGCGCTGCGATGATCGTTTCCCAGTCATCTGTCGGCGCCGGGCAGTCTGTCGGGTGAGGAGGCGGGTGGCTGCTGCCCCAGCAGGCGCAGCGCGAGGAGCCCTCCGATGCCGGGAATGAAGGCACACCCCTTGGTTCCCGGCCGCGCGAGGGCGGAAGTGAGGAAGACGGCGACGATAGTGGCCAGATAGGCCGTGCCGTGGAGCAGTCCGCCCAGCGACGTGATCACCCCGGTGTGCACGGTGAACAGGTTGAGCAGCAAGAGCGTGAGGGATACGGCTTCAACTGCGGCCGCGATGCGCAGGGTTCGCATGCTGATCAGGCTCCCGTCGTGGAGCCGGGGCGGACGATCATCAGGACGACGACGGCTGCCCACAGCAAGTTGAACATCCCCGTGGTCATGGAGAGGCGCGCCGCCGCCGACCGCAGCTCCGGCATGGCGTTCGTGGCCACGCCGGTGCCTGTCCCTCCTGCGCCGGATGCGTCCGCGGGTTGGGCGAGCAGTCGGGCCTGCCCGGGAAGGACCACCGTGAGCAGCAGGGCCGCGGCGGCAGCCGTGAGAGCGATCGACGTCAGCAGCCAGGCGTCGGTCAGGACGCCCATCCGGGCGCCGGTGGCGACACCGAGGACCGGGACGGCGATGCCGACGACCGTGTACCCGCGGCAGATCTTGTGCAGGAACGCGGCGGTCTGGCCGTTGGCCTCCTGTGCGTCGCTGCTGGCCGACAGCCTGGCGTAGCGGGGGAACATCGAGGCTGCGACGGTGATCGGCCCGATCGCCAGGATCGCGGCCAGGACGTGCAGCGAGAGCAGCAGCTTGGTCACAGGGGTCCTTTCATGGATTGGCTGCCAATGGATTGGCTACCGATCTATAGGTAGCACAGGGGAAGTCACTTGGGTAGGCTGCCTGACTATGAAGACGGATGCGGTACGCGGCCACCTGGACGGACTGCTGCTGTCCGTACTGGAATCCGGCCCCCTGCACGGCTACGCGATCATCACTGCGGTCGAGGAGCGCAGCGGGGGCGTACTAGAGCTGCGCAAGGGCACCATTTACCCCGCCCTCAACCGGCTCGAGCGGATCGGACTGCTGAGCAGCGCCTGGGAGTCGGTGGGCGAACGCCGTCGGCGCTGCTACGAACTCACCGACGCCGGACGGCGCAGCCTGGCCGCCGAGCGGACCCACTGGCAGGAGTTCATCGCAGCGATCGGCTCGGTGCTGGAACCCGCGCCGGCCCCCGGACGCGCCACGTGAAGGCGCCCGAGACTCGTGCCGACGACCCCATCGAAGCCCACCTCGCGGACCTGACGGCCACCCTGCACGGCCCGGCCCGACTCAAGACCCAGATGGTGGACGAACTGCGCGAAGGCCTCCTGGACACCGCGCGGGAACTGTCGCCCGATGCCGAACCTGACCGGGACGCCGCCCGCCAAGCCATCCGCCAGTTCGGCACCGTGGCCGAGCTCGCGCCCAGCTTCCAGCATGAACTGACCATCACCCAGGCCCGTCACACCGCGCGCACCGTCATGTTGGTCGTCCCGTGCGTGCTGGTGTGTCGGTACCTGGTCGAGCTCGCCACCCACGCGGCGGACCGCCGGCTGCCGGACCCGCTCCAGGTGGCCGTCGCCCACCTCGGCGGCCTCGCAGTGCTCACCGCGCTGCTGGCGGCCGTGTTCCTGTCCGTCACCGGCCCCCTGGGCCGCCGACTGCCCCTCCCGCAACAACTGCCGCTCGTGGTCGCCTGGACGGGAACCACCGCGGCAGTCGCCCTCGGGCTGAGCGCGCTGACCCTCATCACTGCCGCGGTACTGGCCACCAACTGGCCACTGACCGCGGCCGCCTGTCTGATCACCATCGCCCTCCACGCGCGCATCGCCGCTTCTGCACGCGCGTGCCGCCACTGCGCCCGCCTGCCTGTCACCACCCCCTGACGAACGGGAGGCCGCGGAGCCCGCGACCTGAGCGACGTATGTGTCGACCGAGCCGACCGCGTCCTCGGGGATGTAGCGGGCCTTGCCGTATTTAGCGCAGGCTTGAACCGTGAACTGGGCCGCCTGGCCAGGGGGATTGACCCCGATGCCGAGCTCAGGCAGCAGCACCGTTGCCCACTCCTGCCAGCGGGCCCCCGAGCCCAGGGCCACGTCGGAGCCCGCGCGGTTGTGGTGTGGTGCCCAGCCGCGAAAGGTCCGGTCGACCTGGGAGTCCGGCCGTTGCCCGCCCAAGCCGACGTCGCGGAAGTAGCGGTACTGATCCAGCAGCCCGGACTCCTTGCCCCAGGCCGACGAGCCGATGGGCCGTTCCTGCAACAGGGTCCGGACCTTCTTGAACGCCACCAGATCCGACTCGGTGGCCGCCAGAACATCGCGGCCGCGGCCCTCCTGGTGCCCAGCGAATCGGGCCATGATCCGTCCGTAGTCCTGCAGCGTGGACCCGGCCAGATCGACGTACGACATGTTCCGGCCCCACGAACACAACGGCTCGGCCGGCATCATCGTCTCGTCATTCAGATAGATCGGGGTGCCGTCCGAGACCGACAGGTGTTCCAACAACCCGGCCGCTTCCCCACCGGACAGCACCGGACTCTCCAGATACTCCTTCGCCACCTTCGAGTCCACCGAGAACAACAGCATCTTCATCTCCCTGTGAGACAACGTGGGAGATGAGAGATAGCAGCGGGCTGAAGGGCTCCGGGACAACGCTCATCCGGTCGAGCGACACCTCATGAGACAGATTCCAACTGCCCGAAGAACAGCTGGAAGACGGTCTGCGTGGCCTCGGCGCCTTTCGACGTGATGATGTTCGCGGCGGAATGCTCGGCCATCAGCTCTGCGGCGCGGCGCATGACGATCGCGGTCACTTCAGGGTCCTCTCCCGCGTCCTGGACGTGGACGCGGGGCAGGACCAGGACGTGCTCGGGGTGGACGCCGCCCGGGCTCGGGCGGATCGCGATGGCGTCGTCCCACTCGCGGACGACAGCGGCCGGAGCGTTGCCGACGGCGATGGAGCAGAAGGCGCAGTCGCGCACGTCAGGACTCCTCCTCCGTCCGGGCAACGGCGCTGTGGCGGCCACCGCGGCGCACCGCGGTCGCGCGGACGAGCCCCCGGTGGTGGGCGTGGCCACATGAAGAGGCGGTGGTAGAGGTCATGCCCACCATGCTTCTCGATACCACCGCGCCGCCTGCGGCTACCGGAAGGATCGTGGCGGCTCCGTCAGCCACGACTTGATGAGCGACGCCGGCGGGGGCACCGGAACGTACGGCACCAAGGCAACGGCGATGACGGTCGCGAGCTCCTCGATGTCCCGCACGAGGTACCGGGGCGGAGTGATCCAGATCCGTGGGTCCGCGTGCGCGCCGTCCTGGTTCGCGATCAGCTGGGCGTACAGGTTCGTCTCTCCGTGCGGGCCGCTCTCGTAGCCCCACGTGCTGAACTGCTCCCAGCCCGGCATCCGGAACGCGTGCGGGCCACCCCTCGTCAAGTCGGGCTTCGGTACTCGCGCAGCGGGCGCGTCGCCGTACAGGGGCCCGTAGACGATCTCCCAAACGCCATCGGCGACGTGCTCCAGCACATCCATCCGTACGAGCTCCCTCAGAGCCCGCAGCCGGCTGCGGAACTCCTCCGGGGCGATCCCCACCCGTCGGGCGAGCTCCGGGACGTCCGCGTCCAGGAGCTCCAGCCCCATCACCTCGGGAACGTCCTGCGGCCTGTACGGATCACCCGGCGCATGGGTGAGCTCCGCCAACAGCAGGAACACCTTCCTGGCGGTCTCGTCGGTGATGTCCCTGCTCCGCACGTACGCAATGGCGTGCCGGTTTAACACGGCGAACCCCCCTCTCCCGCTGCCCCCTCGGCAAGGCCCGGGATCAGACTCACGCTACCGACCGCGAGCCACCGCCGACAGGCCCCCTTGCTGCCCGAACAGGTACCCCGGCCGCACGGCGGCGTTCCCCACCACGCCGGTCATGCAGCGCGGACTGTCGCCGCGCCTGCCACGGGGCGGCCAACTCCTCGATCAAACCGCCGAGATGTGCGCGGGAGATACCGATGAAGGCAGGATGGGACAAGGCCGCACGGGCCCATTTCGTCGTCATAACCGAAGATCCCGTGCGGCCGTCCACACGTCACGGCCATGGCCATGGCCCCGATCTTCAATAGCCGACAGCGTCTTGGCCGTCGCAGAGATATCACGCTGATGACCCGGCGCCTGACTCGCAAAGGCTCAGCCACCACCTGGTCCAAAAACCCCAGGCCCACCGGCAGCTGAAGGACCGGCTCGGCACCGCTGCCGCCGGCTTCCGACGTGTCCCTACGACCAGAACTCGTCGTATGTCGCTTGATCAGCCCAGAGCTCCCAACCTTCGACGATCTTGCCGTCGCTGATGTGGAAGACGATGACATAGTCCATATCGAGCTCCTTGCCCGCGCGCGACGCCGTGGCATGGAGCAGAGCGACCGTATGGGCATCGTTCGCGAGAACATCGTGAAGCTGGGGGCGGTACGTGCCACCTGACAGCTCGAAGTCCCGGGCGAACATCTCGAACGTGGCTTCGCGACCCTGGTAGTCCCCCGACAGCGGTCCCCGGCCCCCCAAGTGCCATGCAACATCGGGATGGAAGACCTCCGCCAGCGTGTTCATGTCGCCGGCCGAGAAGGCCGCCATCGCTCGCCGGAACACACCGATGTGCGGGTGATCCGTCATCGCTTCCTCCCTTCGCTGGCTGTGAACGTAGTCCGAAGCCCGCTAGCAGGGTGGGGGCACACCGTCCGGGCAGGTGCTGTCACCTGATCGGATGCGACGCCCGGCGGACGGCGGGACTGAGCTCAGGCCAGCACGCCCGAACATCAATAGCCGACAACGTCGTAAGACCGTGTCCTATGCGGTGAGGGGTCGTTGCCCCCAGCATGGGGCGGGGTACATGGAGTTGGATTGTTCCGGACGGGTTGTGGGAGATTGCGGAGCCGCTGATCCCGCCATCTCGGGTGAGGCCGCAGGGCGGTGGGACGCAGGACACGCCTGATGAAACGCTGTTCGCGGCCGTCATCTACGTGCTGCTCTCCGGGTGCGCCTGGCGGGCATTGCCGCCGTGCTTCGGGATATCGAAGTCGACCGCCCACCGCCGGTTCCTGATTTGGTCCAGAGCCGGGGTGTGGGGGCGGCTGCACGAGGAGATCCTGCACCGTCTGGACGCCGCCGGCCTGCTCGACCTCTCCCGCGCTGTCCTCGACTCCGCACAGGCGCGGATGAAAAAGGGGGCGGACTCACGGGTCCGAGCCCCGTGGACCGGGGCAAGCCGGGTTGCAAGATGCACGTCCTGTCGGAGGCGAGCGGACTGTCCCTCCCCGTCGGCCTCTCGGCCGCCAACACCCACGGCGGTCTCGCGCTGAAGCCCGTGATCATAGGTCACCAAACGACGCCGTCGTCCTGTGCACTACTCGATCGAGAACCTGAAGCGCGCATTTCCACTCGGGACCACACGGAGTCGTGAGTCGCCGTCATCGACAAGCAGCCCAGCGCGCCGATAAGCATCCAGGAAATCGAGGAAATCCAAGTAGTTAAGGGACTCGCGGTGTCGCTCTGGAATCCGGTCGTAAAGCTCTTGTGCGCTAAATTCTCCGTCCTGCACTTCGGACACACGGACGAGTTCGGCATGAATGAGACCCTGCGAGGCCGTCACCTTTACTTTACGAATTTCAAAAAGCAAGGGAGTTACCGCAGTAATAATCTGCGGTGCAATGACGTCAGCACCTCCACCAGTGACAGCAAGAGACGCGGACAAGAAAGCGGTGGCCAAAGCAGATTTCGCAATAGCTTGGCTGAGATTTAACTGCCATCCCCCAAGGCGGACTTCAAGAGGAGCGGCTTCCTCTTCACCGCCGCCTTGCACGCAACCCACAAGAGCATGGATGAAGTAGTCAGCCTCCGCTTCGCCACTCCCGGAGAGCCGCGACCAGAAAAGACGAAGATCGGACTCGGACAGAGAGGCCCGATCCCCCAGCTCCGCGGCCTGCAGCAGGGAATCAGAAACGACATTCAGGTTTTCCATGGGAGAGTCCTCCGTATGGGAGCGAAACCGACATATGGACGAGTGTCCAATAGGTTCTGGATCGTAGCTGCCAACGATTCGGACTGAAGCTCTTCGTCCGCGACCGGTGACCCAGGCTCCTCACCAAAGACATCACGAAGAGTAGCCATTATGTCGGCCGCCGCCGACTGTCCGCAAACACCCACCCACAGCCAGTAGGACGACGACATGTACGACAGGACGTATCGCCCCACCAGGACGGCCAGGTGAGCATGTTCAGGACTTGGCAGTCCTGCAGAACGGAGCGACACAGACCCATTGTTCATCAACCAATACAAGGCCACATAGTTGAGTTCCACATCTATGATGAAGAATCTTGGAACATGCAACGACATCCACCGGAACGCCCTGATTCCCGGAAGCTTGCCCAGCAAGAGGAAACGGCACGACATGTTGACTACCACCTTGCCGCGCCCAATCTTCCTTTCCAGGGCTTTGGCTCGTCGCGGTGACGGCACCTCGATCACCACGAGATCACACCCGTCAAACTCCTCTCTATCCACCGAAATGCAGATGGCTGCCAAAGCCCCGGAATGCTTGCTCAGTGCAGCCCGAGATGCATCGCTCCAAAGATAATCGGCAAGCCAGTCCTCAGGTGGGCGAACGGTGATAACAAGACTTGAGCCTGATTCAATTACCTCTGCAACGAACTCTTCCACTCGCAGTGCATCCCACTCCATCCACTGCGCCCGCATCGGAAGGGGCTTGAGCCATATACGCTCCTGCGCGGCCGTTACGAATTTCACGATTCCTGGTGGCGGATCCGGCAGATCCCCGCCTGCCATCACGTCGACGGCAGCGAGTCCGGCTGCACGCACTTCAGACAGGAGGCGACTGGTGAAGTCGGCGTGCTCAAACCGCTCCATCGATGGACTCCCAGCCGCGGCTAGAATCTCCGATAGGGCGCGATAGAAGCAGTCGGTATACTTCCCCAACACTTCGTAATTGTCTTCCGTTTGAAACCTCTGCTGCGCCTCCCTGCTGCCGGTGTCCCCATCCCACTCCTGGCTGAGTTGCACTTCGCGGTTTGCTTTACGGACCAACTCATCCCATTGCTCGGGGGATATCTTCAGGATCTGCTGTAGGCGCCAATCCGGATGGTGTCGCCTTCTCACTTTCCCTAGTTCCCAAGGTGGGTTACAGCCCATAAGGCCGTACAGGGCATCCGGTTGCATCGCCAGCAGGGCCACCGCCGTGACTGCGGCCTGATGGCGATGAGATGCCATCGGAAGTCCCGGGGCTATACACAGCGCCATATCCAAGTAGCGTTGGTACGTCACATTCTTCAGTACACGGCCGGATCGGGCCAATTTTTCCGGCTCCGAGCGGGCGAGCGAGATGTAGGTGGCAAACATCTCCTGCACCTCACGGTTGGCTTCCACGAAGCCGGAGAAGCTTCGCCGGATCTTTTCCTGTTCTGCTTGGGGAAAACTGAACAGGTCTGCCCGGAGCAGGTCCGCGCTCAACATTAGTATCGCGCCCCAGGCCGTATGCTCCGTAAGTAGGGCGTGCATTCGCTCATGCCCGCTCACTTGCCACGACACAAGAGGCAAGACCTGAGACGTATAGCGAATATCCCACCCGCCCACGTAGTAAGCACCTTCGGCCTGATCATCTCCAATTAATACGCGCAGAAAATGGTCGCCGTGTCCCTCCATGGCCCCTAGTATCGGGTATCGGACTCGTCCCGCCATAGACCCGCGCACGACATATCTGAGGCTGTTTGACCATTGGCTCCACTTAGACCGTGTCCTATGTGGTGAGGAGTGTTCCGGACTGGTTTGGGGAGATCACGGAGTCGCTGATCCCGCCGTCCAGGGTGCTGCCGCAGGGCGGCGGAATCCAAGACACCCCGCCTCCTCGATCCCTCCCAGGCGGCCCTCGACTCCACCCACGCCCGGGCTGAAAGGGGGTGAACGATATCCCTCAGTTGCGGAAATGGATACGAGGAAATCGCATCGGCGTCCGCACCGCCCGCAACCACCTGGTCTTCCTCGGCTTCGCCGCAGCCCTCTACTGCTACAAACGACTCGCCCGCCTCACCACATAGGACACGGTCTACATGCGAAGCCGCCCGTCTTCCGCGTCGCCGCGATCGGGGCGACCCCGATGCTGCCGGCCTGGTCCCCCTTCACGCCTCTGTCCGCCCCCTGGAGCGGTACGCCCGCCCCGGCGTCGACGCTGTTCGCCCGCCCTCTACCTGCGTGGGCGGGAGACGAGCCTGCGCGACGTCGGATGAGCCCTCAGGCCCTTCCGGCGACTGAGCTAAGGGCTGTCCCGTAACTGATCTTTGGCACGAGAGTGGTCGGCTGAGATCGGATCCTGGGTCCCACCCTTTGGAAGAGGCGCCGACCTCGGTTCACCCCTGTGACCGCACGACACAGCAGCGGATGGCAGGGGCCGTCCTCCCGGCAACGTGTGGATCCACCCGCCCGGGGAGATGAGCAGGGCCCCTGTTATCGTGCGCCGATGTCAACGATCAAGCAGTTCCAAGTGACCTTCGACTGCGCGGAACCTGCGCGCCTCGCCGCCTTCTGGTGCGAGGTGCTGGGGTACGTCGTACCGACAGTCCCGGAGGGCTTTGCCACGTGGGAGGAGTACCACCACTCGCTGCCGCCTGAGGACGAGGTCTACTTCGCGTGCGCTGATCCCTCCGGTGTGGGCCCGCGCGTGCTCTTCCAGCGAGTTCCCGAAGGCAAGGTCGTCAAGAACCGGGTGCATCTTGATGTGCGGGTCGGCACAGGGCTCGTGGGTGACGAGCGCCTGGCCACACTCGAGGCCGAATGCGCACGGCTGATGGCGCTCGGCGCGAAACACGTGCTGACGCAGCGTGCCGATGGCGTCAACGAGTCGTGCATCACGATGCAGGACATCGAGGGCAACGAGTTCTGCCTCGCCTGATTCTCCTCCGAGACTGCGAGGGGGGAGCCGTCTCCCGGGGACCTCTCAGGTCTCGTATGCGGCAGGAGCTATCCCGTGAGAGCGAGGTTGTGCAGTCGGGCGATGCCGAGCATGGCGTGTCGGACCCCGTCGCCCTTGAGACGGCAGTCGCGGAGGATCTTCCGGGTCTTCATGTGGGCGAAGACGTGCTCGACGCGGGCCCGGACCTGTTTGTGCGAGCGATTGTGCTCGCGCCTCCAGCCCGGCAACTCTTCGCCCGGGGTGCGGCGGTGGGGCATGAGGAGGCCGGTGCCCGGATAGTCTCCGTCGGCCATCGTGAGGGTCCTGCCCACGGCGGCCTTCGCGCCAGACTCCCCCCATGCCCGGCAGTCGTTGCGATTGCCGGGCAAAGGCTCACCGACCACAACGACCAGGCGGGTATCCGCGTCAATGACGACCTGGTGGTTGGTGGAGTACCGGTAGTTCTTCGACTGTTCAGCGATGCTGTGGTCCGGGGTAGGCACCAGGGTGCCGTCGACTACCAGCACGGTGTCCGTGGCGAACCGGCGCCGAGGCTGGAATGCGATGAGCGGGTCGAGCTGGTCGATGATGCGGTCGGCCGCCGACTTCGAGATGCCAAACAATGGGGCGAGTTGGCGCATCGTCAGGTTCGTGCACCAGTAAGCGACTACCAACAGCACCCGGTCCTCCAGCGGCAGACCCCACGGCCACCCCTGGCCCGGGGAGCTGGCGCCCTCGCGGCGACGCGCGGTCACCAACTTGCCGAAGACGCGCGGGCTCAGCCCGGTAAACAGGGCTATCCAGGACGGTTCCGACGCCGTGATCACACCTGACACGATCAAGATCATTGCAGGGCGAGATCACTTACGGGGCAACCCTTAGGCCCGTTCGTCCGCAGCGGTATGCGTCAGGATCGCGCCGACGATCGTCTCCCAGTCGGCTCGGTCGACCCCGTGGCCGGCGTCTTTCAAGGCCAACAGCTCCGCGGCGGGGATCTCTTCGGCGAGTGCCTCGCCGTGCCCGAAAGGGAACATCGGATCCGCGGTCCCGTGGATCACCAGCGTGGGCACGCTGATCGAGGACAGGGGTTCCCGGGATGGCTCGCCGTCCGGAAGTACGTCGTGGTTCCGCATGGCGGCGAAGTCGTGTGCACGCTCGACGTCCCGACGGACGAGGTCGCGGACGGCGGTCTCGTCGAACGGGCGCCGGCCTCCTGCGAGTACGCGCGAGTACGCGACCAGGTACTCGATCACCGAGGCGGCCTGTGACCAATCGACCTCCGCGGTCGATGCGAATCGCATGAACTCCTCGGTCGGCGGGGGCAGTTCGCGGTCGCCGGCCACGGCTCTGGACGTGCTGATCAGGACGAGCGAGAGGACCCGATCGGGATGGTCTAGCGCGAGCAACTGCGCGAACCCCCCTCCGGCCGAGACACCCACCACGTGTGCGGCCGGGATCCCATGGGCATCGAGTACACCGACGGCGTCGCCGACCAGATCCGCGCCCGTGTATCCGGGGCGGCCCGGCTCGTAGGTGACCGATCGGCCGGTGTCGCGGTGGTCGTAGCGGATCACGAAGCGTCCGCCCTCGGCGAGCATCCGGCAGAAGCCCTCCTCCCACCAGAGCATCGAAGCCCCCGTGCCCATGACGAGCAGGACCGGTGGGTCCGACCGATCGCCGAAGGACTCGGTGCACAGTTCGACGCCGTCGGTGTCGATCATCCACTCAGACATCGCCAGGTCTCCTCACCGCACCCATTGTGCCTCTGCGCAGGGCTGGGTACCGGCTAGGGGAGGGCCCGTCTCAGCTGGTCGAGGTAGGTGCGCACCTCGGGGAGCTTGGGGTGCGTGGGGCCGCCGATGCGCTCCAGGGCGGCGATGAGGCGTTCGGTCGCCTCGATCGCCTCGTCGACCCGGCCGGCCTGGTCGTAGCCGGAGATGAGGCCGATCAGCGCGTCCAGGGTCCCCGGGTCGTCCGGGCCCAGGCTGTGCTCGCGCGCGGCGAGGGCCGCCTTCAGGTAGGGCAGGGACCGCTCCGGGCGGCCGGCGTCCAGGTGGGCGATCGCGAGGTTGTGGTAGCGGTAGGCGATCTCGTCGCTGTCGGCTCCGTGGATGCGCTCGAAGCCGTGGATGGCCCGTTCGTAGCAGGCGATGGCCGCGTCGAGGTTCCCGGCGTCGTGGTGGAGGTGCGCCAGGTTGTCCACCCAGATGTAGGTGTCGAGGTGGTCGGGGCCGTAGTACCGCTCCTTGTCGGCGACGATCTCCAGGCAGAGCGCGGTGGCCTCGGGCAGCCGGCCCGCCTCGCGGTAGGCGGTGAACAGCTTCTGCTTCCGGGCCTCCAGCTGCTCCCCGCCCGGCGGCAGGAGGCGCCTGCTGCCGGCCACGGCCTCCTCCAGCAGGGTGATCGCGCGGTCGGCGCGGCCCGAGGCGGCGTAGGCGCTCGACAGCTTCTCGCGCCAGGTGAGGCTCTGCTCCTCGTCGGTGTCGGGGTTGAGTTCGCTGCCCTCCACGGCCTGTTCGAGGTAGGGGACGGCTTCGGCGGGGCGCCCCGCCGACAGGTGGGCGGCGCCGATCCCCTGGAGGGTGATCAGGGTGTCGCGCGCGTGCGGGCCCATGGCCGCGGACTGGTGGGTCAGGTTCTCCAGCAGCAGCGGGATCGCCCGGTCCAGCATGTACGTGTCCCCGGGCGGGGCGGCGGCGGACCACATGCACAGGAAGAAGGCGTAGTTGTGGCGCAGCCGCAGGACGTCCTCGTGGCTCGGGCCCAGCCGCCGCTCCGCCTCCGCGAGTTCGTCGCCCATCCGCAGGGTGGCGTCCATGCCGAGGTGCATCGGCGTGTCGTCGGGCTCGCCCAGGCGCAGGTCGAGCGGATCCGCCGGAGACCCGGGCGCGGGCGCGGGCGCGGGCGCGGGCGCGGGCGGTGGATCCTCCGGATGGCCCGGGTCCGGCGGGTCAGGTCGGTTCGGCGGGCTCTCCGGGGTGCGCGGGTCCTCCGGGATCCGGGGCTCCTCCGGGCTGCCTTTGGCGCGCTTCCTTCGGAAGAACATCGCGTCACTCTCCTCGGTCGGTGACGGTCACCAGGAGGGCCCGAGGTCCCGTACGAGCTCCAGCAGTTCCCGGATCGCGGCGTACGGCGCCCGCCCGCTGTCGAGGTAGGCGTTCAGGGCCGCCCGGTCGGCCGCGGTCAGCGAGGCCGTCGGGCGTTCGGCGAAGGAGAGCGGGTCGCCGAGGTCGTGCACGGACGAGCCGTGCACCACGTGGCGGCCGCCGGGTGCGGCGGTCACCAGGCGCGGGGCGCCGCGGGACGGCCCGGCGAGCGGGCGCGGCTCCGGGACCGGGGCGAGGCCCACGGAGTCGTTGAAGTACGTCGTCTCCTCCCCCCGGGCCCGTCCTCCGACGACGCGCCACCCCGGGACCGCGAACAGGTGCTGCAGGCTGCGTCCGGACGTGTTCCAGGCGGTCACCATGGTCTGGTCGGGATCCTGTTGGAAGAGGTAGACACCGCCGGTCGAGGCGGCGGTCACGAACTCGTCGGGTGAGAGGAAGGCGGCGGCCCGTACGGTGCCGTGCTGCTCGGGCACGCCCCACCAGCCGCGGGCGGACAGCGGCTGCAGACCCGCGTCGGTGAGGATCACCCGGCGGTCACCGGCCAGCAGCAGCCGCTCCCCGGAGGGGTCGACGGCGTGGACGGTGCAGCGCTCCAGGCCCAGGTCCGGCAGGTCGATCCGCTCCAGCGGCCGGCCCACCGCGCCGACCAGGGCCACGGGCTCGCTCCACAGGAGGACGACGAACCCGCGGGCGGTGGCGAAGGTCCGGGCCGAGATGAGCTCCGGACCGCCGGCCAACACCTCCACCCGGCCCGGCCGGTACAGGACGAGTTCGGGAGCCAGCCAGAGGTCCGTGCGCAGCGCGAGGACCGCGTCGGGCCCGAGGCAGGCCACGGCGTCGGTGCCCACCCTGAGGTGGTCGGCGGACCAGAGGCGGGAGCGGGAGGCGAGGTCGTACACGTCGATGCGGGTGGCGTGCTCGTCGCGGGGGCGCCCCTTGCCCGGGCCGCGGTACGTCTCCCAGGTCATGACCGGTGCGCCGGGGGCGAAGGAGACCCGGTCCGGGGCCACGGGGCCGTAGCGGTGGGGCAGGCGCCACACCGCCCGCGCGGCGGCCGACCGCGCGGCGCGCTCGGCGGCCTGCGGCCGGTGGCGCCGCGAGGTCAGCCGGGCGGCCAGAGCGCGGCCGGGGCCGTCCTCGGGCGGGGCCCAGTGCTCGGCCGGGTGGCGGTGGGCGATCCGGATCGCGTCCGTGACGGGGATCCTTCGCATGAGGTCCCACAGCGCGGCGGGGTCGGCGGCCCGTACGAGCTGCTCGGCGGCCTCGTCGATCTCCGCGGGCGTGCCCCAGGGCAGGCGGTCGGCGCCGCGCCGCTCACGCAGGTAGAGCAGTGCGCGGCCGATGGCGCCGCGTTCCGTTTCGACGGTCGCGGCGCTGTGCGGATCGAGGGCGAGCCGCTCCCGGTGCAGGGCGAGGCTCTCTTCGACGATGGCGACGGCCTCCGTGTGCCGCCCCAGCGAGATGAGCCGGGCCGCCGCGTCGTCGAGCCGGTCCACGAGGACGTCCCGGTAGCGGGTGCCGACCTCGCCGAGCTGGCGGTAGAGGTGGAGCGCCTCCAGGAGGGCGTCGACCGCTTCGGCGTACCGCCCCGCGCTCCACAGGTGCAGGCTCTGGATCCCCAGGCTGCCGGCCAGGTCGTTCCCGTACCGGACGGGATCGAGGTCCGCCATCTGGCGCGTGTACGCCACCACCGCGCCGGTGCCCTCGGCCGCCTCCTGCGGGCGTCCGGACTTCGCCAGCAGGAAGCCCCTCACCATCTCCAGGTTCCCGACGTCCGAGGACATGGACCACCACAGGAGGGGGTCGCGGTCCAGCACTTCCCCGAAGAGGCGTTCCGCCTCCCGCACGGACTCCTGGGCCCGTTCCCCGGCCCGGGTCTCCCAGAGGGCGAGGGCCAGCCGGGTGTGGGCCTGGGCCAGGGAGCCCAGGACGGCCGGAGTGTCCGCGTCCTCCCGCATCAGCGCGATCGCCTCCTGGAGGAGGTCGATCCGGCGCTCGGCGGCGAGCTCGTGGAGAAAGAGGCCGCCGAGGTTGAGGAGGGCGTCCGCGTACGAGGACCGGTGCGACGGATCCTCCTCGGCGGCCTCCCTGGCCAGGCCTACGGCCTCCTCCATGTGCGCGAGCGCCTCGGTCCGCCGGCCCGTCCTGAGGTGGGCGGTGGCCAGCTGCCTGGAGAGCCGGGCCCGTTCCATGCCGTCCCCGGCGCCTTCGAGGCGGTGGGTGGTGAGCCGCAGGGCCAGTTCCCCGGCCCCGCCCTGCACCCGTACGTCGTCCGGGGGCACCAGGGGCTCGATGGCCTCCAGGACGTCGACGGCCACGGTGTCGAGGGTGGCGATGGCGGTCAGTACCGCGTCGCCGCCGCGGACGGCGAGGGCGGGGTCGCGGCGCAGCAGCGGGAAGAGGACGGCGGGGCCGATGTGCGGCCAGCGTTCGGCCGCGGCGATGAGGAAGGTGAGGGCCCGGGGCGTCCAGGCGGGCGCGGCCCCCGCTTCGCGCCGGAGGATGCGGGTGGTCGCGGTCACGGACCACAGGTCGGTCGGGTAGCCGGTGACGGGGCTGCCGGGGAGGGTGAGGGCCAGGTAGTCCTCGGCGAGCCGGTCGGGCAGCAGGGGTTCGAGTACGTGGGCGGCCGCCGGGTCGGTGGGCGGGTAGTGGACGGCGTGGGCGGCGAGGACCCGGTCGGCCGGGGCGCGCAGCAGGAGCCCGTCCAGGAGCGGGCGGGCGACGTCACGGCGCAGGGGGCCGGTGAGGACGGCGGTGAAGACGGTGCGGGCGAGGTCGAGGGCGCGGCGGTCGTCGTCCTCGGAGCCGATGTCGGCCGCACCGCCCGCGTCGTGCCCGTCCGGCCGGCGCCAGTTCTCGTGTTCGCGGTCGAGCAGGTACGCGGTCATGCCGGCGAGGTCGGCGGGCGGTTCCCGGCCGCCGGCCCGGGCGTCCACGGCGGTGAGCGCGGCCATGTGGACGGCGAGGGTGAGCCCGAAGTCGGGGCGGGCGAGGTCCGCGTAGGGCGGGCGCAGGTCGGCGAGGGCGGCCGGGTCCGGGTAGTGGGCCGCGAAGCTGCGGCGGGCGGCCTCGAACATCCGGCTGCGCTCGCCCTGTTGACCGGAGAGCGGCTCCAGCGGCTGGTCGGAGAGGTCGGTCGCGCGCCGTTGGCGGTTCAGCTGCGCCCGCAGGGCGGGCCAGGGCCGCACCGACCGGGCGATGAGGAGGATCCGCGCGGGGAGTTCGCCGAGGAGCAGTCCGTTGTGGAACAGCCAGGTGAGGTGGGCGTCCGGCCAGCGGTCGGCGTAGTCGACGAGGAGCAGTACCCCGGCGCGGTGGTCGGTGCGCAGGTCCTGGCTGCCCTGGGCGGGCGCGTGGGTGTCCGTGCCGTGCACGGCGTCCACGACGAGCCAGCCGGCGTCGGCGGATTCGGCGGCGAAGCGGGCGGCGAGGCGGGACTTGCCCGCGCCGCCGGGTCCGTGCAGCCAGCGTACGGCCGACCGTGCGGGCTGCTCGCGCCACTCCCGCAGCCGGGCCAGTTCCGCTGCGCGGCCGGTGAACTCCACGATCTCGCTGCGGGCGTCGAGCATGCGGCTGGGCTGGGCGCGCAGCCAGGCCGAGTCCCGCCGCAGGGTGTCCGCGGCGCCGTGCGTGTCGCGCGCGTACAGCAGGTAGACGGGGGTGCCGTCGCCGAAGACGTGGATGTCCGCGCCGACCGCGCCGTAGGCGAAGCCGGCGACGGCGCGGACTTCCTGGTGGACCTCGTCGGGGAGGTCCACCGTCAGCGGGTCCCGTCCGCGCCGTCCTCGTCGGCGGGAGGTGGCACGTGCCCGTCGGCCGCCTGGTGGTAGTGGAGGTTGCCGCCCTGCACGGCGAAGAGGGTGCCGTGGTCGCGTGCGGTGTTCGTCTGCGTCCAGACCTGCCGCTCGGCCGGCAGGCCGCTCTGCACGCGGGCGATCAGCTCGCGCAACTCGCCCTCGGAGTCGGGGTGTTCCTCCAGCAGCAGGAGCAGCCGCCGACGCCATACGGGCAGCAGCTCCGCCCGGATCTCGTCCGCGCCGGCCGGTTCGGCGCGGCCGACGAGGACGGCGTCCTCGTCGAGCTGCGCCCCGACCAGCTCGCCCCGGGCCTCACCGCCGCGCCCGAAGAGCCGGACGACCCCGCCGCGGGCACCTTGCCAGACGTCGGTGGCCATGGCGCCGATGAGCGCGGTGGCGCCCGCGCCGGCGAGTGCCGTCAGTGACTCGGCCAACATCCGTCCTCCTGGGTTCGATGCGCCGGGCAGCAGCCCTCGGGATGCCGAACTCCCCTTGCCTGGACCCAGGTTAGCCCGCGCCCGCGCGGTGGGCGCCCGTCCTCAGCCGCGGAAGGCCGCGGGGCGTTCCGGGGAGGCCTGGGCCAGGGCCTTGGTGACCCCGTCGATGCCCTCGCGGAGCCCGTAGACGGGGGTGTCGGGCTGCTGGCGCCAGGAGTCGTCGATGCCGCCGGCGTCGACGGTGTCGAAGCCGAGTTCGTCGATGAGGGCGCGGACGGCCTTCTTCGCGGCCTCGTCGTCGCCCGCGACGGGCAGTGCGATGCGGTCCGGGGCGCCGGCCGGACGGTGCAGGTCGAGGATGTCCTGGGCATAGGTGCCGTTGAAGGCCTTGATGACGCGGTGCCCGAGCTGCCGCTCGGTCCACCGGCTCTCGGTCAGGCCCTCGTCCTCGACGGCGGCGATCCGGCCGTCGCGCTGCTGCGGGTAGTAGTTGTTGGTGTCGATGACGCTGAAGCCCTCGGCGGCCTCGTCGAAGAGGCCCGCGGGCAGGTCCGGCACGTTCTTGAAGGGGACGGTGACCACGACGATCTCGGCGCCGCGCGCCGCTTCGGCGACGGTGACGGGGGTGGCCCCGGTCTCCTCTGCGAGCGCGGTCAGGGTCTGGGGGCCGCGCGAGTTCGCCACGGACACGTCGTGGCCGAGGGCCGTGAGGCGGCGGGTGAGGTTGCCGCCGATGTTTCCCGCGCCGATGATGCCGATCTTCATGAGCTCTCCAGTGCGTCCGGATTCGGGTGTCGCACCGGTACGAACCCGCCCGCCCTGCGGGGCATTCCGTCCTCGGGCGCGCGTCCCCCGGACGAGCGACGCGATCGGGCCGACGTACGAGGTCCGGCGGCGCCGGGGGCGCACCTCTGACCTGGCCCGCGCCTCCGGCGGCGTAATATTTCGGCCATTTCACACATTCCGAGAACCGGACGGGTCCGGGGCCGCGTCGGTCAGTGCAGTCACTCAGCACGGGGAAAGGCTCAGACGATGTTCAAGCTCCCGTCCAGGCGCACCGCCGCCGTCTCCCTCGCGGCCGTCGCCGCGCTCTCCCTCCCCTTCGGCACCACCGCCTCCGCCTCGGCCGGCGGTTCCGCACCGAAGGCGGTCCCCACCGCCGCGGCCCCCTCCGTATCGGGCAGCCCCGAGGCCGCCTTCACCCGGATCGCCGACTTCTACGGCTCCTACATCGACGCGGTCTACGACGGCGACGGGGCGACGGCCGAGCGGCTGCGCTCCTTCTACCTCTCCCCCGCGCTCCAGGCGGAGCTGGCGAAGTGGGAGGAGGCCAACCACGCCGACGGCGTGCTGCGCGCCCAGAACGTGCCGCTCCAGTGGAAGGTCACCTCCACCGGCAGCGGCACGGGCAAGACCAATGCCACGGTCACCCTGACCTGGGGCGGCGGCGACACGACGCGGATCTTCGTCCAGGCGGACCTGGCCACGCGGAAGCTCGTTTCCATCAAGGACTGACCCGCGCGAGGGGGCCGGGACCCCGTCCGGGCCCCGGCCCCCTCGTCCGCCGTTTCCGGCGCTTCTTCCCGCTTCTTTCCGCTTCTTTGCCGCTTCTTGTTAGGCGCCGCTCGCGTCGAGCATGTCCTCGCGCTCGACGATCTTCACGCGCTCGCGGCCCTGGGGCTCACCGAGGGCCTTCTCGGCCGCGTCGAGCCGGTGCCAGCCCTCCCACGTGGTGTAGCGGACGCTGCGCTCGGCCAGGAAGGACTCGACGGCCTCCGGCGCGGGCGCGGCCGGCTCGTGCAGGCGGCCCTCCGCGTGGTCGGCCAGCAGGTTCGCGACCGTCTCGTTCGCATCGCCCTTGGTGTGGCCGATCAGGCCGACCGGACCGCGCCGGATCCACCCGGTCACGTACGTCGACTGCAGGTGGCCGCCGGCTTCGACGACGCGGCCGCCCTCGTCCGGAACGGTGCCGGAGTCGACGTCCCAGGGAAGCTTGGGCAGCTCGTCGGAGAGGTAGCCCACGGCCCGGTACACGGACTGGACGTCCCAGTCGGTGAACTGGCCGGTGCCCTTGACGTTGCCGGTGCCGTCGAGCTCGGTGCGCTCGGTGCGCAGGCCGACCACCTTGCCGTCCTCGCCGAGCACCTCGGTGGGCGACTCGAAGAAGTGCAGGAACAGCTTGTGCGGGCGGTCGCCGATGTCGCGGATCGCCCAGTTCTCGAGGGTCTTGGCGACCATGTCCGCCTGCTTGTTGGAGCGGCGGGTCGTGATCGAGCCCTCGTCGTAGTCGATGTCCTCGGGGTTGACGATGACCTCGATGTTCGGCGAGTGGTCCAGTTCCCGCAGCTCCATGGGGCTGAACTTGGCCTGGGCCGGACCGCGGCGGCCGAAGACGTGCACCTCGAGCGCCTTGTTGGCCTTGAGGCCGTCGTAGACGTTCGGCGGGATCTCGGTCGGCAGCAGCTCGTCGGCCGTCTTGGCCAGGATGCGCGCGACGTCGAGGGCGACGTTGCCGACGCCGAGCACGGCGACCTTCTCCGCCTCCAGCGGCCAGGTGCGCGGGACGTCCGGGTGGCCGTCGTACCAGGAGACGAAGTCGGCGGCGCCGTAGGAGCCGTCGAGGTCGACACCCGGTATGTTCAGCGAGCGGTCGGCGGTGGCGCCGGTGGAGAAGATCACGGCGTCGTAGAAGGAGTGCAGCTCGTCGAGGCTGATGTCGTTCGGGTAGTCGACGTTCCCGAAGAGACGGACCTGCGGCTTGTCCAGCACCTGGTGGAGGGCCGTGATGATGCCCTTGATGCGCGGGTGGTCGGGGGCCACGCCGTAGCGGATCAGACCGAAGGGCGCGGGCATCTTCTCGAAGAGGTCTATGGACACACCGGGCTCGGCGGCGGCCTCGGACTTCAGCAGCGCGTCGGCAGCATAGATACCGGCGGGGCCGGCACCGACGATTGCTACTCGCAGAGGGCGAGGCATGGCAAGGGTTCCCTTCGAGCGACAGCAAGATGGATCAAGGGAACCCTAAGCGAAGGCAATCCTAACCCGGCACCCGGCATCGGGTTATGACCCCATCAGCAGAACTTATGACCCCTCAAAGCGAACCTTGGATATCGGACGCCTGTATACGACCCCTCTTATGCTGACCCGTAAAGATCGAACTGGGATCCGAGCAGGAGGCAACGGTGCGAATCGAGCGCCACACGGTAACGGATGCGGCGCTGGACGCGGCGTTGGAGGGGTTCGCCGAGCGCATCGAGGGCGAGGTGCACCGGATGGGCAACGACGAGGTGCCCGACTACGGTTGGAGCCGGGTGTCCGAGTCCTTCCTGGACTACGTGGGCGCCCGCTCGCTCCGCGATCCCGAACGGCTCGGCGGGAAGGACTGCCGTCTCGCCGTCCAGTCCGCGGCCACGGCCGCGATCGGCGCGATGGCCCTCAACGCGGGCCTGAAGGACCGGGCGCGCTGCATCGTCGAGTACACCGGCAGCGGGATCCTCTACGAGGACGACGCGCCGGCCCCGGCCGAAGCCGCCGCGTCCCCGCGCATGTGGCTGGACGCCTTCCACCTGCACTGGATCAGCGGCGCCCAGGAGGAGAACCTGCTCATCGACGCGGCCCCGCCGCTCCGCGGCCGCGAGGAGCGGCCCGACATCGCGCTGATCCACGCCCTCATGGCCTACGGCTTCGGCCACATCGAGGACCGGGACCCGGCCGAGGCGGGCAAGGGCACCTCCGACGCCCAGCGACTGGCGGTGGTCGAGGCGGCGGCCGCCGCGGTCGCCGCCGGCACCGACCTGCCGGCCCACCGGGCGACCCTCGCCACCCTGCGGGCGCTGGCCGCCGGCGACCGCCCCGGCTTCGGCCGCGCGCTGGCGGCGCAGCTGGAATCCCACCGCGAGCGGCACTCCACGCAGGACGCCCCCGCACCGCGCACCCTGCTGCCGCTCGACGCGATCGTCCTCGCGTCGATGGCGCAGTGGCGGGGCGAATGGCCGGACGGACTCTCCTCCGACTACCTTCCCGCCCCACTGCTCCGCCGTTTCGAGCAGGGGGAGCCGCGGGTGCGTCCGTACGGGCGCAAGAAGCGCGCCGACGCCGTCGAGGCCCTCGCCGCGGAACCGCTCGTGGTCGAGCGGCCCGCGCACCCGCTGGCCGCGGGGGCGGATCTGACCCCGTACGACACGCACGCCCAGGAGCTGGTGGACGGGTTCCGCTCGGCCGCCACGGGGCCGGAGCGGGCGGCCGGCTTCCTGCTGGGGCTGATGGAAGCGCAGCTGCGCCGCTTGCGGGTGCGGGCGGCCGTCGACCCACAGGGTCGTGACGCGCGACAGCAGGAGGCGCTGCTGTGCGCGGCCGAGGCGGGGGCGGGGGCGCTGCGCCTGATGAAGTCCGAGCCGGGATCGGAGCCGGCGGTCACCGTCGGGGGCACCACGCGCCGGCTGTCCGCGGGCGGCGGCGGTGCGACCGGCGGCCCGGCCCCGTACGTCTGGCTGGACCTGGTGGCCCTGGGGCTGATCACCGGGCAGCGGAGCCTGGTGGCCGACTGCGTCCTGGCCGACCCGGAGATCTTCGCCCGGAGCGTCACCGCGGGCGCCGCGTACGGGGCGGCGCTCCAGGCCTACCTGCGCGGGGCCGACCCGGAGCCGGCGCTGGACCGCGCGCTGCGGACCATCGTGCCGCTGCGCGACTCGAACTTCGTCGTGCCGCCGGTCGTCCTGCTGTCGCAGCTCGTCGAGGGCGACCGGGAGGGCTTCGCCCTGGCGCTGGCGGACGCTCTGGAGGAGCACCGGGACCACTACGAGGTCGGCGTACTGGGCCGGGAGACGGAGGCCACCCTCAGCCTGGACATCCTGGCGCTGGTCTGCCACGCCCGGCGGATGGGCTGGCCCGTGCCGGTGGTCTCCCCGTACCTGCCCGAGGAGCTGATCAAACTGAACTCGCTGGTCAGCGGGCACACCAGCTGACAGACTGAAACGGCTTGACCACCCCAGGAGGACACATGGCAGACGAGACAGACACCCCGCAGGACGAATCACCGGCCGACGAGGCCAAGCGCAAGTTCCGGGAGGCACTGGAGCGGAACGCCGCCAATGCCCAGTCCCAGCAGGCGCACCAGAGCCGGGCCAAGGTCCAGGGTGCGAGCAGCGGCCCCGGCGGCAAGAACAAGAAGGTCCGCCGCAAGACCGGCTGACCCTCGGACACGAGGTGCTCAGTCTCGCCGTCACGGCGGCGAGGCCGGGCCGCCCCGGTGTGTTGGGCCACCCGGGTGAGAGGGGATAACCCCGAGCGTCGCCGGCAGTTGATCAGCGCGTCCCGCCGAGGGCAGCCATCACATGCGACAGAGCGACAGAAGGATCCCCCACATGTTCAAGAAGTTCATGGCCACCGCCGCGGTCACCGCCTCCGTGATCGGTGTGGGCGCCGCGGCGGCCAGTCCGGCCATGGCGATCGGCAACGACGACGGCATCAAGACCGTGAACGGCAACGGCGAAGCGCAGATCTACGGCAACCAGGAGACCAAGGGCGCGCTGAGCCCCCAGGCCAGCCTGGTCCAGGGCTCCCTCAACAAGCTCTGCGTCGGTCTGCCGGCCAAGGCCAACGTCCAGTCGATCCTGCTGATCAACGTGGGCGTCCAGGACATCCCGGTCCTGTCGAACCCGCAGAACCAGCAGTGCGCCGAGAACTCCACCCAGGCCAAGGGCGACGAGCCGCTCTCGCACATCCTGGACAACATCCCGGTCCTGTCGGGCAACCTCTCGGCCAACAGCTGACGCTCACCGTCCTACGGCTCCGCGCCGGCGTGGCACGCTACGCCGGCGCGTTTCCGTGTGCCCGGGCCAGGGCCGTGGCCAGCTGGGCCCGGGAGCGGACGTCGAGCTTCTGGTAGATGCGGGTCAGGCGCGACTCCACCGTCTTGACGCTGAGGAACAGCTTCGCCGCGGCCTCCTGGTTGCTGGCCCCCTGGCTGACGAGCAGGGCGAGGCGGGTCTCCGCCTCGGTCAGGGCCGCGATGGCCGCCACCTCCGGACGGCCGGCCGCCTCGCCGGCAGCGGGCTCCCGGGCGAGCGCCGTCCACGGAGCGGCTCCCGCCCGTTCGAAGACCGCGGCCGCCGCCAGCAGCGCGGCGCGGGCCGGTGCGCGCCGTCGGCGGCGGCGTTCCACCCGGGCGAGCGCGAGCAGGGTGCGGCCGCGCTCCAGCGGCAGGCTCAGGAGCTCGAACCGCTGCGCCGTGGCCTCCAGGACGTGGACGGCCTCGTCGGCCTCGCCCTGGACGGACAGGCACAGGCCCCGGGCCCGGTCGAGGGCGGCGACGACCCCGGTGCGGCCGAGGCCGCGGGCGACGGTGCGGACGGAGTCGATCAGGCGGGCGGCCTCGTCGGGTGCGTCGGCGGCGACCAGGGCCTCCGCGAGCTCCCCGTGCCAGCGCAGGATCGAGGGGTCCACCACCTGCTGGGCGGCCTCCAGTTCGGCGACGCGGCGCAGGGTGGCGACGGCCTTCGCCGCCTCGCCGGTGGCCAGTTCGACGAGGCCGAGCGCGTGCAGGCTGCGGGAGAGGAAGACCTGGTCGTGCTCCTCCTGCGAGGCCTGGATGCCGCGCCGGGCGTATCCGGCGGCGCGGGCGAAGCTGCCGCCCATGGCCTCGGCCATCGCGGCGATGTACCAGGCGGGGCCGGGCGAGAGGCCCGCCTCGATGGTCAGTTCCAGGGCCCGGCGGGCGCGGGCGGAGGCGGCCTTGCAGCGGCCGCTGCGCAGTTCGGCCTCGGTGAGGCTGCGCAGGACCTCGAAGACGTCCTCGGCGGAGCCGGTGCGCTGGACGGCGGGCAGCAGGACCATCAGCTGGTTGCGGGCGTCGTCGAGCCGGTCGTCGAAGAGGGCGTGCCGAACGGCGAGGTACTGGGGCGCGTTGCGCATGCCGAGCGGCACCTCGGGAGCCGGGAGGGCGAGGGCCTCGGCAAGGATGGCCTCGGCGCCCGGGTCCCCTAGGATGCGGCCCATCCGGGCCCGTACGGTCAGGGCCATGGCCTGGGCGGTCCGGTCGCCGCCGAGCGCGGCGAGGGCGCCGGCCCGGGCCGCGGCGTCGCGGGAGCGGACGGGGTCGCCGTCGCTGAGGTTGTGCTTCCAGGCGATCCGCAGTTGGACGGCGGCCTGGAGGGAGGGGTCCCCGGCGGCCTCGTCCATGGCGTACGCGAAGGTCTCGTCGAGGGCGCCGAGGGCCTGCCCGGCGGCGTCGATGACGGCGAGCCGGACCCGGACCCGGTCGGCGGGCGAGGCATCACGGGCCAGGACGGCCCGGGCGGCGAGGCGGGCGAGGTCGGCGCGGCCGGCCCAGCCCGCGTCCTCGGCGGCGGTGACGAGCCGGGCGAGCGTCTCGCCGGCCAGGAGTGACGGCGTACGTTCGGCGGCGAGCATGCCGAGTTCGGCGGCGAGGGCCCGCTGGCCCCGGCGGCGGCAGACCGCCGCGGCCTCGCTGATCTCCGCGGCGAGCCACTGGTCGGGGGTGTCGACGGCCAGCGCGCGGTGGCGTACGGCCTGGACGGGGTCGTCGACGGCGGCGGCCAACGCCGCGTGGCCGGCGGCGCGTTCGGGCCAGCCCGCGTCGGCGGCGAGGGCGGTGGGCAGGGCGCCGGCGGTGAACTCCACGGTGCCGTCCTCGCCGACCCGGACCAGCGCGGCCCGTTCCGCCTCGGCCAGCTCCGCCTCGGCGTCGGGGCGCCCGGCCCGGCGCAGCAGGGCGGTGGTGGGGCGGGCGGCGAGGGCGGCGAGCAGCAGGGTGCGGCGGGCCTGGGCGGGGGCTTCGGCGAGCAGCCGGCGGGCGACCTCGCGGGCCTGTCCGGAGACGGGCAGGACGTCGGCGTGGTGGGCGCCGCCGTCGCGGGAGCCGGCGGCTTCGGCGAGGGAGTGCCCGAGGGCGAGGGCGAGGCGGGGGTTGCCGCCGCTGGCCTGGTGGATGCGGCCGGCGAGGCGGGCGGGGAGCCCGTGGCGGACGAGGAGTTCGGCGACCTCGTCGGCGCCGAGCGGGGGCACCCGTATCGCGGGGGTGCCCGTACCGCAGAGGGGTTCGCCGACCGGTGTGCCGCCCTGGACGCATTCGGCGACGAGGACCCGGACGCGGGGCGGGGTGAGGCGCAGGGCGAAGCGGAGCAGGTCGGTGCTCTCGGCGTCGAGCCACTGGGCGTTGTCGAGGACGAGGAGGACGGGGTTGCGGGCGGCGAGCGTGCGGAGCACCTCGACGACGGCGAGGCGCAGCGCGACGTGGTCGCGGCCTGCGCGGGGGGCGTCCGCCTCGCGGCACAGGAGGGCGATGGCGGTGCGCTGGGGGCCGGAGAGCCGCTCCAGTGCGCAGCCCGGAACGGAGGCCAGGAGGGCGGCGGCGGAGGCCTCGGGGATCCATTGGTCGGTGGCCTCGGGGGCCAGGCGCAGCACGGTCTCGCGGCGGGATTCGGCGGCGGTCGCGACGGCGCGGACCACCTCGGTCTTGCCCGCTCCGGCGGGTCCGGTGAGCAGGGCGCGGCCGTGCTCGGTCAGGGCGCGGTCGACCGCCCTGATCAGTTCGCCGTGTCCGACACTTGTGTCAGCGTGCCCCGTCGCCGCCACCACGCACAGCCACCAGCCTTCCGGTCCCCCTGTGCCCTTCCTGTGAGACGCGACAATACGAGGTCGGATGCCTGGTGGGCCCGCATTGTGACGCAGAAATCAGCCAGAGGACGGGAAAACCCGTCGGACCTGCCGATACGAGGTGTATCGACAGGTCCGCGGGCTCTGTTGGTCCGTACTATCGGTCCGTCAGAAGGTGAGGTTCCAGGAGTTGATGTAGCCGGTGTCGCCGCCGGCGTTGTCGTTGACCCGGAGCTTCCAGGTGCCGTTGGCGACCTCGGAGGAGGCGTTCACGGTGTAGACGGTGTTGATGTTGTCGGTGCCGCTGCCGGTGCGGTTGTGCACGTTGTAGACGGTGCCGTCGGGGGCGACCAGGTCGACCTTCAGGTCACCGATGTAGGTGTGCACGATGTTCACGCCCACCTTGAGGGCGGCCGGGGCGTTGCCGGTCACACCGCTGACGGTGATCGGGCTCTCGACGGTGGTGTTGTCGCCGATGGTCACGTCCGAGGTGTTCTCGAAGACCGGGGTGGTCGGGGTCGAGGTCACGGCGGTGACGGTGGCGGCCGCGTCGGCGAGGCCGGCGCCGCAGCCGCCGGTGCAGGTGCCGGCGAGCGGGCGGGCGCTGGCCTTGATCGCCGACTCGATCTGGGCCGGGGTCAGCGAGGGCTTGGCGGCGACGAGGAGGGCGGCGAGGCCCGCGACGTGCGGGGCGGCCATGCTGGTGCCCTGGTAGGGCTTGTAGATCTCGGCGCCGGGGGTGGTGGTGCCCGCGTTCAGCGTGGAGAGGATGCCGTTCTCGGGGGTGGTGACGGTGCCGGGCGTGTCGGTGGCGCGGCGGGTCTCACCGCCCGGGGCGGCGATGTCGATGATCGCGCCGTAGTTGGAGTAGAAGGAGCGGTCGCCGGTGCGGTTGCTGGCGGCCACGTTGATCACGTTGGCGCAGCTGGCGGGCGAGAAGCCGCTGGCGTTGGCGTTGCTGTTGCCGGCGGCCACGACGACGGTGGTGCCGCGGCCGACGGCCGCGTTGATGGCGTTCTGGTAGCTGGTGCCGCAGGCGCCGGAGCCGCCGAGGCTCATGTTGATGACCTTGGCGGGGGTGGCGTTGGCCGGGACGCCCGCGACGGAGCCGCCGGACGCCCAGGTGATGGCGTCGACGATGTCCGAGGTGGTGCCGCCGCACTTGCCGAGCACGCGGACGGGCTGGATCTTCGCGTTGTACGCGATGCCCGCGACGCCCTTGGCGTTGTTGGCGGACGCGGCGATGGTGCCCGCGACGTGGGTGCCGTGCCAGGAGGAGCTGCTGGCCGTGGAGCCGGTGCCGCACTCGCCGGCCGCGGTCCAGTCGCCCTGGTCGGCGGCGTTGTTGTCGCGGCCGTTGCCGTCACGGGCGTCGACGGCGTCGGAGATGAAGTCGTAGCCGGCGACGATGTTCGACGCAACGTCCGAGTGGGCGACGTAGCCGGTGTCGATCACGGCGACGGTGACGCCGGAGCCGGTGGTCTTGTCCCAGGCGGCAGGAACGTTCATGCCGGCGGTGGGCTCGAAGAGGTCCCACTGCTTGGCGTACTCGGTGTCGTTCGGGGTGACGGCCGTGGCGTAGGCGCGGGTGTCCAGCTCGACGTAGGCGACGTCCGGGTCGGCCTTGAACTGGGCCATGACGTTCGCGGCCTCGGCGGGGGCGGTGGTACCGCCCAGGCTGACGAGGGCGGCACCGGTGCCGAGGCGGCGGTCGAACTTCGCCTTCTTGCCGGCCTTCTTGCCCTTGGCGGCGGCGTCGGTGGCGGCCGCGGTGTTGGAGCTGGCCTCGGTGGCGGAGGACTTGTATCCGACGATGAGGTTCTCGACCGGGGCGGCGGGGGTGGCGACCGAGGCGGCCGGGGCCGCGGGGATCTCGGCGGCCAGGGCCACGGAGGCGGTGGCGGAGCCCGCGAGCAGGGTGACGGACATCGCCACCACGGATATGAGCCTACGTCTGGATGCGTGCACGGTGTTCCCTTTCGCGGGCCGTTCCGGGCAGGCCGGAACGGCCGGTCGGTGCAGTGTGGGAGGTGTACCGGCGGCTGCGGAACCGGGGCGAGCTGGTCGAACTCTCCCCGGCGCCGCCGCGCGCCACGTTGTCCCGGCCGCGACGGCGGGGCAGGGCAACGGCGGTGCCGGCAATTCCCCGGGCGGCACGGCATCGCGCCATGTGGGGTGGGCGCGTTGGCCGTTGACCTGGGGAAGATCGCCGGTGGGCAGACAGTAGGCAACGCGGAGATGAACCGGATACGGGGAAAACCCTTGTCCGCCCCCTGCCGCTCCCCCCTCGGGTCCTACCGCCGCCCTTGTTCTCCGCTATCAGGGGCGGGGCGGGAGGAGCTTACGGTAGTAGGTCCAGCTGGTTTCGTTGGGGTCGCTCCACTTCTCCGGAGCGTGTGCGAACTCGGGATGCCGGTCGGCGACGTACGCGCGGGTGCGCTCGGGGACCTCGGCGTAGGAGCCGAGTTTGCGGCCCCGGCAGTGGAAGGTGAGACCGCCGGGGCGCTGCCCCTGTTGCATCCAGGGCAGCCACGGCGACATCCGCGTCCAGGACATCGTCGAGGGGACGCTCGGGGCGTCGGTGGTGAGGGCGGCCGCCGGCGCGAAGAACTGGAACAGCTCCAGCGCCCGGTAGGTGTCGTCGGCCGACTGGGCCGGATACTGCGCGACCGGCAGGGGCGAGGGGTAGGCCAGCGGGATCTCCAGGCTGAAGCAGACCTGGTCGCCCAGCTCCGTCACGGGGACCGGGAAGGGCCGCAGCCGCTGGTTCGCGGGGTCGTTCCAGACGTGGACCACCGGCTTGTCCTGCCAGGTCTCCACGATCTCCCGGGTCCGGGGGTCGAGGTAGAAGGCGGCTTCCCTGGACAGCAGCCGGTAGCCGCCGGTCTCCTCGTCCGCGGTCAGCCGGGCGACGTTCAGCCCTTCGAAGCCGAAGAGCCGCTCGTACGGCTCCCCCGGGGCCCAGGAGTACACGTCGCCGGTCCACCAGAAGGTCACCTCGGCGCCGTCGAGCGAGGCGCGGGTGCGGGCCAGGGCCCGCAGGAGCTCGGCGGGCGTCATTTCGGATGTCATGGGCCGTACTGTGCGCGGCGGCCGACCCGCACGGCAAGGGCGCAAACGGACAATCCACCCGCCGCTGGGGCCGGTTCGCGCCGCCCGGGACCGGCATGCGGACGGGGTACCGACCGGCATGCGGACCGGCATGCGGATGCCCGGTTGACTGGGCTGTCGCCACCGGCAACCGTGACCGCCATGGGGAACGAACGCCGACTGCTCACTCTCGTCGTCTGCCTGGTCCTGGGCAGCGGGCTGATCGCCGCCGTGCTGGGGGCCTCGCGGGCGGCCGGGCCGCACGCGGGGGCGGGGGCGGCGGCCGGCCCGGCCGCCGGCGACTACGTGGACATCCGCGACGTGCCGCGCGCGCCGGCCGCGGCCCCGGCCGGGCCCGACACCTCGGCCGGCTCGGTGGCGGTGGCGTGCGGGCGCAACGAACAGGGCCACTACAACGAGGACAACCTGGTGGTCTCGCCCGGGCTGCGGGCCGGCGCCCACCACACGCACGCGTACGTGGGGAACCTGTCCACGGACGCGATGTCGACCGACGCCTCCCTGGACGCGGCCGCCACCAGCTGTACGGGCGGGGACCGCTCCACGTACTACTGGCCCGTGCTGCGCCGCCTCGACCGGCAGGGCACGCGCCCGCACGAGGGCGCGGCGGGCCACGGCAACCAGGGCGAGATCCTGCCGGAGGCCTCGGTGCTGGTGGAGTTCCGCGGCAGTCCGGCCGGCAAGGTGGTGCCGATGCCGCGGTTCCTGCGCGGGATGACCGGCGACGCCGTCGCGTTCACGGCGGGCAGCGACGCCGACGTCCGGGCCCGCTGGGGCTGTTCCGGCTCCCCCGACCGCGCCACCACCCACTACCCGCGCTGCCCCGCGGGCGACCGCGTCACCCGCACCCTGGTCTTCCCCAGCTGCTGGAACGGCCTGGACACCGCCAGCGCGGGCCACCGCTCGCACCTGCGCTTCCCCGGCGCGGGCGGCCTCTGCCCGCAGGACACCTTCGCCGTGCCCGAGTTGCGCATCTCCCTCTCCTACGAGGTCCCCTCGGGCGTGGCCGTCGCGCTGGACTCCTTCCCCGAGCAGCGGCACAGCCCCCGGACGGACCACGGGATGTTCGTGAACGCGATGACCGACCGCCAGATGGCGGCGGTCGTCGCCTGCCTCAACGAGGGCCGCGACTGCCGGATGTGAGCGACGGCCGCGAGTGACGTACGCCACATGAACCGGAGTCGTACGGGGGGCGTGTTCCGACCGCACCACACAAGCGAGGAAGACGGAGAGGGTGAGATGGCCGGACCACTGTGGCCCCGCACTCGGCGGGGCTCGACCGATGAGGCACTGATCAAGTCGGTGTACGAGGAGCACGGTCACGCCCTGCTCGCGTACGCCACCCGGCTGACCGGGGACCGGGCCGCCGCCGAGGACGTCGTCCAGGAGACGCTCATCCGGGCCTGGCGGCACTCCGAGGTCCTGGTCAACGGAAAAGGTTCGGTACGCGGCTGGCTGCTGACGGTGGCCCGCAACATCATCACCGACCGCTACCGGGCCAAGGCCGCCCGGCCGCCCGAGGTCTCCGGAGCCTCGGCCACTCCCCCGGTGGAGGCGGACCACGCCGACTCCGTGGTGGACAGCATGACGGTCCTGGGAGCCCTCGACCAGCTGTCGCCGGAACACCGGGACGTGCTGACGGAGTTGTACTACCGGCAGCTCAGCGTCGCCGAGACGGCCGACCGCCTCGGCATTCCGGCGGGGACCGTCAAATCGCGTTCGCACTACGCACTCAAAGCCCTCCGCGAGGTCTTCCGGGACAACAGCGGCGGGGACAGAACGTCCGGAAACGGCAATCGATCGGGCAGGCCGCCCCAGCAGCCCGCCGCACTGCGTGAGGTGGTGGCATGAACCGGCAGCGGCACGAGGAGGAACAGCTCGGCCCGTACGTGCTCGGCGTCCTGGACGAGGGGGAGGTCCGCCGGGTCGAGGAACACATGAGCGGATGCGTGCAGTGCCGGGAGGAGGTGGCCGCGTTGCGCGAGATGGAGGCGGCACTGGGCGAGGTGCCCGAGGAGGCGTTCCTGGACGGACCGCCGCAGGGCGGGGACCTGCTGCTCCAGCGCACCCTGCGGGAGATGCGCGGCGAGCTGGCCGGTGCGCGGCGCCGCCGGGTGGCGCTCGGGGGACTGGCCGCGGCGGCCTCGCTGGCCGCCGTGTTCTGGGTGGGTACGCAGCTGGGCGCCGGTGACGCGGGCCCGGTGGCGCTGCCGTTGCCGTCCCCGACGGTGTCGACGGCCCCTTCGACCCAGCCGGCCGGGACCAAGGTGGGCTCGGCGACCGATCCGGCCACGGGCGCGCGGCTGACCGTACAGATGACCCCCGCCGCGAAGTGGGTGAGGGTGCACGCGGCCGTCACCGGGGTGCCGCAGGGCGAGCGGTGCCGGCTGGTCGTGGTCGCCAAGGACGGTACGCGCACCACCGCCGGCGGCTGGGTCGTGGGCGGCACGGCGAACGGCGAGGCCAAGGGCTCCGGGCTGGACGGCTCGGCGGCCGTGGACCCGGCGGACGTGCAGGCGATCCTGGTCGAGAACGAGGCCGGCAAGCCGTTCGTGTCCGTACCCCTGTGACCGGCTCGGCCGACCGGCCGGGGCGGGGACACGGGGAGGACACGGGAACGTGACGGAGCCCGGGAGCATGTCCAGCTCCCGGGCTCCTGTTTGCCACCCAATTGCGCACACCGGCGGCGTTTAAGAGCCGCGGATCATTCTTAGATCGCCGTGTTCTGCCTTTGAACTACCGCGCCACGAGAGAGGCGCAGGAGGGACTTGAACCCCCATCCGTCGATGATCGTCCGCGCTCGGTCGATCCGGTGTTCGGCGGCGAATACTGAGACTGGAGCGAGAATCTGAGATTGACGGGGCCGCCTCTGCCAGGCTTGGGCCACCCCGGCTCGTAGTGCCGGGGGAGGGATTCGAACCCCCAACTGACACCCCTGTTCAGCTTCGACATTCAGTTTCAGCTTGCGCTCTCGCGCACCCCCTGCGCTCGACAGGGGGCGATCATGGGGCTACCCGAACAGGTAGCCGAACACCGCGTCCCCGACCCGCTGGTCGGTGACCTCGGTGCCGTTGGCCTCCTCGCGGGCGAACTTGACCGCCTGCTGGAGCTTCTCCACGCGGTCCAGCAGCTCGTTCACGCGACGGGCCGGAAGGGCGCCGGAGAACTTCACCGTCGTCCAGTACCCGACGGCGACGTCCTCGTAGTAGACCTCGACCTGCGCCGGGTGCTTCTCGGTGGCCTCGGCCTTGACGTGGTTGCGCGGCACCTTCTTGGTACGGATGGTGCGGACCGGGTCCGTCCGCCAGGAGTCCGTGGACGGGTCCAGGCTCCACGCCTCGGAGGCGTCCAGCACCGGCAGCTTCCGTACGAAGGTGTGCATGTCCGTCAGCTGCTTCTCCAGGAAGAGCAGATAGGGCACGGGCACCTCCGCCAGCAGGACCCTGCCGTCCACGACGACGTCGGCGACCGCCGTGCGGTTCGCCCAGTCCTTGGTCGCCGTCACGTCGAACAGGCGCGTCAGCGTCCCGGCCGTCGCCCGCAGCACGTCCTCCGCCTTGACCTGGACCCTCGTGGACTCGGGCGGCAGCTGCTCGCCCTCCTCGTCCTTGGGCTGGTAGGTCCGCGAGATGCCGGCCAGCAGGGCGGGCTTCTGGACGTCGTGGTGAGCCTGGGTGAGCTCCTGGAGGGACTTGGACTTGACGCCCTTTTCCACTGCGATGATCTGATTCAGCTTCGGCACGCGATGAACGTAACAGCAGTCGGGACGCCCGCACATTCGATTATCGCCCTGCCGCGGAACTCCCCGGGGGCGGCGGCGAGGGTGAATTCGGGCAGCGTAAGAATGAAGCCATGTCGCCCACCCTTCCCGACGCGGACCGTTTGCTGGCCTCCCTCGAACCGCTCCCCCACGCGCTCCGGCTGCGCCTGATGGCCACCACCGCCCGCGACCTCGCCCGCTCCGGCCGACTGGCCCCCGTACTGGCCGACCTGGCCGGCCGCGGGCGCTACGAGCGCCGGCTGGCGGCCCTGGGAGCCCTCGCCGGACGGCACACGGCCCACCTCACGGAACGGCTGGCCGACCCCGACCCGGTGGTGCACCGGTACGTGCGGCGGGCCGTGCGGACGCTGCCCGTGCCCGACGAGGCCATCGCGGCGGCCTACGCCGGCGCCTCGGCCACCCTGCGCGGCCGGCTGGCCGAGCCCCTCCTGACCGGATCGCGGCCGGCCCTCGCCGAGCGGCTGGTACGGGAGCTGCGCGAGCAGTGGGGCGACCGCGAGGCCGCCGCCCTCCTGCCCGCCTGCGGACCGGAGTTCACGGCACGCATGCTGCCCGAGCTGGCACCGGCCGTCGCCGACTGGACCCGGCTGGCCCGCCGCCACCCGGGCCCGGTGCTGGACCGGGCGGAGAGCGAGCTCGCCGCGCTGCCGCTCACCCTGCGCCCCGCCTGGTGGGAGCGGCAGGCTCCGGCCGTGGCCGCCGCCGTGCCCGGCGCACCCGAGCGGGTCCTCGGCCTGCTGGAACGGTACGGACCCGGCCGCCTCCCGGGCCGTCTCGTGGACCGGCTCGGCGACCTCGCCGAGGCCGATGCCGACCGCCTGGTGCGCTGGATCACGGCGCCCGAGCGCGAGAACGGCTGGGGCGAGCTGCTCCCCCGGGCCTCCGTACTGCGCCGGATCGTGCGGGCCGATCCGCCGTCGCTGCCCGCCCTCGGGCGCCGCTGGGCGGACCGGTCGAGGCACCTGGCCGCGCTGCTGAACGCCATGCCCGCGGGCCGCCGCACGGCGTTCCACGACGAGGTGACGCGGGGCACCGGCACCCGGAAGGAGTCGCTCCCGCCCGACGTGCTGGCGGCGCTCCCCCGGGAACGCCGCATCTCCGAGGCGCGCCGCGCCCTCGCCTTCGAGGAGACCGGGAACCCCCTGGCCGCCGGCCGGCTCACGCTCCTGGCCCATCTCCCGGTCGCCGAGGCCCGGTCCGGGCTGCTCGCCGCGGTCGGGGACCACGAGGCGCTGGTCCGGGCGGCCGGCTGGGAGCACCTCGTCGCGAACGCGGGCCACGCGCGGGACCGCGCCGCGCTGGCCGAGGTGCTCGCGCTGATGACCCGTCGGCTGCGCAACGACCGCGACCCCGTACGCCGCGCCGCGCTCGACGCGCTGGCCGGCCTCCCGGCGTCCCTCTTCAACGGCACGCCCTCCGACGGCAGTCACGCGGCCGAGGCCGTGCCGGACGCCCTGGGCCTCGTCGCACGGCACGCCCTGGACGCCCCCGACTGCTCGCCCGCCACCCGGAACGGCCTCCAGCGGCTGGTCTTCACGGTGCTCGCCGCCCCCGACCTCGACCCCGCCCTCCTCGGCTGGGCCCTGGACACCCTGGGCCTCCTCACCGACGACAGCGGCCGCATCCCCGGCGCGTACCTGTTCCACACCCTGCCCCGCGCCCGCGACCGGCAACTCCTCGACGCCCTGCGCCCCTGGGTCGACCGGGCCGCCGACAAGGGCGACCACCGGCTGCTGGTCGAGCTCGTGGAGTTCCTCGGCGAGCGGGGCCGCGCCATGCCCGAGGTCCAGGAGCTGCTCGCCGCAGCACTGCGGCGGTGCGACGACGCGGACTTCCCCGACCTCGCCCGGGTCTGGCTCCGCGACCCGGCCACCCGCGGCGACCGGGTCGCGGAGCTGCTGGCCCGGGAGCCGTCCGCCGCCGCGCTGAGGCCCGTACGGGAGGTGCTGTCCGCGCAGCGCACCGACCTGCTGGACGGCCTGCTCGGCACGCATCCGCCGCTCGGCCGGTTCCTCCGGGAGGGGGCCGACCGGCCGCTGCCCGAACTCGCCCACGCGGACCGGTGGCTGCCGCGGCAGCAGGAGGCGGCCGCCCGGCTCGCCGGGGCCGTCGTCGCCGACGAGTCCCGGACCCCGCGGTCCCGGGCCGCCGTGCTCCGCGGGGCGGCGCGCATCCCCGACCTGGGCCCGGCCCTCGTACGACGCCACGCGGGCGCGGAGCAGGCCGTGCTCGCGGAGGCCGCGCTCGGTGCCTGCGCACGGGCCGACGAACCCGCGGCCGCGCTCGACGAGCTGCTCGCGCAGGCCTCCGGCGACCGGGCCCGCGTGGCGGTGTACGCGGCCGGCCGCGCGGCGGCCGGGACGGCGCCGGACCGGCTGGCGGAGCTGCTCGACGGCCTGCTGGACCCGGCCGGGGACGCGAAGGTGACGAGCCGGAAGGAGGCCCTGCGGCTCGCGGTGCGCTTCCTGCCGCCGGGCCGGGCGGCGCGGATGCTGGCGCGGGCCGGCCTCGCCAGGGACGGCCATCCCGACGTGCTGGCCGCGGCCGTGGCCCTGGCTCCCCGGCTGCTCGCCTTCGACGCGGCCTGGGAGCTGATGGAGGCCGCGGCCGCCACCGGCGGCCCGGCGGCGCGGCAGGCGGTCCTGCGGACCGAGCCGCTCGATGTCGCACCGGAGTTCCGCAGCCGCTACGGGGAGTTGGTGGCCGCGCTCGCGACCGCGGCCGACCGGCAGGCGGCCGCCCTGGCGGTCCACGTACTGCCCCGGTGGATCGCCTACGCGCCCGGGGCGGGCGAAGCGGTCCGGGCGGCGGTC
Organism: Streptomyces sp. NPDC059989; assembly: GCF_042736975.1. NCBI lineage: Bacteria > Bacillati > Actinomycetota > Actinomycetes > Kitasatosporales > Streptomycetaceae > Streptomyces > Streptomyces sp. NPDC059989. Next base: position 225,877 of record NZ_JBHWUO010000002.1, read on the forward strand.
TGCGACCTGTCCCGCCGGGACCGGAGCTGGCGGGGCGCGGCGCAGGTACTGGGGGAGATCGCGGTGTCGGGGCTGGAGCACCCGGTCGGCGGGGCCGCCCCCGGCAGCCTCCTCCACCGTACGGTCGAGCCCCTGCTGGCCGCCGTACGGGCCGGGGAAGGACCGGAGGCCGAGGAGGACGGCGACCTCCCCGCGCGGCAGCGGCTGCGCTGGCTGACGACGCAGGCGTTCGGCGACGACACCGGCCTGGTCACCGCCCTGGCCGGGCAGTTGGCCGGCGAGCCGTCCCTGACGGGCATGCGGGTGGAGCTGCTGGTCCGCACGGTCGACCCGCACGCGCCGGCGCCGGCGCGGCTGGCGGCCCTGCGCGAGCTGGCCGCGGCGCACGAGGGCCGGCCGGTGATGGCCGCGGCCACCGCGGTAGTGGTGGGCCACCGCCACAAGAGCGCGGACCCGGTGCCGGACGCGGCCGGGACGCTGGAACTCGTACGGACCCTCGCGGACGACGGGGAGACGGCAACGGGGCTGTTCGCCGCGGCGATCCTCGGGGGCGTCGGGTGGCGCCACGACTGGCCGCCGGAGTGGCGCGCGCAGCTGAGGGCGCTGCGGCGCCATCCGGAGCCGGAGGTGCGGGACGCGGCGCTGGCCACGACGACGTACAAGGAGTGACGGCGGGGGCCTGCGGGTGTCCCGCCCGGTCGCGCCGTGCGCCCGGACGGGGCGCCGCCGACGCGGGACGATCATCACATTGCGGTCCATGACATCCTGTGACGTCACAACTCGCCGGACGGGATCGGCGGACGTCCGGGGAATATGGGGAAGGTCCATGAGGCTCTGCTTCCTGGTGGAGGAGCACTACCGCCACGACGGCATGCCGAACGAGGTGATCCGGCAACTGACCGCGTGGGGCCACCAGGTCGATGTGGTGCGGCCGGGCGGCTCGCTGCTGCGCATGACCGAGGCGGTGCACGCGGGCACGCACGACGCCTGGGTGCTCAAGACGGTCTCCGGCGGCCCGGGGCTGACCCTCCTCGAGGCCGCGGCCGCCGCCGGGTTGACCACGGTCAACGACGCACGGTCGATCCGGGGCGTCCGGGACAAGGCGCTGGCCGCCGCCATCGGCCGCGCCCGGGGACTTCCGCTGCCCCCGACCTACGCGGCGGCCTGCCCCGAGCTGCTCGCGGAAATACCGGCGGCGGAGTACCCGCTCGTCGTCAAGCCGGCCGACGGCAGCTCCGGACGGGCCGTGCACCTGGTGTCCTCGCCGGAGCGGCTGGCGGCGATGCTCCCCGAGCTCGCGGGCGAGGGCATGCTCATCGCCCAGCCGTACGTGCCCAACTCGGGCACCGACATCAAGGTGTACGGGGTCGGCGGGGAGCTGTTCGCGACCGAGCGCTGCTCCCCGCTGCACCCGGACCCCTCGATGCGGGAGCGCCGCGTGCCGCTGACCGCAGAGGTCGCGGCGATCGCCGCGCAGGTGGGGGCGGTGTACGGGCTCGACCTGTACGGGGTGGACGTGCTGCTGGGGCCGGACGGGCCCGTGGTCGTCGACGTCAACGACTTCCCGAGCTTCCGTCAGGTGCCGGACGCGGCGGCGCGGGTGGCCCGGGCGGTGCTCGGGCTGGCGCGCACGGGCGGCTCGCCGCCCCCGTCCGCGCCGTCGCCGCGGCCGTACACGCTGCCCGTCTCCATCCCGGTACAGGCATCGGCGCGGGCGGGTGACGGCGCGTGAGGATCGGTCTGATCACGCCGGAACCCGGCCATCCGCTGCTCGCGGGCACGGCGGCCCTGCTGGCGCCCGATCACGCCGTCGAGGTGCTCGACCCGCTCGCACCGGGGGACGCCCTCCTCTCCCCCGCCGACGTGTACCTGCTGAAGTCGAAGACCCCGCACGCGCTGGGGCTGGCGCGGGATCTGGAGCGGCGGGGCGTTCCCGTCGTCAACTCGGCCGCGGCGACCGGGCTGTGCCAGGACCGTACGGAGATGGCGGAGCTCGCGCTGCGGGCCGGTCTGCCCTTCGCCGCGACCCGTACCTTCGATTCCCTCTCGGCCTGGGCGCCCGGCGCCTCGCCCGCCGGCCCGGTGGTGGTCAAGAGCCGGTACAGCTACCGCGGCGATCTGGTCGCACGCGTCGACGACCCGGCGGGGCTGGAGAAGCTGGCTGCGGACTGGCCGCGCGAGCCGGTCGTGGTCCAGGCATTCGCGCCCAACAGCGGCTGGGACCACAAGCTGTGGGCGATCGGGGACCAGGTCTTCTCCGCCCTGCGCCGCTCCGAGCTCTCGCCCGGGGGGCGCGGCCCCACCCGGCCGCTCGCCGTGGACGAACTGCCCGCCGGATGGGCCGATCTGGTGCGCCGGACCGGCGCGGTGTTCTCGCTCGACGTCTACGGCGTGGACGTCATCGACACCGGCGACGGCACACCGCTGATCGTCGACATCAACGCCTTCCCCGGGATCCGCGGCCAGGCCGGCGCACCGCAGGCCCTGGCGGCGCTGGCGCTGCGGCGGGCGGCCGGGCGAACCCGCTTCACCCGGTAGGGGAATGGCCCGCGACAGGCATGCGCCCGCACCATGGAGGGGGCGGATCGAACGTCGCGACGGGGGGCCTGTCCATGCCGGTGACGGGCACGCTCGTCCTCGTCCTCGGCGCCGCCCTGGCCACGGCCGCGGTCTTCGGGGTCTCCCGCGTCCTGCCGTCCGAGCGCCGCGAGCGGCACAACACCGTGCTGGGTGTGGTGTACGGGGAGATCGGCGTGATCTACGCCGTCGTCCTCGCCATGGTCGTCGTCGGCGTCTGGGACACCCGGGCCCGCGCTCACGACAACACCTACACGGAGACCAACGCCCTCCTCCAGATCTCCTGGTACGGCCGTTCGCTCCCGGAGCCGCAGCACGGTGAACTGCGCAGGCTGAACGAGGCGTACACGACCGTCGTCATCCGCGAGGAATGGCCGCGCCTCAGCCGGCAGCAGGCCAGTCCGACCGCCTGGGCCCTCTTCACCGAGCTGCGCGACTACGTCAGCACGCGCACGCCCTCCACCGCTGCCGAACAGGCCCGCTACCAGGTCGCGCTGGAGGCCGTCGCGCAACTGGGCGACGCGCGCCGGGAGCGGGTGAACGAGGCGGCGAACGCCGGAGTGCCGCCCTTGCTGTGGGCGGCCCTGCTGGTCGGCGCGTTCGTCACGATCGGGTTCGGCTGCATGTTCGGGATGACCAGTCTGCGCATCCACTGCTTCGTCGTGTTCTGCCTCGCGCTGACCGTGGGGTTCATGCTGCTGATCGTCTACGAGTTCAACTACCCCTTCGGGGGCGCCATGAAGGTCGAACCCACCGCCTTCGAACTCGCGCTCGACCGGATGCACGTGGTCGGTTGAGGCCGGACGGGTCCGGCCGGGGGTGTCGTGGCACCGACGGGCAGCGGGATCCGTGAGGATCGGGGCATGGGCCTCGTCCTGCCGGTCTTCTGCGCGCTGTTCGCGGCGTTCAGCAACGCGCTGGCCACCGTGCTCCAGCGGCGCGCCGCGCTCACCGTGCCCCAGAGCTCCGGCTTCCGCCCCGGGCTGATCCTGGACCTGCTGCGGCGGCCCGTGTGGATCGCCGGGATCCTGGCCGTGATCGCGGCCGGGGTGGGGCAGGCCATCGCCCTCGCCACCGGTGCGCTGGTCCTCGTACAGCCGCTGTTCGTACTGGAGCTGCCGCTCGCGCTGCTGATCGCCTCGGCGGCGGCGCGGCGGCGGCTGCCCGCGGCGCTGTGGCTGGCCGTGGCGGGGGTGGTGGCCGGGCTGGGCCTGGCCCTGGCGGCGGCCGCGCCCTCCGGGAACCGGACGCACGTACCGCCCGACCGGTGGGCCCCGGCGCTCGCCTCGTGCGCGCTCGTCGCCCTGGCCCTCGCGGTGGCCGGGCTGCGCCGGCCGCCGGGCCGGGCCCGGGCCGGATGTCTGGGCGCCGCCACCGCCGTCTGCTACGCGCTCACCGCCGCCCTGATGAAGGACTCGGTCAAGCTGCTCGGCGAAGGGGGTCTCGGCCCGTTCCTGAGCGCGTGGCAGACGTACGCCTTCGCGGCGACCGGTATCTGCGCCCTGCTCCTGCTCGAACACGCCATGCAGGGCGGACCGCTGGTCGCCTCCCAGCCCGCGCTGACCCTGGGCGACGCGACCGTCAGCGTCGCGCTGGGCGTGGTGCTGTACGAGGAGCACCTGCGGACGGGGTGGTGGGTGCTCCCCCAACTGCTGGGGATCGCGCTGATCTGCGCCGGCGTCCTCGCGCTCGCCCGGGCCGGGGGCGGCGCCGCGCCCTGACCGGTAGCGTGCCGGGCAGTCGACAGCGGAGGGCGGAACCGTGCGCGCGGTGGTCTTCGAGGAGTACGGAAAGCCGGCCGAGGTCCGGGAGGTGGCGGATCCGCGTCCGCCGGCGGGCGGGGTGGTCGTGCGCGTCGAGGCGACGGGGCTCTGCCGCAGCGACTGGCACGGGTGGATGGGGCACGACCCGGACATCGTGCTGCCGCACGTCCCCGGGCACGAACTCGCCGGTGTGGTCGAGGCGGTGGGGGCCGGTGTCGCCAACTGGCGGGTCGGCGACCGGGTCACGGCTCCGTTCGTCTGCGCCTGCGGCAGCTGCGCCGAATGCGCGGCGGGCGACCACCAGGTGTGCCGGCGGCAGACGCAGCCCGGGTTCACGCACTGGGGATCCTTCGCCGAGTACGTGGCCCTCGACCATGCCGACGTCAATCTGGTGGCGGTGCCCGGGGAACTGTCGTACGCGACGGCGGCCGGGCTGGGCTGCCGGTTCGCGACGGCGTTCCGGGCCGTGGTGGCGCGGGGCAGGGTGGCGGCGGGCGAGTGGGTCGCCGTGTACGGCTGCGGCGGGGTGGGGCTCTCCGCGGTGATGATCGCGGCCGCGGCGGGCGCGCGGGTGGTCGCCGTCGACACCGCGCCGGCGGCGCTGGAGCTGGCGCGGACGTTCGGGGCGGCGCACTGCGTGGACGCCGCGGCCGTCGGCGACACGGCTGAAGCGGTACGGGAGTTGACCGGCGGGGGCGCACACCTCTCGCTGGACGCCCTGGGGTCGGCGGCGACGGCCGCGGCGTCGGTGGGCGGGCTGCGGCGGCGCGGGCGGCACGTCCAAGTGGGCCTGCTGCCGGCGGCGGCGCTGGGCGGCGGGGCGGCGCTGCCGATGGAGCGGGTGATCGGCTGGGAGCTGGAGATCCTGGGGAGCCACGGGATGGCGGCGCACGCGTACCCGCCGATGATGGAGCTGGTTCGGGCGGGGGTGCTGCGGCCGGACCTGCTGGTCACGGCGACGATCCCGCTGGCCGGGGCGCCGGGGGCGCTCGCGGCGATGGGTTCGGCGCCGGGGGGTGGGGTCACGATCATCCTGCCGGGATCGGGGGCGGGGCTCTGAACGGGGGTACCGGAGGCCCCCCGGGGCGCGGGTTCGCCGCTGCGCGGAGCGGTCCCCTACCCGCCCTTCCCCGTTCCCCGGGCCCTGCCCGGACCCGGTCCTCAAACGCCGGACGGGCTGAAAGACCTGGGGCTCCGCCCCAGACCCCGCGCCTCAAACGCCGGCGGGGCTGAAATTGCCCTACGGGCAATCCAGCCCACCGTGCGGCACGTACGAGCGCAGGCTGACCACTCCAGCCCCGCCGGCGATTGAGGCGCGGGTCTGGGGGCGGAGCCCCGATAAATCCAGCCCCGCCGGCGTTTGAGGCGCGGGGTGCGGGGCGGAGCCCCGGGTCTTTGCTCGGGCTAGCCCAGGCGCCGCAGCTCGGCACGGCGGAGCTTTCCCGAGCCCGTGCGCGGGAGTTCCGTCACGAAGACGACCGCGCGCGGGTACTTGTACGGGGCGATGGCCCGCTTGACGTGCGCCTGGAGCTCCCGCACCGTCGCCTCCCCCGCCGGCGTCCCCGCGCGCAGGACCACATAGGCCTTGACGATCGTCCCGCGCCGCTCGTCCGGGGCCCCGACCACACCGCACTCCTCGACGTAGGGGTGGGTGGCGAGCGCCTTCTCGACCTCGGGGCCTGCGATGTTGTAGCCGGAGGAGACGATCATGTCGTCGCTGCGCGCCACGTACCAGAAGTAGCCCTCCGCGTCGCGGACGTACGTGTCGCCGGTGATGTTCCAGCCGTTCCTCACGTACGCGGTCTGGCGCGGGTCCGCCAGGTAGCGGCAGCCCGTGGGTCCGGTGACCGCGAGGAGGCCGGGCTGCCCGTCGGGGACGGGCGCGCCGTGCTCGTCGACGACGGCGGCGCGGTAGCCGGGCACCGGGCGGCCGGTGGAGCCCGGCCGGATCTCCTCGTCGGCCGCCGAGAGGAAGACGTGCAGCATCTCGGTGGCGCCGATGCCGTCGATGATGCGCAGCCCGGTCGCGGCATGGAACTCGTGCCACACCGCGGCGGGCAGGGCTTCCCCGGCGGACACGCAGCGGCGCAGGCCGGCCAGCCGGCCGGCGGCCCCGGCCGCCAGGATCGCGCGGTAGGCCGTGGGCGCGGTGAAGAGCACGGTCACGCCGTGCTCCACGACCAGGTCGGCCAGCCGCTCGGGGGTCGCCTGCTCGACCAGCAGGGCCGTCGCTCCGACGGAGAGCGGAAAGACCACCAGTCCGCCCAGCCCGAAGGTGAAGGCGAGCGGCGGCGTGCCGGTGAAGACGTCGTCCGGGCGGGGCCTCAGGACGTGCCGGGAGAAGGTGTCGGCGTTGGCGAGCACGTCGCGGTGGAAGTGCAGGGTGGCCTTGGGGCGGCCGGTGGTGCCGGAGGTGAAGGCGATCAGCGCCACGTCGTCGGCGGCCGTGGCCACGGTGGTGAAGCGGCCCTCCTTGACGGCACAGCGCGCGGTCAGGTCCGCCGGCTCCGGGCCGCCGTACGTGAGGAGCGTCAGCCCGGGGAGGCGGGCCGCTTGGAGTTCCCCCGCGTAGCGGTGATCGCAAATCGCGACCGCGGGCCGGCTGATGTCGTGGAGCTCGGCGAGTTCGGCGGCCCGCAGCAGCGGCATGGTGGTGACGGCGACGCCGCCGGCCTTCAGGACGCCGAACCAGGCGGCCACCAGCCAGGGGTTGTTGGGGCCGCGCAGCAGGACGCGGTTGCCGGGGACGAGGCCGAAGTCCTCCGTGAGCACCTGGGCTACCTGGTCGGCCCGGAGCTGTAGCTCGCCGTAGGTCCAGCGTTCGGTCGGGGTGAGCAGGCAGGGGCGGTCGGGGCCGTGCTGCGCGACGGCGTCGTCGAGCAGCCGGCGGGCGCAGTTGAGCCGGTCGGGGTAGGCCAACTCCGGTAGGTCAAAGTGCAGTTCGGGCCACAGGGCGGAAGGCGGCAGCCCGTCCCGGCAGAAGGAATCGGTGTGTGCGGAAGGGGAGAGCTCCATGCGGCGGCACCTCGATCAGGGAGCGGCGGGGAGGGAGGCGGGAGCGAGGGCGTTCGGCACGCGGCGTCCGTCAACGTTCCTCGACGGCACCGGCTCGCGACTGCATCCGGGAGACCGGGATGCGGACGCGGACGGATTTGCCGAACTCATCGACAGTGAGGGCGAGTTGCCCGCCCAGACCGGCGGCCAGCAGCTGTACGAGCAGCAGTCCGCGGCCGCTTTCGGAATCCGGGTCGACCATCGCGGAAGGTGCGGGCAGCCGGGGCAGGGCCGCCCCCTGGTCGGCGACCTCCAGCCGGAGCCACCCACCGCCGGAGGCCACGCCCACCCGCATCCGGCCGGCGCCCACGTGCCGGACGACATTGCCGACGAGTTCGCTCACGGCCAGCAGGAGGACGTCCGCCTCCTCGGCGGACACGCGCCACCCTTCGAGCGCGGCGCGCACCCGGGCCCTGACCTGGGGGACGGTCGCGGCCACGGGATCGGAGACCCAGTGGGTGAAGTTCCTGCTGCCACCGCGGGCGGGGATCGCGGCGGCACTGATGACGCTGGTGGCGCCGGCGGCGCTGGTGGTGGTGAGCATGACGCGCTCCCGGAGGGAAAGGGCGACGCCTCCACTGGGGTGGCTCGTGTAACCGGCCCGGAAGTCAGACCGCCTCCGGGCTTGTAGTCAGCGGAAATGCGTCGCTAGAGTTCTGGTAACACGTGTAACACCGTAAGTCCGCTCAGGTGGCCCGCGCAAGGATTTCGGACAAAGCGCACGAAACCAGAGCCCGCACTTGGACCCGTCGGCCACCCTGGCCGCGCCCGATTTGGAGGGCCGCAATGACCCAATCGCCCCCGGCCGTGTTCGACCTCTCCGACATGACCTGGCCGCCCCCGCCGTACCAGTCCCCCGTGCCTCCCGTGACCGGCCCGGACGGCGTCCGCCGCTTCGACGGGGTCACGTACGCCACCACGCCCGGCTACCGCCCCCGGCTGCTCGACGTGCAGGTGCCCGCCGGCGACGGGCCGTTCCCCGCGGTCGTGTGGATCCACGGCGGCGGCTGGCTGGACGGCGACCGCCGCTACCCGCCGCCGACCGTGCCCGCCGCGCTGCTGCACGGGGCGGTGCTGGCGGCCGGGCTCGCGCTGGTCTCCATCGACTACCGGCACAGCCTCGAAGCCCCCTTCCCCGCCCAGCTGCACGACGTGAAGGCCGCGATCCGCTACGTCCGCGCGTTCGCCGGCGAGCTCGGCATCGACCCGGACCGGATCGGCGTCTGGGGCGAGTCGGCCGGCGGCCACCTGGCCGCGCTCGCGGGCCTCGTCGGCTCCGGCACCCCGGACGGCGCGGCGCTCGAAGGCACGGCCGGTGTCGGCTCCGGGGAGACCGGGGTCCGGGCCGTCGTCGACTGGTACGGCTGCTCCGACCTCGAAGCCCTGGCGGCCCACCCGATGCCGGCGATGATGCCGACCGGTGCCGACTTCCCCGACCCGTACGTGTCCCTGCTCGGCGGCACCGATGCCGAGCGCCCCGCGCTGGCGCGGACCGCCAGCCCGGTCACGTACGCCGGAGGCCCGCACCTGCCGCCCTTCCTGCTGGTGCACGGAACCCAGGACGGCCTGGTCCCGTACAGCCAGAGCGAGGTGCTCGCCGAGGCCCTGCGGACGGGCGGGGGCGAGGTCACCCTGCGGCCGGTGGACGGTGCGGACCACATCTTCCTGGGCTCGCCGGACATCGCCGGGATCGTCGCGGAGAGCGTCGCCTTCCTGGCCGCGCACCTCGACGCGGGCGTCTGACCCCCCTCTTCGCTCCACCCCGCGGGGGCGCGGCGCCCATCGGGCCCGCGCCCCCGCGTCCCCTCAGCACACGCACGGCCGCGAGAGGCACCGATGAACCACGCCACCACCCCGCCCCACAGACCCGACGCGCCGCACGCGCCCCACGCGCCGGACCCGCGCCACCGCGCCGAGGCCCCGCACGGCCCCGGCGTCCCGGTCCTCGTCCTGGGCCTCCTGCTCCTGGGAGCTGCCGCCCTGTCGGCCCTCGTCGTCCGCTCGGAAATCACCGATCCGCCCTTCCAGCGCCTGGACGACCGCTGGCTGACCTGGATGGGGGGCCCGCACGAGGGGCCGTACGCCGTCCTCGCCGCGGCCCTGAACTGGTTCGGCGGGCCGCTCGGCGCCATCGTCCCGGTCGCGCTGCTGGTGCTGCTGCTCGTGCGCGGGCGCCGGGTCTCCGCCGCTTTCCTCTTCCTCGTCTACGTCGGCGGCAACATGGTCGTCGTCCAGGGGCTCAAGCACCTGGTGGACCGGCCGCGCCCGGCGAACCCCCTGGTCCGCGTCGACCACGGGTCCTTCCCGTCCGGACACGCGGCCACCGCGGCCCTGCTCGTCGTCCTGGTGGGAGCCCTGCTGGTGCCGGCCGCCCGGCGGCGCGCGTGGTGGCTGGCCGGCACCGCCTTCACGCTGGCCATGATGTGGAGCCGTACGTGGCTGCACGCGCACTGGCTCAGCGACACCGCGGCCGGGGCCGCCGCCGGTGCGGGCGCGGGACTGCTGGCGTGGTGGCTGTGCCGGGCAGCGCTGGCCCGGGAAGGCGTACGTGTCCACGACCGTCGGGGGGCGGCCGCGGGCGCCCCGGAACGCGCTGCCGTGTAACGGGACGCGGTCCGGCCGGGGCCGGGGGAGGCTCCTGCTTCCCCCGGCCCCTCAGGACGTCCGGCGCTCGACGAGCACGGCCTCGATGGCCGGTACGGACGGTGCCGTGCCGGTCTCGATCAGCTCGTGCACGACGTCGGCGATCCGCGCGGCCGACGGCAGGTCCAGCCGGACGGTGGTGAGCGCGGGCTGCTGGAAGGCGGAGAGGACGAGGTCGTCGGAGCCGACGAGGGCGACCTCGTCCGGGACGGCGATGCCCTCGGCCTGGAGCGCGTGCAGGAGCAGGGCCGCGTACTCGTCGTTGTAGCCGAAGACGGAGTCCAGGCCGAGGTCGCGCCACCGGCGGGCGAGGGCGGTCGCGGACTCCCGCGTGTAGGACAGCTCCACCGGGGTCACGGTGGCCATGTGGCGGGCGGCGACCGACTCGGCGCCCGCGAGGCGCGGCTCGGCGAGCGTGCCGAGGCCGCGCTCGGTGGGCATGACCACGCCGATCCGGGTCCGGCCGCGGGCGATGAGGTGCTCGGCCGCGGTGGCGCCGATCCGGGCGTGGTCGAAACCGATGGTGAACACGCCCTCGACGGGGTTGGCCGCGAAGGCGAGCAGGCCGCGCACTCCGGCGCGGCCCAGCAGTCGGGCCGCCTCGGCGGTGAAGCGGTCCCCGTCGAGGGCGACGACGGCCGCCGGGCGCAGTTCGGCCCAGGCCCGGGCGGCGTCGAGGGAATCGGCGAAGCGGCCCGCGTGGAGCACGGCCGTGTAGCCGTGGCGGTCGAGCTCGCTGTGCAGGTCGTCGACCCAGTCGCTGACGAGCCGGCCGATGGCGGAGATCGACGCGGGCATGAGGACCAGGTTGCTGCGGCCGGCGCGCAGGGACCGGGCGGCGGCGTGGGGTACGTAGCCGAGCTGCGCGGCCGCGTCGAGCACCCGGGCACGGGTGGTGTCGCTGACCCGGTGGCCCTGGGTGTCGTTCAGGACGAAGGAGACGGTGGCGCGCGAGACCCCCGCGAGGCGGGCCACGTCGGCGCTGGTGATGGATGCGCGGACGTGCGTGTCTTTGGCCATGACGTCCCTCGACGCTCCTCGTGCTCGGCGCGCATCCGGTCGGCGCGCGCCCTCTTTTCAGGTTACACGAGTTAGGTCTGGGGCCGGGGCAGAGCGCTAGGGGGACGGGGTGTGGGTGGAGGGGCGGTCGGGGCGGGTGGACTCGTGCAGGAGCCGGGAGGTTCCTGCGAGGTCGCCGAGGGGTGTCACGACCGAGTCGAAGCGCATCGTGGTGCGGGCGTGCGTGTCGTACGGCTGCCAGTCCGGCAGGCCCGGATGGTTCGGGTCGCCCGTGCGGACGAAGGCGATCCAGGCCCGGTGCATGGCGTGGGCGAGGCCGTCGCGGACGGCGGGGGCGAGCCCGGCGAGGAAGGGGGCGTGCGACCACTGGTCGAAGTTGTCGAAGACGAAGGGGAGTTCGAGGCAGTGCGCGGCGCCGAGCCGGCCTTCGTAGGCGGGCGTGGGCAGGTCGAACTGGTAGGCCCAGACGGGCCTGCCCAACTCGGCCCGTTCCTCGGCCAGTCGCACGGAGGGAACGCGGAACAGCTCGTCGCTGATCAGATCCATGAGCACGTCGGCCGGCCGGGCGCCGGGGCGGACTGACTCGTACGCCGCGTACACTCCGGGCGCGGCCTCGGCCCCGAAGGTCTCCGCGATGCGGCTCGTCACCCGGTCGCGGGTGGCGGCGGCGTACCCCTCGTCGAGGGCGAAGCCGAAGTTGGCCTCTTCGCGCGTCCAGCCGATCATGACGTCGATGTCGGCCGCCGGTCCGTGCAGCAGGGCCTGCGCGGGATGGCGGAGCAGGGTGTTTCCGTCGATCACGGGCAGGAAGGGCGTGGGCCAGTACCCCCAGCGCATCGTCTGCGCGAAGAGCCCGCCGCCCGCTCCGATCAGCGCGGGCCAGGGCAGGGCCCGCAGCTCCTCGGCGTTCTTGGCGCCGGCCAGTTCCAGGTAGGCGGCGGTGCGCTCCAGATAGGCGTCCGGGGTGGGGAGGTCCAGGCCGAAGGGCGGGCTCTGCAGGATCACGCGCCGGATCAGGCCCCGGGCCTCCGGGTGCCCGGCGAGCGCGGCGGTGGACACCGCGCCGCCCGACTGTCCGGCGACGGTGATGCGGTCGGGGTCGCCGCCGAACGCGGCGATGTTCTCGCGCACCCAACGGAGGGCGGCGAGCTGGTCGGTGAGCCAGTGGTTGGCGTCGCCCGGGCCGGATTCGCCGTCCTGCGGGCCGAGGTAGAGGTAACCAAGCGGCCCGATCCGGTAGTTGATGCTGACGACGACGAGGTCGCCGTCGCGGGCGAAGGTCTCGCCCGAGTAGCCGGGGAGCGATCCGGAGCCGGAGACGAAGCCGCCGCCGTGGATCCAGAGGAGCACCGGTCGGCGGGCGCCGTCGGCGGCGGGGGTTGTGGCGGGGGTTGTGGCGGGGGCCCAGACATTGAGGGTCAGGCAGTCCTCGTCGAAGGGGGGCGACCCGTGCCCGCCGAGCACGGGGTCGCCGCCCTCCTGGTACATCTGCGGGGCGCTGGGGCCGTCGGCGGTGGCGTCCCGCACCCCTCCCCAGCCGGGGTGCGGCTGCGCGGGCCGCCAGCGGAGGTCGCCGACGGGCGGTGCGGCGTAGGGCACGGCCCGGAAGACGGCGAGGCCGCCTTCGAGCGTGCCGCGGAGCCGCCCTGCGGGCAGGTCGACCAGCGTGGGGTCCTCGGCTGGGGAGTGGGCCATGAGTCGATCCTTCCTCGGTGCGCGGAGGGGTGCGCGCCGACGTGATGATATTGCGCGCTTTTCGCGATCGTCAATTGTGCGACATGTGATGGCCCGGGCATTACAGCCACAGGCTGTTGGAGGCCATGCGCTCGGCTTCCGTACGGAGGAGCGGCTCGAAGGCACGCCACAGCACCAGGCCGGTGCCGACGCCGAGCAGGACGCCGGCGAAGGTGTCGCTGAGCCATTGGGCGTGCAGCCAGGTCCGGCTGCCCATCATGGCGAGGACGTACACGGCACCGACCGCCCACCACCAGCGGCGCGCACGCGGCCGGAACACGACCACGGCGACCGCGACCACGAGGATCACCGCGCTGAACACCTGGCCGGAGGGGTACGAGCCGTCGTTGACCAGGACCCACGGGTGCGGCGGACGCGGCCGGTCGGCGAACTGCTTCAGGGGCAGGACCACCAGGACGTTGGCGCCTACGGCGGCGGTGAAGACGAAGAGGGCGGAGCGCCAGCGGCCGTAGACGCAGAGGCAGCCGACGAGCGCGAGCGGCAGCACCAGCCCGAACGGGCCGCCGAGGCGGTCCAGGACGATGGCCCAGCCGCCGCCTCCATCGGCGGAGGAGGCGTTCACGGAGGCGGCCCACTGGTCGTCGAGGGCCTGGAAGGCGGGGCGCGGGGAGACGCGGAGCCACAGTGCCACGAGCAGCGATACGAGGAGGAGGGCGATCCCGGAGGCGAGGGCGTGGCGGGGCGGGGCGGCCGGGAGGGGATGCCGGTGAGTCGGCATGGCGGGCCTTTCGAGGTGGGCTTCCCTGGGCGGGGCCTGGGGAGGGGGGTGTGGGGAGCGGGTGCGGGGAGCGGGAGCGGGTGCGGGGCGCCGGCGCTGGGTGCAGTGCCGGGTGTAGGCCGCCGGGGCCGGGCGCGCGCCGGGGCACCTCCTCGGGCGCCGAACGTGGCCAGGGGTCGGAGAGTGACAGCCTTATTGCGTTCGGCGCCCTGCGGGGGCGCCCCGGCACACACCCGGCCCCGGCTGCGTTCCGCTTCGGTTGCCCGGCCTTGCGCATGACAGGACGACCTGGCGTGGAGCCGGGTGAGAGGCCAGGGCCTGGGGTCGCGAGGGGGACCGGGGATAGGGCGGCGCGGGGGGTGGTCGCGCTGCGGCACGGAGTATGGCGGAGGCGTGACGGTCGCCACAAGGGCAAGACGGTTTTACGACACATCCGCCCAGTTCAGTGGCCTGGAGTTGTGGTTACACGTCATCGCACGGCGGGTCACGATCTGCGCAACGTGCGCGCTCAGGCTCTAGCGGGGCCCGGGAATGGGTGCTACACAGTGTCCAGCGCCGAAGGTGACACGTGTAACAACCGCCTTTCCGCCATCTGCCGGCTACACCGCCGCCTCCCTCCCGCTCGGTCCCCGAGGAGTCGTCATGGCCCTGCCCGAAACCGCCGGTCCGCCGGTCCCCGCGGTTCCCGAACCTCCCCGTCGGCGGGGGCTGCTGCCCCTGCTGCTCTTCGCGAACTCCGCCATGATGGCGGTCTACATGGGCGTCGGCTCCGTCCTGCTGCCGCTCCAGATCGCCGAGATCGAGCCCGTCCGCAAAGTCGCCGTCCTCGGCCTGATCGGCGGGATCAGCGCGGTCTTCGCGACCGCCTTCAACCCGGTCGCCGGTGCCCTCTCCGACCGCAGTGGGCGCCGCAACCCCTGGATCCTCGGCGGCGCCTTCGGGTCGCTCGCCGGACTGGCCCTGCTCGGCAGCGTCGGCACCGCGCTCCTCGTCGGCATCGGCTGGTGCCTGGTGCAGGCGACGATGAACATCTACCAGGCGGCCGTCACCGCCATCGTGCCCGACCGCATTCCCGCCGCCCGCCGTGGCACCGCGTCCGCCCTGGTCGGGCTCGGCCTGCCCATCGGCGGTACGGCCGGCGTGCTCATCGCCTCCCAGACCTCGGAACATCTGAGGACCGGGTATCTGGTCTTCGGGGCCGTCATCGCCCTGGCCGCGGTGCTGCTCACCGCCTTCTGCCGTGATGTCCCCCGCGCCCCGGTCCCGTCCGAGCGGCCCAAGGGCGGGCAACTCGCCGCCTTTCTCTCGGCGTTGTCGCACCATGACTTCCGGTGGGCCTTCATCGGCCGGGCCCTGATGGTCCTCGGCTACTTCTCCGTCGTCGGCTACCAGCTCTACATCCTCGACGACCACATCGCCCTGCCGGCCGGACTGACCCCGCCCGCCGCGATGGCCGTGCTCACCCCGGTGTCCATGGTCGCGATGGCCGTGTCCACCCTGCTGGGCGGCCTGTTGTCCGACCGGTGGGACCGCCGCAAGGTGTTCGTCGGCGTATCGGCCGCCCTCGCCGGGCTCGTCATGGTGGTCCCCGTGGTCAGCCCGACCTGGACCGGCATGCTCGTCTTCAGCGCGCTCAACGGCCTGGCCTTCGGCTGCTTCATGGCCGTCGACACCGCGCTCGTCACCCTGGTCCTCCCCCGGGCCGAAGACGCCGCCCGCGACATGGGCGTCCTGAACATCGCGAACGCCGGGCCGCAGGTCATCGCCCCCTTCGTCGCCTCGGCCGTCGTGACCGGTCTGGGCGGCTACACCCCGCTGTTCCTCGTCGGCGGCGCCCTCTCGCTGATCGGCGCGCTCGCCATCCTTCCGATCCGCAGCGTGCGCTGAGCTCCGGCGGGCGCGTGCCGAGGGTCGCGCGCCCGCCGGTCTTCCCTTCCGACCCTCACCTCTGAAGGAGCACTCTGTGAGACGCAAGCGAGTCCTGCCGCTGGCAGCCCTGGTGCTGTGCACGCCCGCCCTGGCAGGCACGGCACCCGCCGCCGCCACGCCGCAGACCGCGCCCGCCGGCCCGCTGCGGATCCTGCTCACCAACGACGACGGCTACAACGCGCCGGGCATCCGGAAGGCCTTCGACCGGCTGACCGCGGCCGGGCACGACGTCACGATCGTCGCCCCGCTCACCAACCAGAGCGGCACGGGTACGAAGATGATGAGCGCGCCCTCCATCACGGTGAAGCACCCCGAGCCGAAGGTCTGGGCCGTGGACGGCACACCGGGTGACTCCGTCGCCTTCGGTCTGGCCGAGGTCTTCGCCGGCAAGGCGCCCGACCTGGTGGTCTCCGGCACCAACTTCGGTCCGAACGTCGCCGGGCTCGCCACCCACTCCGGTACGGTCGGCGGCGCCGTCGCCGCACTGGAGTCCGGTGTGCCGGCCATCGCGCTGAGCACCGGCGGTCTGAGCGCGCCCGACCCGGTCACCACCGTCAACGCGATGGACCCCACGCTCGACTTCGCCGTCGTGCTGATCGACCGGCTGCGGGCACGCGCACGGTCCGGCCCCCTGCTCCCCCAGGGGGTCGGCCTCAACGTCAACCACCCCGTGGTCGGCGCGGACGGCAAGGGCAAGGCCGCCGGCGTGGCCGCGACCTTCCAGGATCCGCAGAACTTCCTCCAGCCCGGCTTCACCGACTCCGGCGACGGCACGTGGAAGGTCACCGTGAAGGTGGCCCTGCAGCCCGCGGCCAAGGGCGGCGACGTCGAGGCCGTGAGCGCCGACCGGATCGCCGTCAGCCCGATGAACGCCGACTGGAACACCGGCCCGGCCGACCAGGCCCGGGTCACCGGCCTGATCGCGGGGCTTCGCCCGTAAACCCACCCATCCGGACGGCCGGGGGCGGGGGCGGGGCCCCGCCGCCCCCCCCCCCCGCCCCCCGCCCCCACCAGGCGGGCGGGAGTAGTGGGCCGGCGCGCGGGCGGCGTCGGCAAGACCCCTGATCGGTACGGCTCTTGCGCTGGCGGCCCTGCTCGTCGTCCCGGCGCCGCCGGCGACGGCAGCGGGCTCGGCACCGCGCCCGGTGGCGGCCCTCGCGCAGGGCGTCCTGCGCGGCCAGGCACACGACGGGGCGCAGGAGTTCCTCGGCGTCCCCTACGCCGCTCCCCCGGTCGGGGCCGCGCGGCTGCGGGCTCCGCAGCCGCCGCCGCGGTGGAACGGGGTGCGGGACGCCGTCCGGCAGGCCCCCGCGTGCCTGCAGTTCTCGCCGTTCGGGCTGCGTGATCCGCAGGCCGTCAGCGAGGACTGCCTGTACCTGGACGTGTACCGGCCGCGGACGGCCCGTCCCGGATCCCGGCTTCCCGTGATCGTCTGGATGCACGGGGGTGCGTACAGCCAGGGGACGGGCACGCAGTTCGGCGGGCGCACCATGGCCGATCTCACCCAGACGGTCGTGGTCAGCATCAACTACCGCCTGGGGCAGCTCGGTTATCTGGGCCTGCCCGAGCTGGCCGGGGAGAACGACCTGCGCTCAGGCTCTTTCGGCCTGATGGACCAGGTCGCGGCCCTGCGCTGGACGCGGGAGAACATCGGCGCGTTCGGCGGCGATCCGGGCAGCGTCACGATCTCCGGCCAGTCCGCGGGCAGCGGTTCCGTCTGCGCGCTGCTGGCCGCGCCGTCCGCCGCGGGCCTGTTCCACCGGGCCGTGCTGCAGAGCGGCCCCTGCACGCTGCTGCGTACGCCCGATCCCGCGCGGGCCGAGGCCGAGGCGCGGGCTTTCGCCGCGCGGGCGGGGTGCGCGGAACCGGCCGGCGTCGCCGCATGTCTGCGCGGCGCTCCGGGGCCGGCTCTGGTCGAGGCCGCCCGTACGCTGCCCACCTCGGGTCCGGCGTCCGGTGACGGGCTGCTGCCGGTGGATCCCGCGCGGGCCATCGGGAGCGGGGCGTGGAACAAGGTGCCGGTGCTGATCGGGAGCACCCGCTCCGAGGCGCGATTCTTCGTGGCCCTGAGCCGGCCGCACCTGACGGCGGAGCAGTACTCCGCTCAGGTCCTGGCGCAGTACGGGGCCGCGGGCGCGGAGGTGCTGGCCCGCTATCCGGTCGCCGCGCACGGTTCGCCGTACCTGGCGCTGTCGGCCGTCATGACCGACTCGTCCTTCGCCTGCCACACGGCGTGGACGGCGCAGCTCTTCGCCGCCCAAGTGCCGACGTACGCCTACGAGTTCGACGATCCGGATTCGCCCACGCTGGCGGGTGCGCAGGTGCCGGGCCTGGACGAGTCGAACGCGCACAGCGCGGAGCTGGCCTATCTCCACGACTTCACCATGGGCGAGCGGCCGCTGACCCCGGTCCAGGTCGCGCTGGCCACGCGGATGAAGCGCTACTGGGGCGCCTTCGCCCGCTTCGGCGCCCCGGCCGTGCCGGACCAGCCCGGGTGGCCCCGGACCGGCGCCGGCACCGGCACCGTGCTCACCCTCAACCCTCTGGCCACGCGGCCGAGTACGTCCTTCGGGGAGGAGCATCAGTGCGCGTTCTGGCGGTCCCGGACCGTTTAGGGGCTGTCGGCCGAGCGCTTCCCGTCACCCGAACTGGCCGGGCTGGTAGTCGCCGGCGGGCTGCTTGACCATGACGTTCAGGCGGTTGAAGGCGTTGATGAGGGCGATGAGGGACACGAGGGCGGTGAGCTGGTCCTCGTCGTAGTGCTTGGCGGCGTTCTCCCAGGCCTCGTCCGTGACGCCGCCGGCCGCGTCGGCGATGCGGGTGCCCTGCTCGGCGAGCTCCAGGGCAGCGCGCTCCGCATCGCTGAACACGGTGGCCTCGCGCCAGGCCGCGACGAGGTGGAGGCGGGTCGGGGTCTCCCCGGCGTGCGCGGCTTCCTTGGTGTGCATGTCGGTGCAGAAGCCGCAGCCGTTGATCTGGCTGGCGCGGATCTTCACCAGTTCCTGCGTCGCGGCCGGCAGCGTCGAGCCGGCGATCGGCTTGCCGGCCGCGACGATGGGTCCGAGGAATCGGGCCGCGACCGGGTTGCCGAAGAGGTTGAGGCGGGCGTCCATGGTGCACTCCTTGCCGTTGTCCGTGTTGACACCTCTGAGACACGGCAGCCCGGCGGGATGTGACAGGGCTGGAATGTGACCTGCGTCACCCTAGGCGGAGGCGGTGCGGCGGCTTCGGCGGCGGAGCACCGCGAAGGCCGTGGCCGCCAGCGCGACGAGGGCGGCGGACACCGTCAGGAGCCAGACCGGGATGCCGTCGCCCACCGTGAGGAGCTCGTAGCGGTAGGTCGTCCGGTGGTACGGGGTGTCCTTGGCGGCGGCGCGCAGTTCGTGGTCCCCGTCGATGCGGGCCGGCTGCGGGAACTCCTGGTCGATCGCTGTAAGGAACACCGGTGCACCGCCCACGAGTTCGGCGAGCGGGCCGTGACCCGGGGCGACCTTGCCGGCGAAGGTCACCTTCGGGGCGGAGCCGCCGATCGCGGAGCCGGGTTCCATGCGGTGGTCCGCGAGCACGTACAGGCCGAGGGACTGCGGGGTCTTGGCCGTCCGGGAGAGCCGCATCGGGTAGACCAGCCGGTCGCTGTCGAAGCGGATCTTCAGCGGGTCCAGGGTGCCCTGGAGCTTCTTGCCCTGCTGTCGCGGGGCGAGCCGGACGGCGACGTACTCCCACTTCTGGTCGACGTAGGGCTTCAGTTCGGCGGCGAGGCCGTCCGGCAGCTTGAAGCCGTTGCCCTCCAGCCAGTTCCGCAGCGCGTCCGGGTCGGTCGCGGTCAGGCGCGCGACGTCGAAGTCGCCGAGCTGCTCCCGGCCCACCACCTCGACCGGGGGCGCACCGGCGCCGGGCGCGGCTCCGGCCATGCGGCCCCCGTCGCGGGCGGCGAAGGGCCAGTCGCCCTCGCGCGGCCAGAAGTAGTGGCGGGTGCTCTTCTGCGGCGCGGTCAGCCGGGAGAGTTCGTCGAACACGGCCCCGTCGGCGAGCTCCACCGCGGCCCGCCCGGGCACCGGCATGATCCAGGCGGCCCGAGGCGCGTCCCCGCGGACGACGAACCGCATCACGATCTGTTCGGTACGGCCGTCCCAGCGCACGACGGAGGTCTCCTTCTCGACCCCGATCCGCGCGTAGCCCTCGGGGATCATCGCCCCGCATCCGCAGGCCCACGCGGGGTTGACGAGCGAGCCCAACTGGGTCGTGAGCAGGGCGAACAGCAGGACCAGGATTCTTCGTTTCATCACCACGCGGTCTCAGACGACCGTCCGGGTGATCCGGTTCCGCCGACGGTTCCCGGACATCCGGCCGCCACCTCCCCGCCACCCGCGCCTGCCAGCATGCCCGTCGGCAGAGTTGTATATACAACTTTCACCACCCGCCCCGCCCCCTTCGAAGACCACGGGAGCCCCGATGACCGCGACGGAGACCAGCCGTCCGCCCGCGCTCTGGCTGCGCGACAACTGTCCCTGCGCCGACTGCCGCGATCCCCGCAACGGCCAGAAGCTGTTCCAGATCACCGACCTGCCCGAAGGGCTCGCCGTGGGCGAGGTCCGGGAGGACATGCCCACCGCCGACGGCCGGCCCGGCCGCGAGGTGGTGTGGGAGCCCGACGGGCACCGCTCCGTCTACCCCGCCGACTGGCTCGCCGCCCACGCACCCGGCGCGGGCGGCCCGCCCCACCCGGGCGACGGCCGGACCGAGGCGGACAAGGAGCTGTGGACCGCGGCCGATCTGCGCGGGCGGCTGCCCGAGGCCTCCTGGGACGCCTACATCGGCGACCGCCGGGTGCGCGAAGGGACCCTGGAGAGCGTGTCGCGGCTCGGCTTCGCCCTCCTGCGCGGCGTCCCGCCCCGCGACCGGATGGTGCTGGACGTGGCGCGGACCTTCGGCTTCGTGCGCGAGACGAACTACGGCGAACTCTTCGAGGTGCGGGTCGAGGCCGACCCCAACAACCTCGCCTTCACCCGCGCCCGGATCACCCCGCACACGGACAACCCGTACCGGGACCCGGTGCCCACGCTCCAGCTGCTGCACTGCCTGAACAACGAGGCGCGGGGCGGGGACTCGGGCCTCGTCGACGGCTTCCACGCCGCGGCGCTGCTGCGCGCGCAGGACCCGGACGCCTTCGCCGTACTGACCCGCGTACCCGTCGAGTTCGCCTTCGCCGACGCCCGCACCGAGCTGCGCGCCCACCGGCCGCTGATCGACGTGGACGGGCTCGGACGCGTCCGGGAGATCCGGTTCAACAACCGCTCCATCGGCACCCTGCACCAACCCGCCCCGGTCGTCGAGGAGTTCTACGCCGCCTACCGGCGCTTCGCGGAGCTGCTGCTGCGCCCCGCGCTGCAGCTCGACTTCCGGCTCACGCCCGGCGACTGCCTCGTCTTCGACAACACCCGCCTGCTGCACGCCCGTACGGCCTTCGCCGAGTCGGGCGCCCGCCACCTCCAGGGGGCGTACGCCGACCTCGACGGACTCCTGTCCACCCTTGCCGTCCTGCGCCGCGAAGGAAACCGCTCATGACCCTCGACCCCAGCCCCGTCGACACGCTCGCCGCGCTCTTCGCGGGCGAGGGCAGCGCCGAGTACTTCGGCGAGGCGGTCACCCAGGCCGGGCACATGCTCCAGGCCGGCGCGCTGGCCGAGGCCGACGGCGCCCCCGCGCACCTGGTCGCGGCCGCCCTGCTGCACGACATCGGCCACTTCCACGGCGCCGTGACGGGCCGCGACCTGATGGAGGGCGGTGTGGACAACCGGCACAGCCACACCGGAGCGGACTGGCTCGCCCGGTGGTTCGGACCGGAGGTGACCGAGCCGGTGCGGCTGCACGTCGCCGCCAAGCGGTACCTGTGCACGGCCGAGCCCGGCTACTTCGACCTGCTCTCCGAGGCCTCCGTACACACGCTGCGCGTCCAGGGCGGACCGATGACCGAGGAGCAGGCCCGCGCCTTCGAGGCACTGCCCGGCGCGGCCGACGCCGTGGCCGTACGGCGCTGGGACGAGCAGGCGAAGGACCCGGAGATGGCCACTCCGGACTTCGAGCACTTCCGCCCGCTGCTGGAGGGGGTGCTGGCCGGCGCCTGAGCCGCCGGCCAGGCCCCGATGGCAGGATCTGAGGTCAGGGCCTGCGGTCAGGATCTGCGGTCAGGGCCTGAGCCGTCGGCCCAGTGCGCCGGCCGCCGTGGTGTGCACGGTGAAGGCCACCGTCCCCGGGAGGTAGCGGTCCTGCGACCACTCCACCGGGACCCCGGCCGGGTCGGTGGAGCGCCGCCGCTCCCGCAGCAGCGCCTCCCCGGCCCGGCAGCCCAGCAGCCGCGCGTCGTCCGCGTCCGCCGGGATGATGTCGATGGTGTGGTGGGCATCGCTGAACAGCACTCCGTGCAGGGCGAGTTGTTCGGAGTACGAGACCGTGTCCAGCGGCATGTCCGCCACCAGCGCGCCCACCGCCCCGGGGTACGTCGTGCGCTCCACCATGACCGGCGCGCCCGAGAGGGTGCGCAGCCTCAGCACGCGGTGGACGGTCGCGCCGGGTTCGAGGCGCAGTTGCTCCGCCTCCTCGGCGTCCGCCTCCCCCCGGTCCACGGAGACGGTCCGGCCGCCCGGCGCCTCGCCCAGCGAGCGCGCCCAGCGCGTGAAGCTGCGCAGTTCGGTGGTGCCGCCCTCGCCGCCGGGTCCGGCCAGCACGACCCGGCGGGTGCCGCGGCGCGAGGTGATCAGCCCGTCGCTGCGCAGCGCGGCCAGGGCCTGGCGGACCGTACCCCGGGAGACGCCGTAGCGGCGGGCGAGTTCGTCCTCGGCGGGGAGCCGGGCGCCGGAACCGTACTCCCCCGCCGTGATCGCGGTCCGCAGGTTCGCGGCGACGGTCCGGTAGAGCGGTGTCCGGCGGGAGGCCGGCTCCGGTGCCTGGTGCACGGTCCCGGGCTCAGCCGCGCGAACCGGAGCCGGTGGCGGCGGCGTTGCGCCAGACCGTCACGTCCAGCGTCATGTACTTGCTGGGCGAGTCCTCGGGCGAGAACCCCTGCACGGTCACCAGGCCCATGTGACCGGTGCCCGTGATGACGCAGATCTGGCGGCCCTTCGCGATCTTGTGGATGTAGATGTTCTTGGCGAATCGGGTCTCGGCGCGGCAGACGGCGAGGGAGCCCTCCTGGCCGGGATCGAGCAGCACCATGTTGCCCTCGGAGACCTCCGAGTCGAGGTATCCGCCGGTGTCGTAGGAGAGTTCGTACCCGCCGTCCTCGCCCGGCTGGGGCCGGACGTCGTCGTCCCCGAGGGTCAGGTGGTAGCCGGCGGTGAGGTTGATCGCCTTGAAGTCGGCCGGCTTGGGGTCGGCCTTGGGGCTGGGCTTCGAGGAGCCGCCCGTCCCGGTCCCGCCGCCCGTCCCGGTCCCGCCGCCCGGCGACGGGTCACTGCCCTTGCCCTTGTCCGTGCCCTGCGCAGAGCCGGCGGTGTCCTTCGCCTTCTGCCCGTCGTCCTTCTGCAGGACGTACGCGGTGGCGCTGCCCGCGACGGCGAAGACCAGCACGGCCGCGAGGGCGATGAGCACCCCGCGCTTGCTCCCGCTCTTCGGGGGCACGGGCGCTCCGGGGTACGGCTGCTGCGGGTGCGGCTGCTGGTGCGTCGGGTACTGGGTCGGCGCGTAGGCGTGGGCGTGGGCCGGCGGCGCGGGGTACGGCCTGGGCGGCTGCTGTACGGGCTGCATGGGCTGCTGCGTGGGATGCTGTACTGGCTGCTGCGCCGGCTGCTGTACGGGGGGCTGCTGCTGCGGCGGCGGCCCGAAGCCCGGCGGCGGGGTCGCCGGGGCCACCGGCGCGGTCGGCGAGTACGCCACGGCCGGGGCGGTCGCCGGGGGCGGCGGGGCCTGGACCGGGGCCGGGGCGGCCGCGCGCACCGTGATGTCGGCGGCGACCGAGCCCGGCAGCCAGTCCTCGGGGCGGCGCAGCACCGTCTCCGCGTTCGCGGTCTGGCACAGCCGGATGATCTCGGCGATGGTCGGCCTGGCTTCGGGGTCCTTGGCGAGGCAGCGGGTCACCAGCTCGGTCAGCCGCTCCGGGACCCCGGTGAGGTCGGGCTCCTCGTGCACGATCCGGTAGAGCACCCCGTGCGAGGTGCCCTCGCCGAAGGCCGGGGTGCCCGTAGCCGCGTACGCCGCGACCTGGCCGAGCGCGAAGATGTCGGTGGCCGGGGTGACCTTGCGCCCCGCGGCCTGCTCGGGGGCCATGAACGAGGGCGTGCCGATGGTCACTCCGCTGCCGGTGAGCGAGGTCGCGTCGGCGGCGTAGGCGATGCCGAAGTCGATGACGCGGGGCCCGTCCGCGGCGAGCAGCACGTTGGACGGCTTGAGGTCGCGGTGCACGATGCCCGCGCCGTGGATGACGTGCAGGGCCTCCGCCATGCCGGCGATCAGCAGCAGCACCGCCTCGACCGGCAGCGCCCCGTGGGCGACGACGGCGTCGGCGAGCGAGGGCCCCGGCACGTAGGCGGTGGCCAGCCAGGGCTGGGCCCCGTCGGTGTCGGCGTCGATGACGGGGGCGGTGAACAGCCCCTGCACCCGCTGGGCGGACTGCACCTCCTGGGCGAACCGGCGGCGGAACTCGGCGTCTTCACCGAACTCGGGGCGGATCACCTTGATGGCCACGGGCCGGCCGCCCGGCGTGTACGAGAGGTACACCTTGCCCATGCCGCCGGCGCCGAGCTTGGCCGCCAGCCGGTACCCGGCGATGGTGGTCGGATCGTCCGCCGCAAGCGGTTGGAAGACCTGCGGATTACCGTCCCGGCCCGGCTGCTGACCACTCATCAACTCATGTCTCCCACGCTGATCTCTCCCGACGACCGGCACCCTACCCAACCGGCGGGGCCCGGTTTCACACGGGCGGCCGCGCGCAGCCCCGCAGCAGCGCCGGAGTGACGTCCTCCAGGGACGCGGCGAAGGTCCGCGGCGGCGAGGCCGGGACCGCCAGCAGCGACGGGACCACCAGGACCCCGCATCCGGCGGCCTCCGCTGAGGCCGCGCCGTCCGGCGAGTCCTCCACCGCCACGCACGCCTGCGGTACGAGGCCCAGCCGTCCGGCGGCCGCCGCGTAGGGGTCCGGGTGCGGCTTGGTCCGTACGGTGTCGTCGGCGGACAGCGTGAAGGCGAAGGGGACATGGGCCAGGGAGCCGCCGACCACCGAGTCGACGACCATCCGCGGCGAGGCGCTGACCAGGGCGAAGGGCACGCCCTCCGCCTCCAGCGCGGTCAGCAGCCGCTGGGCGCCGGGCCGCATCGGCGCGCCCGCCTGCACCCGGCGGAAGAAGCTCTCGGTGAGGGCCGCCCCCACCTCGTACGGGTCTCCCCCGCCCGAGACCCGTACGAGGTGGGCGGCGGTGTCCTCCACGGCGCGGCCGACCACCTCCGGCGCGTCCGCGTCGGTGAGCCGGTGGCCGAGGCCGTCGGCTATCTCCTCGGTGGTGCGCCACCACAGCACCTCGGTGTCCACGAGGGTGCCGTCCATGTCGAACAGGACCGCGCCGAGCGCGCTCATGCGGTCCGGGCCACGACGAGTACGGGCCGCTCGGCGAGGCCCACGGTGGCCCGGGCGCCCGGGACGAGGGCTCCGGCGTCCCGCGAGGGCAGGTCGGCCTTGACCTGTACGCCGCCGGGCAGTTCGAGGTGGAGGCGGGTGACCGCGCCGAAGAAGGAGGCGGAGACGACGGTGGCCTCGCCCGCCTCGTCGGCGGTGGCCGTCACGCTCTCGGGGCGGACGAGGACCTCCACGTCCGCAGTCGCGGGCACCGGGCCGTCCACCGGCAGCCGGACCCCGGCCACCTCGACCAGGCCGGAGCCGGCGAGCCGCCCGGGCAGCCGGTTCATGGTGCCGACGAACTCGGCGACGAAGGGCGTCGCGGGGCGCTCGTACAACTCGGCCGGGGCGGCGCACTGTTCCAGCTTCCCGGCGTTCAGGACGGCCACGCGGTCGGCCATGGACAGCGCCTCCTCCTGGTCGTGGGTGACGAAGACGGTGGTGATGCCCAGGCTGAGCTGGAGCCTGCGGATCTCCTCGCGCAGGTTGGACCTTACCTTCGCGTCGAGCGCGGAGAGCGGCTCGTCCAGCAGGAGCACGCTCGGGCGCAGGGCCAGGGCGCGGGCGAGCGCGACGCGCTGCTGCTGGCCGCCGGACATCTGGTGCGGGAAGCGGTCGCCGTGGTCGGGCAGGCCCACCAGGTCGAGGAGTTCGGCGGCCCGCTCGCGGCGCTGGGCCGCGCCGACCTTGCGCACGCGCAGGCCGAAGGCGACGTTGTCGCGGGCGTTGAGGTTCGGGAAGAGGCTGTACGACTGGAAGACCATGCCGGCGTCCCGGCGGTTGGCCGGGACCCGCGTGATGTCCTGTCCGTCGACCAGGACCTCGCCGGAGTCGGGCTGCTCGAAGCCGGCGACGACGCGCAGGGCGGTGGTCTTGCCGCAGCCCGACGGGCCGAGGAGGGCGAGCAGTTCGCCGGGCTCGACGGTCAGGTCGAGGCCGTCGAGGGCGACGGTGGAGCCGAACGCCCGGCGCAGGCCGCGGAATTCGACGCGCGCACCCACCGGCTGCGGGGACTCCGCGGCCTTCCTGGCGGCGGGAAGGGTGGTGGACATGGAGGTCAGGACTCCTTGCGGGAGGTGGTGGCGGGTGCGGCGGCGGCCGTGGCCGGGGTGGTCCCGGCCCGGGAGAGGGCGAGCAGCAGCAGCCAGGTGATCAGGAGGCTGAGGATGGACACGGCCACCGACATCCGGGCCTGGGCTCCGGAGATCGTGACGATCCACACCGCGAAGGGCTGGAAGCCGAGGAGGGAGGCGATGGTGAACTCGCCGAGCACCAGGGCCAGGGTGAGGAAGGCGGCGCCGGCGATCGAGGCCCGCAGGTTGGGCAGCAGCACGCGCAGGACCACGTACGGCCAGCTCGCACCGCAGCTGCGGGCCGCCTCGACGAGGGTGGGCACGTCGACGGCGCGCAGGCCGGCGTCGAGCGAGCGGTAGACGAAGGGCAGCGCCAGCACGGTGTAGGCGAGGACCAGGACGACGGGGAACCGCTCGTTCTGGACGGCGAGGAAGGTCTGGTAGAGCGGGGTCCGCGACAGGTGTTCCGGTCCCCAGCGCAGCACGGTGGTGATCCCGGTGACCAGGGCGATCGGCGGCACCACCAGCGGCAGCATGCACATCACCTCGACGACCGGGCGCAGCCGCGGGGAGCCGATGCGTACGGCGACCAGCGCGGGCACGGCGAGCAGCAGCGACAGCACGATGGTCGCGGCGGCCAGGGAGAGGGAGAGGAGCAGGCTCTCGGTGAACCCGTCGGCGCCGAGCAGCTCGGTGTAGGCCGCGAAGGAGATCCCCTGGCCGGGCACGTGCACGGTGAAGACGAAGGAGGCGAGGAGCGGGAGCAGGAAGTACGCGCCCGCCAGCGTCAGGACGGCTCCGCGCCAGACGGGCCTGCGGCGCCGGCTGCCTCGCGGGGCCGCAGGGGCGTGCTCGGCCGGGACTCCGGAAGGCCGGACGGGCGGGACCGGCGAACCCGGCGCGACCTGCGACGGCGCATCGGCCCGGCCGGGCGGGGTGGTCGGGGTCATCGCAGCCATCGGGCGCTCCGTCGCTGGAGGGGCAGGTAGACCGCCATGACCAGGCCGGCGATCAGGATCATGTCGAGGCCGAGGGCGAGCGCCACGTTCTCCTGGCCGGTGAGCACGTTGCCCGAGAGCGCGTCCGCGATCTTGAGCGTGACCAGCGGGACGGAACCGCCGACGAGGGCCGCGGCCGTGGCGTGCGCGGCGAAGGCGGTGCCGAAGAGCAGTACGAACCCGCCGAGCAGGGAGGGCGCGAGCACCGGCAGGCCGACGTGGCGCCAGAACTGCCATCCGGTGGCCCCGCTGTTCTGGGCGGCCTCGCGCCATTGCGGGCGCAGTCCCTCCAGCGCCGGGGCGATCACCAGCACCATGAGCGGGATCAGGAAGTACAGGTAGACGACGGCGAGCCCGGTGAAGGAGTAGAGGTTCCAGCCGAGGCTGCCGAGATCGGCGAGCTGGGTGACCACTCCGGAGATCCCTACGGTGGCGATGAACGCGAACGCGAGCGGGACGCCGCCGAAGTTGGCGAGCACGCCCGAGGCGGTCAGCGCCGCGCTGCGCAGGGCCTGGGAGCGGGAGGTGACCACGGCCTGGGCGATGAGGACGCCGAGGGCTCCGCCGATCAGTGCGGTGAGGGCGGAGAGCTGGACGCTGCCGATGAGGGAGCCGAGGTACGGGCCCTGGAGGGAGCGCGCGAGGTGCTCGCCGGTGAGGCGGGTGGCGCCGTTTTCCGGGTCGGTGCGGGTGACCGCGCCGAAGGCGATGGCGCCGAGCGGGATGCCGAAGCAGAGCCCGGTGAAGGCGAGGAGCGGGAGGGCGGCGAGCCAGGTGCGCGGGCCGCGCTGCCGGCGGCGGGTGCCGCCGGCAGCCCCGGGGAGGGTGGTGGGCATCAGGAGAGGGCCTTGTCCCACTTCTCGGCGAGGGTGGCCTTGGCCTTGTCGAGCTCCGTGGAGGCCGGGAAGGTGGGCGTACCCGTGACCTGCGGAAGCGTGGCGACGGCCGTCTTGTCGACCGTACCGTCCTGGGTCATCGAGGGGAGCAGGACCGGGCGGGCGTGGCCCTTCAGCCAGAGGTTCTGACCCTCGGCGCTGTAGAGGAACTCCATCCACAGGCGGGCGGCCGCCGGGTTCGGGGCCTCCTTGTTGATGGCCTGCGAGTAGAACTGGGCGAAGACGCCGTCGGTGGGGATGGCGACCTTCCAGTCGACGCCCTTGCCCTTGAACTGCTCGGCGTAGCCGGCGTTCAGGTAGTCCCAGTCGATGGAGATGGGCGTCTCGCCCTTCTCGACGGTGGCCGGGGTGGACTCGACGGGGATGAAGTTGCCGCTCTTCTTCAGCTGCCCGAAGAAGTCGATGCCCGGCTGGATGTCGGCGAAGGAGCCCTTGTTGGCGAGGGCCGCCGCGTACACGCCGCCGAAGGCCGAACCGGACTTGGTGGGATTGCCGTTGAGGGCGACCTTGCCCTTGTACTCGGGCTTCTGGAGGTCGGCGAAGGTCTGCGGGCAGGTGGGGATCCTGGCGGCGTCGCAGCCGATGGAGACGTAGCCGCCGTAGTCGTTGTACCAGCGGCCGTCGGCGTCCTTCTGCGAGTCCGGGATCTTGTCCCACGCGGTGACCTTGTACGGGGCGAACAGGTTCTCCGCGGCGCCGCTGCGGGCGAAGGCGATGCCGAGGTCCATGACGTCGGGGGCGCGCTTCTGGCCCTTGCGGGACTTGACGGCGGCGATCTCGTCGGCGCTGGAGGCGTCCGGGTTCTCGCTGTTGACCTTGATCTTGTACTTGGCCTCGAAGGCCTTGATGATCTCGCCGTAGTTCGCCCAGTCCGGCGGCAGCGCGATCACGTTGAGCCGGCCCTCCTTCTGCGCGGCGGCGACGAGGGCCTCCATCGAGCCGAAGTCGGCCACCGAGGCGGCGGCGCCGGGCTGGGCGCCGTTCTTGGCCTCCCCGGCGGACTTCGGGTCGGGTGCGGCGCCACACGCACTCAGTGTGGTGAGGACGGCGGCGCTGAGCAGTACGGCCGCACCGCGACGGGCGGAGGAACGGAGCACGGTCTCTCCCGGAGACTAAGGGGGGAATCACTTGTCTGAACAAGTTGGCTCCAGTTCGCCCGGGCCCGCTGTACGGACGGTGAACGGCGCCTGTCCCCGGGAGCACGGCCCGACGAAGACACGAGGACGGCGGGGGAAGAACCGCCGGAACCTGCTGGAATGATCATGGGAAGAGCATGCGAAGGGAATCGGCCGCACCGGCCGCACCGCGACAGGGGGCAACGGCATGGGCACGGTCCGGTATCTGGAGATCGCCGAGGAGCTGCGGCGGGCGATCCTCTCCGGCGAGCTCCCGGTGGGCGCGCAGCTGCCCTCGGAGAGCGATCTCGCCGCGCGCTGGTCCGCCTCGCGCGGGACGGTCCGGCAGGCCGTCGCCACCCTCGCCGCGGAGGGGCTGATCGGCTCCCGGCAGGGTGCGCGCAGGATCGTGCTGCGCCACGAGCGCCGGCACAGCTTCGGCGAGCTGAACAGCTTCGCCCAGTGGGCCGAAGGGGTCGGGCACGAGGCGGGCGGTCTGTTCCTGTCCCGGATCCGCCGGCCGGCCACGGCCGAGGAGGCGGACCGGCTCGAACTGGCCCCGGGCACGGAGGTCCTGGCCGTACTGCGGCTGCGCCTCCTCGACGGGGAGCCCACCATGGTGGAGCGGACCGCCTACGCCGACTGGGTCGCGGCAGCCGTCGAGGCACTGCCCGCGGACTGCCGCTCCGTCATGAACAGCCTCGCCGAGGGCTCCGGCATCGTCGCCCACCACGGCGAACACCTCATCGACGCCCTCGCCGCCGGCAGCGAGGACGCCCGGCTCCTGGAGATCCGGCGGGGCAGCCCGCTGCTGCGCCAGCGGCACGTCTCCGCGACGGCGACCGGTCGTCCGATCGAGTGGTCCGACGACCGTTTCCGGGCCGGCAGCGTCACCTTCAGTGTGAGCAACTCTTCAGTAGCAACACCCTTGGAACGGCGCACCGGCGAGGGCTGA
Source organism: Streptomyces sp. NPDC059989 (assembly GCF_042736975.1). Classification (NCBI taxonomy): domain Bacteria; kingdom Bacillati; phylum Actinomycetota; class Actinomycetes; order Kitasatosporales; family Streptomycetaceae; genus Streptomyces; species Streptomyces sp. NPDC059989. The sequence continues at coordinate 255,977 of NZ_JBHWUO010000002.1, forward strand.
CGGACGGCGCCCGCCCGGGCCGCTGTACTGTCCCCGGCAGAACTGATGATCGGCTGAACGGGCGTGAAGGAAGACTGATGATCGACGTGCAGCGGCTGCGCATCCTGCGGGCCGTGGCCGAGCACGGCAGCTTCAACAAGGCGGCCGGGGCCCTGCTCCTGACCCCGTCGGCCGTTTCCCAGCACATCGCCGCGCTGGAGCGCTCGCTCGGCCACCCGGTGGCGGTGCGCAGCACCCGCGGGGTCACGCTGACCGAGCCCGGGCGGCTGCTGGTGGAGGCGGCGGAGACGATATCCGCCGAACTGGACCAGGTACGCCACGCGATCGACCGGCTCACCGCGCCGCGGCCGCGGCTGACGATCGCCACCTTCACCAGCGGGGGCCGGCACCTGCTGCCCGAGGCGCTGTCCCTGTTCGTGGCCGAACACCCGGAGGTGGAGCTGACGGTGCGGCAGAGCGAACCGGAGCACGCCGTGCCGCTGGTGCGCGCGGGCGCCGCCGACCTCGCGCTGGCCTACCACTTCGACGGGCCGCCGCCGGTCGAGCCGGGCATGCGGCCGGGGCTCGACTGGGTGCCGCTGATGGAGGATCCGCTGTGGCTGGTCCTGCCGCGCGGGCACCGGCTCGCCGGCCGGGCCGCGCTGAGCCCGGCCGAGCTGGGCGGGGACCGGTGGGTGCTCGGCTGCCTCAAGACGGAGGCGTTCCTGCGCCGTTACGCGGACCTCGCGGGCTTCGACCTGCGGGTAGGGGCGTCCACCACCGACTACTTCTTCGCGCAGACCCTGGTCGCGGCCGGTGTCGGGGTGTCCCTGGTGCCGCACGTGTCGCTGGCCCCGGCACCCGGGCTGGTGGTGGTCCGCGCCGAACCGCCGCGCCCCGCCCGGCACATCGGGGTCGCCATCCCGCGCCGGCGCCGCCCGCACCCCTACGCCGAGGCCCTCACCCGAGCCCTGACCACTGCCGCCGCCTCGGCGGGGGACGGAGTCCGCCCGTGAACCACCTCCTGAACGGGCTCGCCGCCAATCCGGCGCTGCCGTCCGCGCTCCTCGACCGGCTGGTGGCGCTGGCGGTGGCGTGGGGCACGCAGGACGACGCCGCCGACGCACTGGAGTTCGAGCTGTCCTCCCGCGTCGATCTCGGGCGCGCGCAGGCGCGGGCGCTCGCCGCCCGGGAGGAGAGCACGGCGATCAAACTGGCGTACGGCGGGCAGCTCGACCCCGACGACGTCGATCCGGCGGCCTCCCCCGCCGTCGCCGTCGCACTCCTCGACTCGGGGACCGGCCGGCCCGAGTGGGCCCGCTTCCTCGCCGCGCACCCCGATCCCCGGGTCCGGTGGAGGCTGGCTTCCTGCCCGGGCCTGCCGGCGGACGTCGTGGAGACGCTCGCCGCCGACCCGGACACCGGTGTCGTCGCCGAACTCGCCCTGTGGACCAGGGCGGAGGCCGCCACCCGCCTCGCCCGCCACCCGCACGCGGAGGTGCGCCGCACGTCCTGCCTCAACGAGGCCGTGGCGCCCGCGGCCCTCGCCGCCCTGATCACCGGCGAGGGCCTCGCCCCGGCCGAGTCCTGCCTGGTCTGCGACGGCGAGGACACCACGTTCACGCACCACCCGTGGGACCCGAGCCCGGTGCCGGAGCGCCAGTTGCGGCCCGGCGCCTCCTGCGCCGGTGCGCACGAGTCCACCCTCGGTGAGATCCGCGCTTGGGTGGTGCGCAACCCTGCGACGCCCGCCGCCGCGGCGGCCGCCCTCGTCGGTGATCCCTCGACGATCGTGCGGTGGACCCTGGCCGAACGGTCCGACCTGCCGCAGGAGCTCTACGCCCGGCTCGCGCAGGATCCCGTACCCGGCGTCCGGGAAGCCGTCGCAGGGAATCCCGCCATCGGCGAGGAACTCGTGCGCACCCTCGCCGCCGACCCGGGACCGGAAATCCGCCGCGCCCTCGTCCACCACCCCGACCTGCCGCTCGACGTGCTGGCCCGGCTCGCCCACACCACCCGGATCGGCACGGCACTGCTGCCCCGGATCGCCGCGGCCTCCCCCGGCGAGCTGGCCGGACTGGCCGCCTCGCCCCACGCGGCGGTACGCAAGCTCGTGGCCCAACGCCACGACCTGCCACCGGAGTTGCGCGACGCACTGGCCGCCGACCCGGACGCGGCGGTGGCCGCGTCCCTCGCCCCGCACCCGGGGCTCTCGGAGCAGCAGCTGCGCTCCGTGGTGGCGGCCCACGGAGACCGCGTGGCCGCCCGGGTGGCCGCCAACCCCGACGCGCCGGGGGCGCTGCTGGTCGAACTCGCCCGCCGTGAGCCGCCCGTACCCAAGGCCCTGCGGGTGATAGCCGGCCATCCGCACGCCACCGCCGAGGCGCTGCGGCCCTGCCTGGCCGATCCGAAGGCGGGTCCGCTCGCCGCCGCCCACCCGGCGCTGCCGCCCGCGCTGCTCGTGGAACTGCTGACGGGCCCCGACGAGGGGCTCGCCGAGGCCGCGGCGGCCAACCCCGCGCTCCCGGTGGCCGTGATGGAGGACCTGATCGCCCGCTACCCGGAGCCGGGGGTGACCAGCCCCGTCTCGTAGGCGAGGACCACGGCCTGGGCCCGGTCGCGCAGCTGCAGCTTCGCGAAGATCCGGGCCACGTGGGTCTTCACGGTGGCCTCGCTGAGGGTCAGCTCCTGTGCCAGCTCGGCGTTGGAGCGTCCGTGGCCCATCAGGGTCAGCACCTCGCGCTCGCGCGGGGTCAGGGCGGCGAGTTCGCGATGGGTGGCGGCCGTGGCGACCCGCTCCGCACCGGGGGCGCAGCGCTCCACCAGGCGGCGGGTGATGGAGGGCGCGAGCAGGGCGTCGCCGGTGCCGACCAGCCGGACGGCGTTGGCGAGGTGCTCGGGGGTGACGTCCTTGAGCAGGAAGCCGCTGGCTCCGGCGGCGAGGGCGGCGTAGACGTACGTGTCGAGGTCGAAGGTGGTCAGCATGATCACCCGGGTGCCGGGGAACTCGGCGAGGATCCGCCGGGCGGCTTCCAGCCCGTCCAGGTTGGGCATCCGGATGTCGAGCAGGACCACGTCGGGGCGCAGCCGGCGCACTTCGGCGACGGCCTCCAGCCCGTCGGCGGCGACGCCGACCACGTCGATCCCGCGGGCGGTGAGGATCATCCGGAAGCCGGTGCGGACGAGCTCCTGGTCGTCGGCGATCACCACGCGGGGCGCGGGCACCTCGGGCCCGGCGGGGGCGCTCACGGCCGGTCCAGGGGGAGGCGGGCGCGCACCCGGTAGCCGCCGCCGAGGCGGCGGCGGGCGTCGAAGTCGCCGCCGTAGACGGCGACGCGCTCGCGCAGGCCGAGCAGCCCGCGCCCGGCGCCCTCGGCCTTGGCCTTCGGCTTGGCCGCGGCCCGCCCGGGCCGCCACCCCCCGGCCCCGCCGCCGACACCCTCCGCGATCCCCGCCGCTCCCGCGTCTCCCGCCTCTCCCGCCGACGCTGCCGGTCCGACGGGTCCGGCCTGGTCCGTCGGGCCCGACCGCAAGGCCCCCGGTCCGCTCGGTCCGCTCGGCCCGCTCGGTCCGCTCGGTCCGCTCGGTCCGCTGGTGAGCACCTCCACCCGCAGCGCGTGGTCCGCGTACCGCACCGTCACCTCCACCTTGCCCCCTGCTCCGTGCTTGAGCGCATTGGTCAGCGCCTCCTGGATGATCCGGTACGCCGTCACGTCGATCCCGGCCGGCAGCGGCCGCGGCTCCCCCGAGATGCGCACCTCCACCGGCAGACCGGCGAAGGCGAACCTGTCGATCAGCGGGGTCAGCCGGCCCATGCTCGGCTGGGGCGCGAGCTGCGTACCGCTCCCCGCGGCCCCGGCGGAGGACTCGTACGGCTCGTCCACGCCGTCCTGCGCGGGCGCGAGCAGCCCGAGCAGGTGCCGCAGTTCGGTCATCGTGGTGCGCCCGGCGGTCTCCACGGCGCCCATCGCCGCCGCGGCCTCCTCCGGCATGGTGCCCAGCACCTCGCGGGCGGCGCCGGCCTGGACCACCATCAGGCTCACGTTGTGGCTGACGATGTCGTGGAGTTCGGCCGCGATCCTGGCCCGTTCGGCGTCGACGGCGGTACGGGCCGCGCTCTCGCGCTCCCGTTCCAGCAGCCAGCCGCGTTCCTCCAGTGCCGCCCGGTGCCCGCGCCGCGTGCGCAGCAGGGCCACCCCCAGCCCGCCCGCCACGGCCGCCGCCGCGCACGCGGCGGCCACCGCGATGATCAGCGCCACCTTCAACTCCCCACCCCGTGTGTCCGGATGTCATTCTGCCGGACGGGCCGCGTACATCCCCAGGATGACCTGCCCGGACGGTTACATCGGGGGGTTGACGCGGGGTCCGCGGGCATCGCCATAGGTTCGGACCATGACAACTGATCGCGGAAGTGCGGGACACCCGGTGGTGCGGCTGGAGAGCGTGCACAAGGAGTACGGCGACGCGAAGGCCCTGGACGGCCTGTCGCTGGAGATCCGGGCCGGCGAGGCGGTGGCCGTGATGGGGCCCTCGGGCTGCGGCAAGTCCACCCTCCTCAACATGGCGGCCGGCCTGGACCGCCCGACGTCGGGCCTGGTCGAGGTGCACGGCCAGGACCTGGGGCAGCTCGACGAGACCGGGCTGGCCCTCTTCCGGCGCCGGAACGTCGGCATGATCTTCCAGTTCTTCAACCTCATCGACGACCTGCCGGCCCTCGACAACGTGTCGCTCGCCGCCCAGTTGACCGGCACCTCGGCCCGGCAGGCGCGCCGCCGGGCCCTCGAACTCCTCGACGAACTGGGCGTGGCCGACCGCCGCAACAGCTATCCGGCGACGCTCAGCGGCGGCGAGCGCCAACGCGTCGCCGTGGCCCGGGCATTGATGAACCGTCCGGCGCTGCTGCTGGCGGACGAGCCGACGGGCGCCCTCGACAGCCGCTCGGGCGAGCAGGTGATGGACCTGCTGATCGACCTCAACCAGATCGGCCAGACCCTGCTGATCGTCACCCACGACCGGCACCTGGCCACGCGCTGCGCCGGCCGGCTGGTCGAGATGGCCGACGGCCGGGTGGCCCGCGAGAGCACCCTGGAGGCGACCGCGTGAGCGCCGTGTGGAGGGCCTCGCGCGCGGCCGTGAAGCGCCGCCGGGTCCAGACGTTCGTCATCGGGCTGGTCGTCCTGTGCTCCACCACGACCGTGCTGCTCGCGCTGGGTGTGCTCGCCGCCGCCTCGGAGCCGTTCGACAAGGCGTACGCCGTCCAGCGCGGCGCGCACGTGGTGGCGTCCTTCGACACCGCGAAGGTGACGGAGGCCCAGCTGGCGCGGACCGCGGGGCGGCCGGGCGTGGAAGCGGCCGCCGGGCCCTTCGGACAGGCCGTCGTCGCCACTCCCAAGGGCTGGCTCGGGAAGCCCGGCGGCTCCCTCACGGTGGTGGGCCGGGCCGATCCGGCGGGACCCGTCGACCGCATCGAGATCCTGCAGGGCCGGTGGGCCACCGCACCCGGCGAGATCGTCGTCAACTGGGCCTTCGACGGCTCCCCCTACGCGAAACTGCTCGGCACGAAGCTCGCGGTTCCCGACGCCCCGCCCCTGACCGTCGTCGGATTCGCCAACAGCATGAGCAAGTCCGCGGGTGCCTGGGTCACGCCCGACCAGGTGAACGCGCTGCGTCCGGCCTCCGCCCAGATGCTCTACCGCTTCGCGGACTCCTCGACCGAGGCGCAGCTGCGCGCCGGGCTCGCCGGGGCGACGGCGGAGCTGCCCGGGGAGTCACTGACCAACACCCAGAGCTACCTCACGATCAAGCAGGCCTTCTCCGCGCTGGCCGACGCCTATCTCCCCTTCATGTCGCTCTTCGGCGTCCTCGGCCTCCTGGTCTCCGCCTTGATCGTCGGAAACGTGGTCAGCGGGGCGGTGGTCTCCGGATACCGGCACATCGGCGTGCTCAAGGCGCTGGGCTTCACCCCGAACCAGGTGGTCGCCGTCTACCTCACGATGATGTCCGTGCCCGCGGTCGTCGGCGGCGTCCTCGGCACCCTGCTGGGCAGAGCGCTGGCCGGGCCCATCCTCAAGGTCTCCTTCTCCGGCATCGAGACGGGCCGGGCCTCCGTCGGGACCGTCCCGTGGTGGGTGTACGCCGTCTGCCTCGTGGGCATGCCCGCCCTCGTCCTGCTCGCCGCACTGGTCCCCGCCCTGCGGGCGCACCGGCTGTCGGCCGCCCAGGCGATCAGCGCGGGTGGCGCGCCCCGGCCCGGGCGCGGGCTGCGCGTCCAGCGGGTGCTGGGCTTCACCGAACTGCCGCGCCCGGTCAGCCTGGGCCTGGGCCAGCCGTTCGCCCGGCCCGGCCGTACGCTCCTGACCATGGCGGCCATCGTCCTGGGGGTCACCACGGTGACGCTGTCGACCGGGCTGACCAGCACGATGCTCGCGATGGGCAGTGCCGGACGGGGCGACGGCGGCGCGCATGTCCTGGTGCACGCGGACGGGGCCGGCGACCGGCCCCCTCCCCTGCTCGGCGACGCGCAGATCGAGGAACGGCTGCGGTCTCTCCCTGGCGCACGGCACGTACGGGCCCGCGGGTTGGCCGAAGTGGGCCTGGTCGGGCAGACCCAGCCCGCCTTCGCCAACTTCTACCGCGGGAACGACTCCTCGTACGCCTACGAGATCGTCGAGGGCCGCCTGCCGGGCGCGGCGGGGGAGATCGCGGCCGGGCCGGCGTTCCTCGCCCAGCGCGGACTGCGGATCGGTGACCGGGTCACCCTGGAGCTGGACGGCAGGCAGGTCCCCACGACCATCGTCGGCAGGCAGACCGCCGGCAACGCACGGTCCCTGGACACCACCTGGGAGACCCTCGAGCAGCTGGCGCCGGGGTCCCGCGCCATCGAGTACTACGTCCGCCTCTCCCCCGGAGCCGACGCGGAGGCCTACGCGGCGGCCGTCGAAGCGACCGACCCCGGGCTCTCCGTGTCCGTGGAGGACGGCGGGAACGCCGCCACCATCACCGTCGTCACCTTCTCCACGGTGTTCACCGTGCTGCTGACCCTCGTCGCCTCCCTCGGCGTCTTCAACACCGTCCTGCTGAACACCCGTGAGCGCCGCCGGGACCTGGGCATGCTCAAGTCCATCGGCATGACGCCCCGCCAGGTGGTGGTGATGACCGTGACCTCGGTGGCCGGGCTCGGGGTGGTCGGCGGACTGCTCGGGATTCCGCTCGGGATGCTGGCGCACCGGCTGGTCGTGGACAACGTCGGGGTGGTCGAGTTCCCCGAGTCCATGAAGGACGTGTGGCACGCGCCGGAGCTGGCCGCGATGCTGCTGGCGGGCGTGGCGATCGCCGTCCTGGGCGCCCTGGTCCCGGCCCGGTCGGCGGCGCGCATGACGATCGCCTCGGTGCTGCACACCGAGTAGCCGCGACGGGGTGACCGGGGCCTGGTGGCCGTGACCTGGTGGCCGTGGGCTGGTGGCCAGTCAGGCGCCACCGCCTGCGCCGCCGTCGGTCTCGCCGGCCGCGTCGCCCGCCAGGGCCCGCAGCCTGCGCCCGGCGGCCTTCGCGGCGCGCCGGGCCTCGCGGGCCGTCCGGCCGGCCTCGCGGTGCCGCTCCTCCGCCTCGGCCACGGCGGCGTACGCGCGGTCCCGGGCGGCCCGGGCGCGTTCCAGTTCGGCATCGGCGGCCGCGGCCGCCTCGACCGTCCGCTGCCGTGCCTCCTCGGCCACGCGCAGCTCGTCCTCCCTGGCCGTGGCGGCCCACTCCGCGTCATGGGCGGCGGCGCGGGCCGCCTCCACCCGGGGGTCTGGCCGCCGGTCCGGTTCGGGCCGCGGTACGGGCGCGGGCGCGGCCGGCGCCGCGCGCTGCGGGGCGGGCGGCACGGCGGGCGGCACGGCGTCCGGGTCGATGCCGGGGAACTCCGTCAGCAAGGCGGGGGCCTTGGCCAGCCGGCCGGATGCCCAGGCCTCGGCCGCTTCCGGATCGGCCAGCGCGGCGTAGAGGATCTGTCCGACCTCGCGCCGCACGGTGTCGGAGACCGGCGTCCCGGCCTCCTCGGCCAACCGCTGCGCCTCCCGGGCCAGGGCCCCGACGACCACGTGCTGCTGGTGGGACAGGGCGCGCAACTGCTCCCCGTCCAGGGACCGGTGCGCCGCCCGCAGCGCCTGGCCCAGCTGGCGGAACTGCTCGACCTCCGCCGGCTTCGCCCGGACCAGCGTGTTCGACGTCCAGGCCGCCAGTGTGGGACGCCGGAGCCCCGCGATCCGCTTCCCCGACGCCGGGTCCCCGGCGCGTTTGGCGCGGGCCGCCGCCTCGTCGCGGCCGGCCGTGAACCGCCCCGGGGGCAGCGCGTACAGGGCGTCGATGACCTCGTCCACATCCACCCGGCCCACTCTCCGCCATCACCGCGCGCGACCTCCGCAGCAGACGGGCGACACGGCACGCGCGGGTGAACGGCGCGGCATTCCGTTTCAGCGGACCGCGGCCTGCCCGGACGGGTCGGCCTGGGGGATGCGGTGCTCGTCGACGATACGGCCGTCGCGCAGTTCCACCACCCGGTCGGCCAGTTCGATGAGGGCCGGGTCGTGGGTGGCGACGAGGGCCGTGACGCCCTCGCTGCGCACGACCGCCCGCAGCAGCCGCATGATGGAGCGGCCCGTCTCGGAGTCGAGCTGGCCGGTCGGTTCGTCCGCGATGATCAGATCGGGTTCGTTGGCCAGCGCGCGGGCCACGGCGACCCGCTGCTGCTGGCCGCCGGAGAGTTCGCCCGGGCGCTGCCCGGCGTGTTCGGCCAGGCCCACCAGGGCGAGCAGGGTGCGGGCGCGCTCCTCGCGCTGCTCGGCGGGGACCTTCCGCAGCCGCATGGGGACACCGACGTTCTCGGCGGCGGTCAGGACGGGTATCAGGCCGAAGGACTGGAACACGAAGCCGATCCGGTCGCGGCGCAGCGCCAGCAGTCCGTTCTCGTCGAGGCCGCCCAGGCCGGTGCCGTCGAGGGTGACGGATCCCGAGGTCGGGGCGTCGAGTCCGCCGACCAGGTTCAGCAGGGTGGTCTTGCCGGATCCGGACCGACCCTTGAGCGCGGTGAGTTCGCCGCGGCGCACCTCGAAGGAGACGCCGCGCAGCGCGTGCACGGCCCGGGGGCCGCTGCCGAAGCTCCGGTGGACGTCGTCCACCACGACCATGGGCGGCGCGAGCGTACCGTTCGGATCCTGCGTCATCGTTCGTCTCCCCCTCGCGTCCCGGACCGGCCGGGCAGGGCCGCCGGGCGCGCCCCTTTTCGAATTTGCTCATCCGTCGCATCCTTCACGCAAGTGCCTTCCCCTGTGCGTTCGAATCTGACAGCATCGTCCGCTATCCGGTACCGATGGTCCGGAACGGGGGAGGTACACAGCACATGCTCGGCTTCGTCATGCGCCGGCTGCGCGGGCGATTGCCGCTCGCCGCCGCCGTGTTGCTCACCGTGCTGATCACCACGACCGTGCTGACGGCGCTGTTCGCCTTCACCCGGGACGTGAGCGAGGCCGGGCTGCGCCAGGCGCTCCAGGGCCCCGGCCGGACCCGGGCGACGGTCCTGGTGACCACCGAACGTGCGGCGGACTCCCGGGCGCAGGACGACGCGACCGTACGGGGCTTCGGCGGCGAGCTGTTCGACCGGCTTCCGTTCGGCATCGAGTCCGTGGCCCGCAGCCGCTCCTACGGCCTGCCGGGCGCCCGTACGCCGGGCAAGGACGCGGACCTGACCCTGCTGGCCGCCTTCGACCGCCGGCACGTACGGCTCCTCGCGGGCCAGTGGCCGGATGCGGCGGCCGGTCCTGCGGGTGCCCCGCTGCCGGCGGCGGTGCCCCGGGCCGCGCTGGACCGTCTGGGGCTGGCCGAGACCGCACTCCCGGCCGAGGTGCGCCTGGACGACCGGTACGGCGGCGCCCCGTTGACGGTGCTGGTCACCGGCGTGTACCGGGCGGCCGACCCCGAAGCCCCCTACTGGCGGCTGGACCCGCTGGGCGGACGGGAGCTCCAGGTCGGCAACTTCGCCACCTACGGTCCGCTGCTCGTCGACGACAGCGCCTTCACCGCGGGCGGGCTCCCGCAGAACAGCCGCGCCTCGCTGCTGACCCCCGACTTCTCCGCCGTGCACGCCGCCGAGGCCGAGGCCGTCCACGGCCGCGCGGTCGGACTGGTGGCCGCCGCGGGCTCGGCCGGCCTCAAGGCACCCGCCGGGTTCCAAGTGCGCACCGAGCTGCCCGAGTTGCTCGGCGACGTGCGGTCCGGCGCGCTCGTCGCCCGGTCCACGCTGCTGGTCGGCGCGCTGCAGCTCGCCGTCCTCGCCGCTGCCGCCCTGCTGCTGGTGGCGCACCTGCTGACGGACCGCCAGGAACCGGAGCGCGTCCTGCTCACCGCGCGCGGCGCCTCCCGGATGCGGCTCGGCGCCCTCGGCACGGCCGGCTCCCTGCTGCTCACCCTGCCCGCCGCGGTCCTGGCACCCCTGCTGGCCCCGCTCCTGCTGGAGCTGCTCAGCGGCTTCGGCCCGCTCGCGCAGGTGCCGTTGAGCACCTCCGGGACCTGGCTGCTGTGGCCGGTCGCGGCGGCGGTCGCGCTCGGCTGCGTCCTGCTGACCTCGCTGCCCGCCGTGCTGCGCGGCGCGGGAGCCGCCGCCCTGCGGCGCGGTGGCCGCCGCCAGGCCGTGGTCGCGGGCGCCGCCCGCTCGGGCGCGGACCTGGCGCTGGTGGCACTGGCCGTCCTCGCCTACCAGCAGCTCGCGCAGTACAACGGCGACGGCCACGTCCTCGACGGTGCCGGTGCGGGCGGGCTCGGCATCGACCCCGTGCTCGTGGCAGCCCCGACCCTGGCGCTGTGCGCGGGCACGCTGCTGGTGCTGCGGCTGCTGCCGTTCGCGGCGCGGCTGGGCGGCCGGCTGGCCGCGCGCGGCCGCGGGCTCGGTCCCGCGCTCGTCGGCTGGCAGCTGGCCCGCCGCCCGGGGCGGGCCGCCGGGCCCGTGCTGCTGCTGGTCCTCGCCGTGTCCAGCGGGGTGTTGGCGCTCGGGCAGCACACGGCATGGTCCGAATCCCAGCGCGACCAGGCCGACTTCGCCACCGCCGGCGGCCTGCGGATCTCCGGCAGCGACCTGGCCCCGCCCGGCCGCAACGGCCGCTACGCCTCGCTGCCCGGCGGCGAGCGGGTGGTTCCGGTGATCCGCACGACGCAGGCGCTGCCGGGCGGACGGACCGGGCAGGTGCTCGCCCTGGACGCCGCCGGGGTGGCCGAACGGGTGCCGCTCCGCGCCGACCTGCGGGACGACCGCCCCGTGCGCGAGCTGTTCGCCCCGCTCGCCGCGGGCCGTGCCCCCGGCGACGCCGGCATCGAACTGCCCGGAAAGCCGCGTCGGATCGACCTCGACGTGAGCGTACGGAACGCCCCGGGCGGCCGTCCCGGCCTGGGCCTGCTGCTGCGCGACCGCTTCGGCCAGACCTTCCGGTCGCCGATGGTCTCACTGCCGCAGTCCGGGGACGCCACCGTCTCGGTGGACGTCGACGCGCTCACCGGGGCCCCGCTCGGATCCGCCGCCGCACCGCTGAGCCTCTCCGGGTTCGTGCTCTCGTACGGCATGGACTTCTGGGGGCTGGGCGGCGCCGAGCGGCATGCCGGCTCCAACGTCCCCGGGGAGCTGTCCGTGCGCCGTGTCACCGTCGCCGATGAACCCGGCGGGGCCGGTGCGCCCGTGACGGCGCCCGCGTCCGGCTGGGTGCTGAAGGGGCCGCCGGAGAGCGGGGGCGAGCCCGCAGGCAAGGTCCTGCCCGCCGCGCCCGACGGCCCGGACTCGGCGGCCCTGCTCCGGCTGCGGTTCCAGGGGGGCAGGCAGTCCGTCGGCGGGGTCCAGCTCGGTGTGCTCGCCGGGCAGGCGCCCCCGTCCGAGATACCCGGGATCGCCACCCGCGGCTACCTCGGCGCGGTCGGGGCGAAGGTCGGCGACCTGGTCCCCGTACCGCTGGGCAGCAGCACCGTGCCGGTACGGATCACCGCGGCCGTGGATTCGCTTCCGGTCGCCGGGGACACCGCGCTGGCCGTCGATCTGGCCGCCGCCGGCCGGCTGCTGGCCGCCGACATCGGGCGGGAACTTCCCCCGCCCACCGAGTGGTGGCTGCCGGCCGCCTCCGCAGACGACCCCGTGCCGGCCCGGGCCGCCGCCGAACTGCGTGCCGGGGCCGGGTCCCACCAGGTGGAGCTGCGCGAGGAGGTGACCGCCGGGCTGCTGGACGATCCGCTGAGCGCCGGCCCGCAGAGCGCGCTCGCCGCCCTCGCGGTGGTCTGTGCCCTGCTGGCGGCCATCGGCTTCGGGGCCGCCGCGGCGGCCGCCGCCCGGGAGCGGAGCAACGAGTTCGCGGTGCTGCTGGCCCTCGGGGCGACCCGGCGCAAGCTGACCCGTACGGCCGCTGCCGAGAGCGGCGTGCTGGTCGGGCTCGGCACGCTCGTCGGGTTGGGCCTGGGCGCCGCCATCGTCCACCTGGTCGTTCCGCTGCTGGTGCTGACACCCGGCGCACAGCGCCCGGTGCCGGAGGTCGTGGTGGACCTGCCGACCGCCGAAACCCTGCTGATGGCCGCCGCGATCGCCGCGGTGCCACTGCTGTCGGCCGTCGTCGGCGGCTTGCGCGACCGCGGCGCCCGGGGCACCGGCGACCGGCTGCGGCTCTTGGAGGACATGTGACCCGCCCGGCCCCGAAATCCGCCGGCTCCCGGGGCCTGCGGCCCGCACCCTGGGTGCGGACCCGGCTGCGCGCGGCCCCGCTCAGCGCGCTGCTCGCCGCCGCCCTGGCCTTCGTCGCCGTCCTGCTCGCGGCCGCGCTGCCGCGCGCCGTGGACCGCGGCGCCGACGGGGCCCTGCGCTCCTTCCTCCAGGAGCAGGGCCCCGGTCCGAGGAGCCTGTCCGCCACGGCGTACTCCCGCAACGGGGCGCTGGCACCGCAGCAGCTGGACTCCGTACTGGACACGCTGCTCTCGCGCACCGGCGGTTCCTTCCGCCTCGACGCGAGCGGCCCCGTGCACGGCGCGCAGAGCGTCAAACCCCGTTCGCTGGCCAACCCGGGCCTGGGCCGGCCCGAGGGCATCGATCCGCGGCTCGGCCTGGTCTACCTGCCGAAGGCCTCCGACCACACCAAGCTGGTCGCCGGCCGCTGGCCCGGCGGCGGAGCGCCCGACGCCCCGATCCAGGTGGCGCTGTCGCGCAAGGCCTCCGAGAGGGTCAAGGCTCCGCTGGGCACGGTGCTGGAGTCGAGGCCGACCATCTCCGGTACGGCGCTGGCCGAGGTCGTCGGCATCTACGACGCCGACCCGGAGGACGTCTACTGGACCGACCTGCCCTGCCTGACCGCGGCCTGCCAGACCGTGACGACCTCGACCAAGGGGCCGCCGCAGGTCTACCTGGACACCGCCGCGCTCGTCGACGCGGAGAGCGTCGCCCGGCTGGACTCCTGGGGCGAGGGCACCGAGTACTTCTGGCGGCTGCCGGTGGACACCGGTGTGCTCCGTGCGGACCTGCTGCCCGGCGTGGCCCGTGACATCGCCTCCTACGTCGCCGGACCCACCGCCTCCGCGATGAGCCTCGCCGTCAACCGGCCGGACCTGCGCATCTCTTCGCGGCTGCCCGAACTGTTCGAGCAGGCTCGGTCCCGGCAGCGGGGCGCGGCTCCGCTGGCCGCGATCGGACCGGCCGGGGTCGCCGGCGTGGCCGCCGTCGTGTTCTGCCTGGCCGCCGCGCTCGTGGGAGACCGGCGCGAGAGCGAGCTGCGGCTGCTGCTGGCGCGCGGCGGATCACGCCGTTCGATCGTCGGACGGCTGCTCGGCGAGGGCGCGGTCACCGTGCTGCCGGCGGCCGTCGCAGCCGCCTGGCTCGCCCTGGTACTGCTGCCCACGCCGCGGTCGGCCGCCTCCCTGACCGCCGCCGCGGCCGTGGGGTCGCTCGCCCTGCTGGCCTTCCCCGTACGGGCCTTCGTGCTGCTGTCCCCGCCCCGCGGGGCACGGCCCCGGCGGCGGCTCGTGGCCGAGCTGTCCGTCTTCGCCGCCACGGGTGCGGCCGTGTTCGAGCTGCGCCGGCGCGGGGTCTCCCCGTCCGCCGGACTCGACCCGCTGCTGGTGGCCGCCCCGCTGCTGCTCGCGCTGTCGGGGGCGCTGCTGCTGGCCCGTCTCCAGCCGGCCCTGGTGGGGGCGCTGGCCCGGGCGGCCGGCCGGAGCCCCGGCGTGATCGGCTTCCTCGGGCTGACCCGGGCCGCCCGCGGTACGTCGGACCGGGCGCGGCCCTCCGTACTTCCGCTGGTCGCCCTGCTGCTGGCCGTGACCACGGGTGGATTCGGCGCCGCGGTGCTGGGGTCCGTGACCGCCGACCGGTTGCAGGTGGCTCGGAGCTCCGTCGGTGGCGACGCGCAGATCACCGCGCCCCGGGACCAGGCCGTTCCGGCGGAGCTGGTCCGGGCGGCCGGAGCCCTGCCCGGAGTGCGGACGTCGGTGACCGCCTGGACGGAGGACGACGCCTTCGTCTTCGGCATCGACCGCGGCTCGCGGCAGGTCACGGTGGTCGTCGTCGATCCGCCCGCGTACGCGGAACTGGCCCGGACGGTCGGGCGCGGCCGCTTCGACCCGGCGGTGCTCGTCGGGGGCGGTACCAGCCTCGACGACCCCGTGCCCGCGCTGTTCAGCGGGGACCTGGGGGTCGAGCCCGGCGACCGGCCCTTCCGGCTGCGGGTCCGCGGCGAGGACCTCCAGGTCAGGGCGGCCGGCGTGGTCGACGGTACGCCGGCCCTGGCGGACCGGGGCGGCGCCACCCTGGTCCTGCCGGCCCAGCAGATGATCTCCCTGACCTCGAAGGCGGCGCTGCCGAACCGGTGGCTCGCCACCGGGCAGGTCGACGCCGACCGGCTGGAGGAGCTGGTCCGGACCGCGCTGCCGGCCGGGGTCGCCGAGAAGTACCAGGTGCGGACCAGCGCGACCGCGGTGGCGAACCTGTCCACCGACCCGCTCCAGCACGCGGCCGAGCGCCTGTTCTGGGCATCGGTCGCGGGGGCCTTCGGCTTCGCCCTGCTGGCCGTGCTGCTGACGCTGGTACGGGCCGCGCCCGAACGGGCCGCGCTGCTGGCCCGGCTGCGCACCATGGGGCTGCGGCCGCGCCAGGGCCTGGCGCTGATCCTGGCGGAGGCGCTGCCGCAGACCGTGGTCGCCGCGGTCGGCGGCGCGCTGTCCGCGGCGGCGGCCGTGGCCCTGCTCGGCCCGGCCGTGGACCTGTCCTCCCTGGTCGGCGCGGAGGTGCCGGCCGGGGTGGACCTCGCCGCGCGGCCGGTCCTGACCCAGGCGTTGGGCCTGGCGGCCCTGGTCGCCGCGGCCGTGCTCGCGGAGGCCGCGATATCCGGCCGGCGACAGATCACCACCGAGTTGAGAGCGGGAGACCAGCGGTGAACACCGACCAGCCGACCTTCGAAGAGCTGCGCCGGCAGGCCCTGGCCGCCGCCGAACCCCTTACGCCGGGGGCGGACACGGCCATCGTCTGCGACCGCCTCGTGCGCATCTTCAGCACCGACGGCGTCGAGGTGCAGGCCTTGCAAGGGCTCGAACTGACCGTGGCCCGAGGCGATCTGGTGGCGCTCGTCGGGGCGTCGGGCAGCGGGAAGTCCACGCTGCTGAACATCCTGGCCGGCCTGGACGTCCCGACGGCGGGCAAGGCCACCGTCGGCGGCTACGACCTGCTGGAGATGTCCGCCAAGGACCGGCTGCGCTACCGCCGCGAGGCGGTGGGCTTCGTCTGGCAGCAGACGGCCCGCAACCTCCTGCCGTTCCTGACGGCGGCCCAGAACATCGCGCTGCCCATGCAGTTGAGGGGCCGGGCCTCCCGGGGGGCGAACGGCCGCCGCGCGGCCCGGGTCGCCGAGCTCATGGAGGCCCTGGACATCGGCGACCTCGCGGAGCGGCGCCCGGCCGCGCTCTCCGGCGGCCAGCAGCAGCGCGTGGCCGTCGCCGTGGCCATGGCCAACGACCCGCAGGTGCTGCTGGCCGACGAACCCACCGGGGAGCTGGACTCCGAGACCGGCGCCGCGATCTTCGAGGCCTTCCGCACCGTGAACCGCGAGCTGGGCGCCACGGTGGTCATCGTGACCCACGACCCGCTCGTCGCCGGCGAGGTCCGCCGTACGGTGGCCATCCGCGACGGCCGCACGAGCAGCGAGGTCCTGCGCCGCACGGTCACCGACGAGCACGGCGCGGAGTCGGTCAGCGAGCGCGAGTACGTGATGCTGGACCGCACCGGCCGCGTCCAGCTCCCGCAGAAGTTCCTGGAGGCCCTGGGCATGGAGCACCGCGTCGCGGTGGACCTCGCCCCCGACCACATCGAGGTCCGCCGCGACGACGTGGAGTCCGACGGAACCTGAGCCCGCAAGTCTTTCCGTCACTTCCCCGCCCCGGGGGTCGTTAGGGCCTGGGGGTTGACTCGGGGGCGAAGGGATGACGGTATGCGGCAATTTCCTCTGGAGATGCACCACGTGGCACCCGGTCGGGTGGTCGAGTGGCGGTTGCGGTCCACGGCGGAGGCGGAAGCGGAAGCCGACGGCCCGGCCGATCCGACGGGCCGGAGGGCGTCCTTCAACCAGGACAAGCACTTCACCGTCGCGGAGGAGAGCCGGGCCGCCGACGACCCCGTGGCGTCATGGCTCGCGGTCACCTTCGAGGTGGCCGGTCGGCTGGACGAACGGGCCCTGGCCCAGGCCCTGCTGGACTTCGTCCAGCGGCACGAGGTGCTGCGGTGCGCGTTCCGCCGGCTGGCCGGTGAGCTGGCCTGCGAGCCCTTCGACCCCGCCGAACTGACCCTGGACGCCGAGGAGGTGGGCACGTTCCGGACCTCCGAGCTGCTGCGCGGCTTCCTCGTCGAGCGGTTCACGCGGTCCATCGACACCCTGTCCTGGCCGCTGTTCACCATGGGTGCGGTGCTGCGCGAGGACTCCGCGACGGTCTACCTCGCCTTCGACCACATCGTGTGCGACGGCATGTCGATGCCGATCGTCGTCAACGAGGTGCTGACCTCGTACGAAGCCCTGTGCCGCGGCGAGTACATCGCGCTGCCGCCCGCCCCCAGCTACCTCGACTTCGCCGACGAGCAGCGGCGCCGGTACCTCTCCATCGACGCCGGCGACGAGCGACTGGACTACTGGAAGACCTTCATCGGCCGGGGCGGCGCGTTCTTCCCCCGCTTCCCGCTCGACCTCGGCGTGGAGCCGGGCCGGATGTACCCGATCGTCAACGAGGCTTCCACGCTGCTGGACGCCGCCGAGGCCGAGGTGTTCGAGAAGACCTGCATGACGGTCGACGGGAAGCCCTTCATGGGGGTGCTCGCGGCCGTCGCCGTGTGCCTGCGCGAGGCCGGCGGGCCGGGCGTCTACCGGGGCCTCATGCCGGTCAGCGAGCGCGGCCGGGGCACGTGGGCGGACTCGGTGGGCTGGTTCGTCAACACCATGCCCATCGAGTTCGACGCCTCCCCCGGGCGGGACTTCGCGCAGGTCATGGCCGCGGTCCGGGCCGGGTTCACGGAGATGATCGGCCACATCGACGTGCCGTTCGTCCGGGCGTGGGAGCTGCTGGCGCCCGAGGAGTTCGCCGCCCGCTCCTGGCCGTACCCGGTCAACTTCTTCTCGTACCTCGACATGCGCAAGTGCCCGGGCGCCGAGCGGCACGACGAGTGGCGGCCCGCCACCCACGTGTGGTCGGCGCGCGCCAACGGGGCCTGCTCCTGGTTCCAGCGGGACGCCGCCGGGATGCACATGAACTCGCTGTACGTCGACACCCCGGCGGCCCGCCGCACCATGGGCGACTTCCAGGAGGCCCTGCGCCTGACGGTCCAGGAGATCGCCCGCTCCGGCGGATTCCGCCGCCCCATCGCGCTGACCGCGCCCCGCAGGCCCGTCGGCACGCCGCTCGACGTGGCCGCCTTCGCCCGCCGCCGCTGAAGCCGGGCCCCGGCCCACGGGGGCCGGGGCCGTCGCTGGTCAGAGACGGGACGCCCGCCGGCGGAGCAGGGCGCGCTCGCGTTCGTTGTGCGTGAGGGTGGCCGCACGCTCGAACTCGGCGCGGGCCTCGGCCGGTCGGCCGAGCCGCTCCAGCAGGTCGCCCCGTACGCTCGGCAGCAGGTGGTAGGAGCGCAGGGCCGGTTCCTCCGCCAGGGCGTCGACCAGCGGCAGGGCCGCCTCCGGCCCCTGTGCCATGGAGACGGCGACCGCCCGGTTGAGTTCCACCACCGGCGAGGGGACGAGCAGGACCAGCCGCCCGTACAGTGCGGCGATCGTGGGCCAGTCCGTGTCCTCGTAGCGCACGGCCGCCGCGTGGCAGCCGGCGATCGCGGCCTGCAGGGAGTACGGGCCGCTGCCGGCGTGGCGCATGGCCCGGGCGCCGCGGTGGATGAGCATGCGGTTCCACCTGGACCGGTTCTGATCGGCGAGCAGCACCGGCTCCCCGTCGGGCCCGGTGCGCGTGGCCATCCGCGAGGCCTGGAACTCCAGGAGTGCGACGAGGCCGTGCACCTCGGGTTCCTCGGGCATCAGCGCCGCCAGGACGCGGGCCAGCCGCAGCGCGTCCTCGCACAGGGCGGGGCGGACGAGGTCGTCGCCGGCGGTGGCCGAGTAGCCCTCGTTGAAGACGAGGTAGATGACCTCCAGGACCGAGGCGAGCCGGGCCTCGCGGTCGGCACCGTACGGGACTTCGAAGGGCACCCCCGCCGTGGCCAGCGTCCGCTTGGCCCGGACGATGCGCTGGGCGACCGTGGACTCGGAGGCGAGGAAGGCGCGGGCGATCTCCTGGGTGGTCAGCCCGCCCATCAGGCGCAGGGTGAGGGCGATCCGGGCCTCGGCGGCCAGGACGGGATGGCAGGAGGTGAAGATCAGGCGGAGCAGGTCGTCGTCGATGTCCTGCGGGTCAGCCGGTTCGGCGGGTGGTGGCACGTCCTCGAGGGTCCGGCCGACCTCCGCGAGCTTGCGCGCGTACGTCTCCCTGCGGCGGACGAGGTCGATCGCGCGGTGCTTGGCCGTGGCCATGAGCCAGGCGCCCGGCCGGTCCGGGACGCCCGACTGCGGCCACTGTTCCAGCGCGGCGACGAGGGCGTCCTGCGCGAGCTCCTCGGCGATGCCGACGTCACGCACGATCCGGGCGACCCCGGCGATGATCCGCGCGGACTCGATCCTGAACACCGCTTCGACCGCCTGGGCCGTGGTCACTGCCGTCACGGCCACCCATCAGAGCAGCCGTGACGGGGCAGGGCAAACGCGGCGGGATCACATCTCCTGGATCTCGCGGACCTCGGCGCTGACGTTCCACTCGGCCGGGTGGATCTCGAGGAACCGCTTGGTCCACTCGAGGGCCTCGGCCTTGTCCTTGCACTGGATGAGGGAGTAGCCGCCGACGACCTCCTTGGTCTCGGTGAAGGGGCCGTCGGTGTAGCTGATCTTCCCGCCGGACCAGTCGACCCGGGTCCCCTCGGGGGTGCGGAGCAGTCCGGCCGTGTCGAGCATGACCCCGGCCTTGGTGATCTCCTCCATGTAGGCCCCCATGTTCTGCAGGAACTCCGGCGGGAACTGGGTGTCGGGGGTCAGCTCCTGCTCATTGATGCGGATCATCGTCAGGAAGCGCGGCATGGTGACTCCTCGGTCGGGAGGGCGGGGACTCTCCCCGCCTCTCACCCCTGCGTCGAACGGCGGACGCCCGGATCGACAGCTCTTCGGAAATTCTTCGAAGAATCTTCGGAACCGGCCACCCGGCGCCCGCCCCACCGCCCGGCCGGCGCCCGTCCGACGGCCCGCCCGGCCGGTCAGCGGCTGTCGCCCGTCCAGTCCCAGCGCCCCGGATCTCCCGCGCGGCGGCGGTAGTGGGCGCGGCCGCCCGCCCCGTAGCGCCCTATCTCGGTGGGGAGCCTGGCCTCCTCGGCGAGCTGCGGGGCGCTCCAGCCGGTGATGTCCAGGAGGAGCCCGTCGAGGGGGCCGCCCACGAGTTCGCCGTAGACGTGGCCGGGGCGCGGGCCGGGGTCGGGGTCGTCGTGGTCGGCGCCGTAGACCCGGCGCCGGAGCATCCTGTCGTCCATACCGCCCAGCTTCACAGGTGCCACTGACAACGGCCCCCCTCCGAGCGGCGATGATGGTGGCCGCCCTCCACATCGGGCGGGGCAATCACGGGCGGGGCGCGGGAGCGAGGAGCGGCACGCATGGCACGTCGGGTACACCAGCCACTGGAGGACCAGGAGTTCGACTTCATCCTGTCCATGGCGCAGGGGCCGGTTCTCGCCTACTTCTGCGGGACCTGGCCGAAGGCTCTGGAGGCGTGCCGCGCGATGGACGCCGTCGTCGGCGAGCTGGCCGAGGAGTACGGGGCGCGGTTCACCGCCGTCCGTACGGACATGACCCGCTGCCCCGGGACGACCAGGCGTTACGGGGTGACCGGCGCACCGACCGCCGTGCTCATCGAGGGCGGCGAGGCGGTCGCGAGCCAGGCCGGGCCGATGACGCGCGAGGAGTTCCGGGGGTTCCTGGACACCCACCTGGGCGAACTCGGGTGATCTGGCCGAAAGTGCCATAGGTGGGATAGGTGCCCTAGGCATGTAATGGAGTCCGGCACGACGGAACCATTGCTCGCGAGGTGCTTCATGTCCTTCACGTCAGAGACCGTTGCCTTCCCCCAGGACCGGACCTGCCCCTACCACCCGCCGACCGGTTACGAGCCCCTGCGGGAGGGGCGTCCGCTCTCCCGCGTCACCCTCTTCGACGGCCGCTCCGTATGGGTGGTCACCGGGCACGCCGAGGCGCGCGCCCTGCTCTCCGACGGCCGGCTCTCCGCCGACCGCACGAAGGCCTCCTTTCCCGCCCCCACCAAGCGGTTCAAGGGGCTGCAGAACCGCCGCGCCGCGCTGCTCGGGTTCGACGATCCCGAGCACAACGCGCAGCGCAGGATGCTGATCCCGCGGTTCAGCCTGAAGCGCACCGCCGCCCTGCGGCCGCTGATCCAGCGGACCGTGGACCGCCTGATCGACGACATGGTGGCCGACGGCCCGCGGGCGGAACTGGTCGGCGCCTTCGCGCTGCCCGTCCCGTCGATGGTCATCTGCGACCTGCTCGGGGTGCCGTACGAGGATCACGAGTTCTTCGAAGGGCAGTCCCGCAGGCTGCTGCGCGGGCCGGAGCCGGCCGATGTGGAAGAGGCCCGCCGGGAACTCGACGCGTACCTCCACGGCCTGATCGAGCGCAAGCGCGCGGAACCCGGGGAGGGCCTGCTCGACGAGCTCATCGAGCAGCGCCTGGAGACCGGTGAGCTCGACGTCGAGGAGCTGGTCGCGCTCACCGTGATCCTGCTCGTCGCGGGACACGAGACCACGGCCAACATGATCTCCCTCGGCACGTTCACCCTGCTGCGCCATCCCGAGCAGCTCGCCGAACTGCGGGCCGATCCGTCCCTGATCTCGGCGGCGGTGGAGGAACTGATGCGCTTCCTGTCGATCGCGGACGGGATGCTGCGGGTGGCGACCGAGGACATCGAGATCGGCGGGGTGACGGTGCGGGCGGACGACGGGGTGGTCTTCTCCACCTCCGTCATCAACCGCGACGCGTCCGTCTTCGAGCAGCCCGACGCGCTGGACTGGCACCGGCCGACCCGCCACCACGTGGCCTTCGGCTTCGGTATCCACCAGTGCCTCGGCCAGAACCTGGCCCGCGCCGAGATGGAGATCGCCCTCGGCACCCTCTTCGCACGGCTGCCCGGGCTGCGGCTGGCCGCCGATCCGGACCGGATCCCCTTCAAACCCGGAGACACCATCCAGGGCATGGTCGAACTCCCCGTGGCGTGGTGAACGCCGTGTCGACCGCACGTCTGCACATCGACATCGACACGGGCGTCTGCATCGGCGCGGGCCAGTGCGCGCTGACCGCCCCCGGGGTGTTCACCCAGGACGACGACGGCTTCGGCGAACTGCTCCCGGGGCGGGAGGACGGCGCCGGGAGCGCCCTGGTCCGGGAGGCCGCCCGGGCCTGCCCGGTCTCGGCCATCTCGGTACGGGAGGACTGAGTCACGGAGGACCGCATTTCCTGTACAGTTGTCCAGGAAATACGGTCCTCGGATTCATCCCCCAAGAAGTGGAGGCGGCCCGTGCATACGGTCGCTCAGATCCTGATCGGCCTCGTGGCCGTGCTGCACGCGTACATCCTGGTGCTGGAGATGTTCCTGTGGCAGCGGCCGCCGGGCCGCGCCCTGTCCGGCTTCGATGCGGACACCGCCCGCCTCACCGCGCCGCTCGCCGCCAACCAGGGCCTCTACAACGGGTTCCTGGCGGCCGGCCTGGTCTGGTCCCTGGTCATCGACTCGCTCGCCACGCAGATCTTCTTCCTGGTGTGCGTGATCGTCGCCGGGGTGTACGGGGCCGCGACCGCCAACCGGCGGATCCTCGTGGCCCAGGCCCTGCCCGGAGCCCTCGCCCTCGGCGCGGCGCTGCTGGCCGCGTGAGCCCACAGGAGTCGCGCGCGCCCGACCCCCGTACGGCCAGGACCAAGGCACGGTTGGGCGAGAGCCTGCTGGCCGAGTGCGCGGGCCGGCCGCTCACGGAGGTCAGCGTCTCGGCGGTGGTCCGCCGGGCGGGGGTCGGCCGCGCCACCTTCTACCTGCACTACGAGGACCTCACCGCACTCGCCGTGGACGCCTGCGCCGATGTGGTGCACGCCGCGGTCGACGCCCTGCACGCCTGGCAGACCGGCCCCGCGGCCGTCCCCCCGGCCCGGCCCCCCGCCGCCCTGGCCGCATTCCTGGCGGGAGCCGCCGAGCGCGCGCCGCTCTACCGCACGCTCCTCCTCCCGGGCGGCGGCGGCCCGCTGGGCGAACGCCTGCACCGGGAGCTGCGGGCGCGTGCCCGCGCCGAGCGCACGGCGGTCGGAGCCCCGCACCCGGACCTGGTGGCCTCGGCGGTCGCCGCCGCCTTCACCGGCGTCCTGGCGGACTGGCTCCACGACGCCATCCCCGCCGATCCGGCCGGGCTGGCGGACCTCCTGTGGCCGCTGCTGCTGGCCCTCCACCGCGCCGTCTAGTGCTGTGGCCGGAAAGGTTTGCCGGGTCACGGCGTCCGGTGCGGTGCATCGCAAGGCGGAGGACCGCGCCTCGTACTGGACGTACTTGCGTGGTCCGACAACGCGGCGAGGTGCAGTGCCTGGGGGTACCTCCCAGCGGTAGCTGGGGGAGCGCCGCGACCCGGTGAACCTTTCCGGTCACAGCACTAGCGGATGGCCGGGGCGGGCCCGCCCGGAACGCGCAAGAGCCCCGCCGAGCGGATCGGCGGGGCTCACATCACGGGCTGGGCTCGTGAAGCGGTACTAGGAGAGGGGAACCACCCGCTCCGCCTGAGGGCCCTTCGGTCCCTGGGTGACGTCGTACTGGACCTTCTGGTTCTCTTCCAGCGACTTGAAGCCGGTGGACTCGATGGCGGAGAAGTGCACGAACACATCCGGGCCGCCGTCGTCCTGCTGGATGAACCCGAATCCCTTCTCCGAGTTGAACCACTTCACGATGCCTGTTGCCATCTGGCTGATCCTTCTCAACGTTCCACTGCGGGCCGCACACGCGGCCGTCTCGATCCTGCCCAACGGTCCGGCACAGCACACGCTGGACGCGGCCAACCGGGGCGCGCCGCGGATTCGAACTTCTGGCCGCCCTGTCCGTGAATCGGGGGAGAAGTGCCTTCGACAGGCCTCCGAGAGGGGACGGACATGGGCGGGTTCGCAACATTCCGGGTGCCGGACCGGGTGACCGGCACGGCGCAGGACGAGGAGCTCGGCCGGGCGATGACCGCGGCCTGGCAGCGCGACGGGATCTTCCAGGTCGCGGCCGACGCCGGCCAGCGGGCGCGGACGCGGGAGGCGCTCGCGGCGAGCCGCCGGTTCTTCGCGCGCCCCCTGGCCGACAAGGCGGCCTGCGTGAACGACACCTCGTACAGCGGTTACATCGCCTCGGGCGAGGAGGTCACGGCGGGCGAGCAGGACGCGTCGGAGATCTTCACCATCACCCCGGACCTGCCGGCCTCCCCGCGGGGATCGCGGGGATTGCCGTGCCACGGACCGGTGCCCTGGCCCGACGAGGGCTACCGCGCGGCCATGGAGGCCTATCTCGCCGGGGTGGGCGGGCTCGGCGAGCGGCTGCTGCGCCTCGTGGCGCTCGGTCTGGGCCTGGGCCCGTCCGGCATCGAGCGGCTCGCCGGGGCGACCCGCCACGGCTGGCACCACATGCGGGTACTGCGCTTCCCGGCCGCCTCGCGGACGACGGAGCGCGGGATCGGCGCGCACACCGACTACGGACTCCTCGTGATCGCCGCCCAGGACGAGGTCGGCGGACTCTTCGTGCGGCCGCCCATCGCCGGTGAGCGCCGCCCGCGGAACTGGCTGCCCGGGGAGAGCACGGCGGGCTTCGCCCAGGACTCCCCCGGCTGGACGTACGTGACCCCCGTGCCGGGGGTGCTCACGGTCTTCCCCGGGGACATCCTCCACTTCCTGACCGGCGGGGCCCTGCTGTCGACCCCGCACAAGGTGCGGCTCGCGGACCGCGAGCGCTACACGCTGGCCTATTTCCACGAGCCCCGGTTCGACGCCGTGGTCCGCCCGCTGCGGCGGCCGGGGCCGGGTGACGACTCCGGGGTCGACGGGATCCACTACGGGGAGCACTTCACCCGCATGTTCATGCGCTGCTATCCGGAACGGGCAACGACGCGGCGGATCGAGGCCGAGGGGCTGCTGCGGCAGCTCGGCGCGGTCCGCTGACGCGGCAGCCCACGCAGTCGGCGTGCCCCGAGCGGGCGCCGGCGTCCCGGGTGCGCCAGTCCCAGTCGGCCTCCGGGCGCGGTCCGCTCGGCTTGCCCCACCCGGCGAGGTGCAGCAGCCAGGTGACGATCCCGGCCGCGGCCACGACGCCGAGGCCCATCCAGATCCCGGGGGCCCAGGCCGCGCACACGGCGACGCCCGCTCCCGTGAAGCCCAGCAGGGCCAAGGTGGTGCCGGTCCAGCCGGCCACCGTGTGGCCGAGATCGACGTGGCCGTGCGCGCTCATGGTTCTCCCTGGTCGGAGGGACGGCAGTAGGCTCAGAGGCAGGAATCATTTACCTCACGAGCTAAGTAACTTAGATGCTAAGGAGAATGTGCGTGGAGGGCAAGCCCCGTCCCCCGGCCACGGCCGCGGAGGCGATGTCACGCATGGACCAGTACGTCGCCCTGGGGATCGTCGGCCAGCAGGAGGTGGCGCAGCGGCTCGGGCTCAACGTCACCGACCTGACCTGCCTCGGGCACATCCTGGGCGCCGGGAACACCCCGCTCTCCGCCGGCGACCTCGCCGAGCTGGTCGACCTCACCACCGGCGCCGTCACCGGGGTGCTCAACCGTCTGGAACGGGCCGGGTACGCACGGCGCCAACCCGACCCCGCCGACCGGCGCCGGGTGCGGGTGGTGGCCGAGCCCGCGGCCGCCGCCCGGGTCTTCGCGGTCTACCAGCCGTTCTACGACCGGCTCGGCGCCCTGTTCGCGGACTACACCCCCGACGAGATCGCCGTGATCGCCGACTGGTTCCGGCGCGCCGCGGTCGAGGTCCGGACCCACTGCGCGCAGGTGCGGTCCGGGGAACTGGACACCGGGGAGCAATAGCCCCCACTGGTACCATGGGCGGTTGACCATCTTCTTCCTTGCTTCGAAAGGTCCTGCATGAGGAACCCGTCAGTTCACGGACGCTTCGGTGTGAAGGGCGGTGCCAAGGCCGGAGCCAAGTCCGGCGGCAAGACCCCCCGGAGCATCGGGCCGCAGGGCGAGTTCACGATGCACGAGCCGAAGGTGCCGGCACTCCCGCCGGTGGCGTCGTTCTCGGAGCTCGACCTGCCCCTTGAGCTGGTGACGACCATGGCCTCCCTGGAGGTCAGGGAACCGTTCCCCATCCAGGCCGCGACCCTTCCCAACGCCCTGGCCGGGCGGGACGTCCTCGGCCGCGCGCAGACCGGCTCGGGCAAGACGCTCGCCTTCGGGCTGGCGCTGCTGGCGCGTACGGCGGGACAGCAGGCCGATCCGAAGCGCCCGCTGGCGCTGGTCCTCGTACCGACGCGCGAGCTGGCGCAGCAGGTGACGGAGGCGCTGACCCCGTACGCCGAGGCCCTGAAGCTGCGGATGGCCACGGTCGTCGGCGGGCTGTCGATCGGGCGGCAGGTCAGCGCGCTGCGCACCGGCGCCGAGGTCGTCGTGGCCACGCCGGGGCGGCTGAGCGACCTGGTCGGGCGGCGTGACGTCCACCTGGAGCGCGTGAAGATCACCGTGCTCGACGAGGCCGACCAGATGTGCGACATGGGCTTCATGCCGCAGGTCACGGAGATCCTGGACCAGGTGCACCACGCGGGGCAGCGGATGCTGTTCTCGGCGACCCTGGACCGCAACGTGGACCAGCTGGTGCGCTCGTACCTGAAGGACCCGGTCGCACACTCCGTCGACCCGCAGGCGGGCGCGGTGACCACGATGGACCACCACGTGCTGCACATCCACGCGGCCGACAAGATCTCGGCGGCCACCGAGATCGCGGCGCGCGACAACCGCGTGCTGATGTTCCTGGACACCAAGCACGGGGTCGACCAGTTCGTGAAGCACCTGCGGGCCATGGGCGTACGGGCGGAGGGGCTGCACAGCGGAAAGTCGCAGCCGCAGCGCACCCGGACCCTGGCGCAGTTCAAGGACGGGGCCGTCACCGTCCTGGTCGCGACGAACGTCGCGGCGCGCGGCATCCACATCGACGACCTCGACCTGGTGGTCAACGTCGACCCGCCGGCCGACCACAAGGACTATCTGCACCGCGGCGGCCGTACCGCCCGGGCGGGCGAGTCCGGCCGGGTCGTCACCCTCGTCACCCCGAACCAGCGCCGGGACATCGTCCGGCTGATGGCGGACGCCCGGATCCGGCCGACCATCACCCAGGTGCGGTCCGGCGAGGCGGCCCTGAGCCGGATCACCGGGGCGAAGGCGCCGTCCGGGGTGCCGCTGGCCGGGTCCGCGCCGACCGACGCCAAGGGCAAGCCGTCCGGATCCGAGCTCGGCTTCCGCGGGATGGGCACGCGCCCGGGCCGGGTGGGCAAGGGCAAGGAGTCCCGCAAGACGATCGAAGCCAGGCAGCAGGCCGAGGCCCGCCGCGCGGCCCGGGTGCGGCGCGGGGTCTGACCCGCCGGTACCGCAACTCGCCGTCCATCGCTTGCCGTTGGCGGCGGGTAGCGGTCTAGCATCGGTGGATGCAGAGGGGCACGGGGGCCGACCCGACCGACGCGACCGACGTGGCAGGGCGGCTGGAACTCCCGCTGCGCGTCTGGGGGTCCGAGCGCGAACAGGACGTCTACCGCCGGAGCGTGAACGACTGCCTGCGCGATCCCGTGATCCGCAGACGGCTGGGCGCCCGCCCGGGTGTCAGCAGGGCGGCGGTGCGCCGCGCGATGTGGCGCGCGGCGAACGTGCACCGCGCCCTGGAGCCGTGCGAGCGGACACACGGCGCGTTCCGGGGCAGGCTGTGGCTCCTCGACCTCGCCCGGCACCGGGACGAGGCGATCCGGTCCTTCGCCGACGCGACGTGGCAGCTCTCCCTCGTGGGCGGCTGCCTGATCCTCGCCGCGGTCACGTTCCTCGGCTCGACCACGGGGACCGCCGTGGTGTTCGCACTGCTGTTGGCGGCCTCGGTCGTACTGGCGCTGCTGGACGCCCCCTCCCGGCAAGGCCTGGCCGAGCGGCTGGCGATCCTGTTCGGACGGTTCTGCGTACCGCTGCTGGAAGCCCGCGCCGATGTGCTGGAGGCGCGCTGGGGCGAGGAGCTGCGCACGCACGGCACCGGGCCGCTGATGCTCCGGGTGGTCGAGGCGCTGCTCGGGGAGGACTCCGACGCACTGCTGCTGGCGGTCCACCACGACGGTCTGCGGTCCTCGGACGGACTGGGGTTCCTGGTGGCGGGCAGCTCCGCCGAGCAGCTGCAGCGCAGGATGGACCAGATGGACGGCGGCACGATCGCCGTCTGCGGCCCCCGGGGCGTGGGCAAGACCACCCTGTTGAGGGGCTGCACGGAGAACGCCGGCTTCTCGGTGTTCGTGTCGGCGCCCGCCGCGTACGCGCCGCACGACTTCCTGTTGTCGCTGTTCATCACCCTGTGCCGGCGCCACATCGAGGACGAGGGGTTCGAGGCGCCGGAGTTCGTCCGGCTGTCCGCGGTGCGCCGCACGCTGCGCGGGCTCCGGCCGTACGCCGGCCGGGGGCTGCGCCGGCTGGCCTTCGCCCTGCCGGCCACCGCCCTGGTCGTGCTGGGCCTGTTCGCGACGGTCCGGTCGCTCGCTGAACGGCCCGGCTCCCCGCTGCGGCGCGCGTACGACACGGCCGCCGGGTTCGTCGGCGACTGGGTGCCGCGGGTGTGGCGGGGCGAGGAGGTCGGCGCGGCGCTCGCCGTGACGGCGGCCGGGATCCTGCTGTGGCGGCTGCGGCGGAGCCCGGGAGCCCGGCGGTACATCCGGCAGCTCGCGGTGGGACTGCTCGCGGCGGGCGCACTGGCGCTGCTGGTCGGGCCGTTCGTGTCGCTGGCCCTCGACGCGGAGGTGCGGGGGCACGCGACCGCGGCGTTCTCCCAGTGGAGATGGACCGTCCTGGTGGTGCTGGTGGTGGCTGCCTGCGGCCTGCTCGTGCAACTCGCGGCGGCCGCCGGACCGTTCCGGGTGTGGCGGTGGAACCTGCCGCGCGCGGACGTGCTCCCTCCGCTGCAGCTCGCCTTCGCGTGCGGGCTCGTCGTGGTGCTGCTCGCGTCCACGGAGATGCGGGCCGCCCTCACCGACGGCGGGAATCCGGCCCGCATGGCGGCGTTCGTCTGCGGGCTGCTGCTGGCCAGGCTGATGGTCTGGCGGCCCCGCGCGGTGGAACCGCCGCTGGTACGGGAGTGCCGGGACCAGCTGTACCGGCTCCGGACGGTGCAGAGTTCCACGGCGGGCATGACGTCGAGCGGGACCCAGTTGCTGACCCTGGGCACCTCTCACACCACCTCGCTGTCCACCGTCCCGCCGAAGTTCCCCGAGCTGGTGGCCGACTTCCGGGAGCTGCTGGTGCGCATCGCGGCGGAGCGGCACGCGCGCAGGCAGAGCGTGGTCATCGCCATCGACGAGGTGGACCGGCTCGGTTCGGACGCCAAGGCCCTGGAGTTCCTCGGCGAGGTCAAGGCCATCCTGGGCGTTCCGCACGTCCATTACCTGATCTCGGTGGCCGAGGACGTCGGCGCCGCCTTCGTCCGCCGCGGGCTCCCCCACCGGGACGTCACCGACAGCTCCCTCGACGACATCGTGCACGTCAGGCCGTGCACGCTCGCCGAGTCGGCGGAGATCCTGGAGAAGCGGGCCCCCGGCATCTCCGACCCGTACGTCCTGCTCGCGCACGCCCTGTCCGGCGGACTGCCCCGAGACCTGATCCGCTACGGGCGGCGCATCGTCGAGGTGGAGGGCGCCACCTCGTCCCGCGAAATCCGGGACATCTCCCGCGCGATGGTCCTGCAGGAACTGTCGGAGACCCTCGCAGGCTTCCGCACGCTGCTGGGCAAGCAGCAGTGGACACCGGAGAACGGGGTCCTGCTCACCTCCTTCCGGACCTTGACGGGGCGGTTGCGCACGGCGGGCTCGCGCGACCAGGCCCTCGAACTCCAGGGGGCGCTGGAGGACTTCGCGCTGCGCGCCCCGTACGGGCAGGCCGGCGCGGGCGCCCCGGAGCTGACGGACGCCGCCCGGCAGCTGATCGAGGAGGCGTCGGTGTACTCGTACTTCGCCCTCACCCTGCTGGACGTGTTCGGCTCCGACGGTTTCAGGCGGCGCCGGGAGAACGCGGAAGGGCGCGGCCCGGACGGCGATCCGGAGCTGCTGGCCGAGGCGCGGCGGGAGCTGGCGGTGTCCCCGTACAGCGCCCGGCCGCTGCTCACGGCGATCCGGACGGCGTGGGAGCTGCCGCTGGTGGCGGTGCCGCAGCCGCGCCGGCCTGCCGGTCCGTATCCGCCGCCGGGGCCGGGGCAGGCCCCGGCCGGGCGGCCGTGAGCCGCCCGGTTCAGACCGCGGTACGGCGGCGCAGGCGCTCGGCGGCGGCGTTGCGGACGCGGCGGGTGCGGGCGCTGGTGGCGAGCAGGCCGAGGGCGTCGAGCGAGGTCAGGGACTGTGCGGCGGTGCGCTGGCACCAGTCGGACGCGGCGACGAGCTCCTCGGCGGACCAGGGCTCGCCGTGGGTGATGGCCTTGAGCAGGGTCCACTCGCGGAGCCGGCGCTCGGGAAAGGCCCGGCCCGCGAGCACGCCGGTCATCGCCCGGGCCCAGGCGGGGAACCCGTCGTCGGCCAGCAGCCGTGCCGCGCGGCGGTCGAGGTGGGTGACGACCGCGCTCTCCGCCATGACCGGGTCGGGATCGCGCAGGACGGCGGCCACGACCTCGGCCTCGGCGGCCGCTCCCGGCGCCACGGCGAGCGACTCCAGGTGGCGGCCGTAGCGCCAGTGTTCGGGTGGCGTGGTGGCGTCGGAACGGCTCATCGGGCGGCGCCTTCGCGGACGTGCCCGGCCCGGGAGCCGTCCGCGGACGGCTCCCGGTCGATCTCCACGGCCACCGGAGCCCGGCCGTCGTCCGTGGGCATGACCCACACGCTCTGCGGCACGGCGACGGCCGGCCGCTGCTTCTTCGTCCCTCTCCCCATGGCACCCATTCCACACGACTGCTCTGGCAGGTCGGCGGCCAGGGTGCCGTCACGGCACTAGGGCCTGTCGTCAAACTCCCGTCGTCGCCCGCAGGGCGTCTCGCGGCGTCTGGTGCGTGCTCTCGGTGCGCCGGGCGGAAGCCCGCGTACCGGACGTACTTGGGCTTTCGCCCGGTGCGGCGAGAGTGCGTGCCAGGCGTCGCGAGGCAGACGGGAGTTTGACGACAGGCCCTAGGCGCGTACGGGGGCCAGCATCAGGGACTCGGCGCCGACCGGCCGGTAGCCGGCGGCCTGGAAGACGCGGACGCTGCGGGCGTTGCCGGTGGCCTGCTGGGACCAGACCGGTGCGCCGTCGGGGACGAGGTGTCGGGCGGCGACGGCCAGTTCCCGGCCCAGGCCCCGGTCGCGGACGTCCTCGTCCACCTCGATCGCCGTCTCCCAGCGGCCCGCGACGCCCCGGCCGAGGATGACGACTCCGCCGTCCGCCGCCCAGACCCGTACGTCGTCGCGGCGGCCGAGTGCCCGCCGGACGCGCGGGTGGTCGGGGTCGTCGATCTCGCGCAGCTCCAGCGGGGGTTCGCCGGGCAGCGGGTCGGCGACGGTCAGCAGGTCGATCGTGTCACTGCTGCGTCCCGTGCGTTCCAGGAGCGCGGTCAGGAAGCGGGCGTTCATGCTGGCGGCCAGCGCGTCGGCGTCGACGGCGGCGAGGGTGGAGCGCACCCACTCCGGGTCCTCGTCGGTGAACACCACCGAGTGCGCGGTGAAGGCGATGACGCCCGCGTCGCGCCGGTTCTCCTGCGGGACCACGGTGGTGCCGCCGTCCGCGGGCGGGAAGCGGCCGCCGGCCGCCGCGTCCAGGATCTCTGCCAGTGTCCGTCCCCGGCCGTGCTGCTGGAGTGCCATGTCTTCGCTCCTGATTCGTGGTCGCTACACATGATCTCAGGTGCGGGGAACGGCAGTTCGGGCAGGGGCGGCGGAGAGCCGGGCTCCCGGCGCGCGCGCCGGCTCTCCGGGGCGCCGGTCAGCTGCCGCCGGGTGTGCCGGATCCTCCGGGCTCACCGGGTCCACCGGGTCCACCGGGTCCGCCGGGTCCGCCGGTCGCGTGGGGCTCGTGCGCCTCGTGACCGCCGGCCCCCTGCTCCGACTCGTGGCCCGGCTCGGGCAGCGGGGCCCCCGTCTCCAGGAGGGTCTTGAGGCTGGAGGCCAGCATCGGCCACGCCCGCCCGCACATGCCGATCAGCGTGCCGTCCGGCTCGAAGCCCTCGTGGAGGATGGTCAGCCGGGCGAGGGTCTCGCCGACCGGCTCGATCTCGTACGTCACCTTCGTGCGCCGCTCCTTCGCCAGCTCGGCCCGGAGCTCCTCGGCGATGCCGACTGAGGCCGCCCACTGCGGGGTGAAGGTGTGCCAGGTGTAGGAGAGCAGCCGGTCCGGAACGCAGTCGAGGACCACCTGCTCGGGATCGCTCGTGCGGGCCCCGCGCTCGACCCAGTCCATCGGCGAGCCCACCGCCCAGTCGGTCTCGAAGCTCAGGCCCCAGTACCGGCGCGTGAAGGCGGGCTCGGTGAGGGCCTGCCAGACCCGGGCGGGATCGGCCTGGATGTACAGGGTGTAGGTGATCGCACTGTCGCTCATGGCCCCATGCTGCGGGACCACGAACCGCGGACGCCGGATTTCCCGATCATGGCGACGGCCGGGGGCGCCGCTGACCGTGGCGGAACGGCTACCAGCGGGTGCCCGGTTCGGGGAGTTCGGTGGGTGGGGTTCGGGTGGGGGCGGGGAGGGAGAGACGGGTGCGGGCCGTGTGGACCGCCGCGAGTTCGTGGGCGCCGGCCGGACCCCAGTCGCTCAGTTCGCGGACCTGCTCGGGGGTGGCCAGCAGCCGGGCGTACGCCGGGTCGGCTGCCGGGGGGAGGGCGGTGAGGCGGGCCGCGGTGCGGGCGTGGGCGCCCTGGTCGCCGTAGCGGTAGCCGAGCGGGGCGGCCCCCGTCGTGGGGCCGGCCGAGGGGGGCGGCAGGTGGGCCGCGCCGGTGGCCCGGGCGATCAGCAGGAGGACCCGGCCGTCCGGGGCGAACAGCCAGCCCGAGTGGTCCCGTACGGGCAGCTGCGCGGGGACCGGGCCCGCGTGCCAGGCGCCGTGCTGCGGGATCCGGCGGGTGCGGAGCACGCCCAGCCGGTCCAGGGCGGTGGGCACGGTGGGGCGGCCGTCCTCCAGCAGGGCGGTGCCGGCGCCGTTGATGCGGGCGCGCAGGGCGGACAGGGCGCGGCGGGCGTCCCCCGCGTCCATCAGGGAGGGCAGTTCGGCCGGCTCGGCGAAGTGGATGCCGGTGACCTCCTGGTCGGGGAGCCGGACGGAGTCGATCCGGTCCGGGGTCCAGGTACCGCCGTCGTAGACGAACAGGATCTCGCCGGGGAAGCGCATGCCGGCCGGGAAGCCGGGGGTGTCGGCGGGGATCCAGTCCACGGCGAGGCCGCGCGGGTAGCGGCCGTCGACGCCGAGCTCCTCGCGCAGCTCGCGGGCCGCCGCCGCGCACGGCGCCTCCCCCGCGTCCACGGCCCCGCCGGGCAGCAGCCGGTCGGCGCGGTAGTCGACGCTCTGGACGAGGACCCGGCCGTCGGAGTCGGTGACGAGGACGACGGCCGCGGTCCACAGGGCGGCGCGGGAGGCGCCGTACGCCTCCGGGGTCATCCAGGTGCCCTCCCGGTCGGACCGGGAGGCGCTGGACTGCGCTTCGCCGGGCCGGGCCTCGCCGGACGCGGACCCGTCGGTCAGGGTCTTCTCGGACACGGCCTTGTCGGTCAGCTGCGGCATCGGAACTCCGTTCACCGTGGGTGGACCCGCCGGGCTGTGCAACAGCGGGGGCGTCCCCCTGGTTACGGAGGCCTCTCGGACCCGGACCGAACACCCCCGCTTTGCCACCCCTATACCTCCTTATTACCTGGTTATGTAGATCTTGCTACGGTCCTGGGGCGGGCCGGCGGCATGAAAACCGTCGGTCCGACCACGTCACCGGCCGCCCGAGGAGAGACCCACACATGCGACGCGCTTCCCGTACGGACACGGGCCCGGGCACCCGGACGGACACCGGAAAGCGGTGGAGCGTGCCGGGTCTCGTCGGCGTGGCCGGCGGCGCGGCGGTCGTCGGCCTCGGCGGGCTGTACGCCGCCGGGCTGCTCTGGGCCGGCGAGGACGTCGCGCCCGGGACGAAGGTGCGCGGGGTCGACATAGGCGGGATGAGCCGGGCCGAGGCCCGCCAGGCCCTGGACCGGGGGCTGGGCCCGGCCGCCGCGGCCCCGGTCGGGCTGCGCATCGGCGAGCGCACCGAGCAGGCCGAGCCGGGGGCCCTCGGCCTGTCCCTGGACACCGCCGCGACGGCGGAGCGCGCCGCGCGCTCCGGTTCCGGCCCGCTCACCGTGATCGGCCGGCTGTTCTCCTCCGGCGACCCCGATGTGGATCCGGTCGTCCGCCTGGACGAGAAGGCGGCCCGCGCCGCGCTGGACGGCCTGGGCAAGAAGGCGGGTCAGGAGGCGCGCGAGGGTTCCGTCGCCTTCGAGAAGGGCAAGGCCAAGGCGGTGGCTCCGGTGACCGGCACCGCCGTCGACGTCGACCGCTCCCTGGACGCGCTGCGCACCGGCTACCTCCGCAAGGGCACCGCGGCCGGGGCAGCGGCCGAACCGCTGGCGCTCCCCGTCCAGCGGACCGAACCGCGCGTCGGGCAGCGGGAGACGGACCGGGCCCTGAAGGAGTTCGCCGAGCCGGCGATGTCCGCGCCCGTCACCCTCACCGTGGGTGGCAGGCGCATACCCGTCGGCCCCGCAGTCCTCTCCAAGCACCTGTCCCTGAAGGACGACGGCCAGGGCCGCCTCACCCCGGGTCTCGACGCCAAGGGGCTGCTCGCCGACCCTGCCCTCGCCGGGCCGTTGCGCCAGGCCGCCCCGGGCCCCTCCGAGGCGCGGCTCCGGGTGGACGGCGCGGGCGGCGTCGCCGTCGCCGAGGAGGGCAGGGCCGGCCGCCAGGTCACCGAGCGGTCCCTGGGGGCGGCCGTGCTGCCGCTCCTGACGGGGGCCGACGCCGCAGCCCGTACCGGCGAGGTCGCCACCGAAGAGGCCCGGCCCCGGCTCTCCCAGGACACCGTGCAGCAGCTCGGCATCAAGGAGAAGGTGTCCTCCTTCACCGTCACCTTCGAGCCCGCCGCCTACCGGACGACCAACATCGGCCGGGCCGCCGAGCTGATCAACGGCTCGCTGGTGCTGCCGGACGAGACATGGAGCTTCAACCGCACGGTCGGCGAGCGCACGAAGGAGAACGGCTTCGTCGACGGGCTGATCATCAACAACGGCCAGTACGAGAAGGCCTCCGGCGGCGGGGTCTCGGCGGTCGCGACCACCGTCTTCAACGCGATGTTCAAGCGGGAGACGATGAAGACCCGTTACACGCCGCGCGACCGTGTGACGTGCCCATGAGCCTCGCGGCGGCCGGGCGGACGGCGGGGCAGGAGCCGGGCCGGAAGGCCGAGCGAGACGCCCCTTCGGGCGGGCCGGATGAGCAGGGCACCTATTCCGGCAGCCGGGCCGGACAGGAAGCCGGCCCCGGCAGGCCGGCCGGGTGGCGCGGCGGTTCCGGCAAGCTGGCCGCGCATGGCGGCGGTTCCGGCCGGCTGGCCGGGGTGGACGCCGTGCGCGGACTCGCCGTCCTCGGCATGTTCGCCGTGCACGTCGGACCCGAAGCCCGGCCCGAAGGCACCGGATACCTCATCGTCGCGTCCGACGGCCGCGCCCCTGCACTCTTCACCCTCCTCGCCGGCTTCTCCCTGGTGCTCGCCCAGCGCGGGCGCGGCGCGGCGGAGCAGCCCGCCGGCTGGGCGCAGCGCTACCGCCCGCTGCTGATCCGCTGCGCGATCCTGGCCGCGCTCGGCCTGGCCCTGGCCTCGCTGTGGCCCGGGATCCTGGTCATCCTGGCCTTCTTCGCCGTGTACTTCCTGGCCGCCGAGCCCTTCACCCGGCTCTCCACTCCGGTTCTCACGGCCGTCGCCGCGGTCTCGGTGGCGGCGGGCCCGCTGCTGTCGTTCCTGCTGGCGCCGGTGTTCGGCTACGAGGCCGCCGGGCGCGGCCTGGTCCCCGAAGCCGCCGATCTGACCACCCTTTCCGGGCTGGGCGACGTGCTGTGCGAACTGCTGCTCACGGGCGCGTATCCGCTGGCCACCTACTTCCCGTACATCCTGGCCGGGATGGCCCTCGCGCGGCTGTGCGACGTCCGGGAGCCCGCGGTGGCCCGGCGGATGGCGGTGTGGGGCACGGCGGCCGCGGTGGCGGGCTACGGCACGGCCTGGGTCGCCGCCCACGTGTTCGGCGCCCGGGAACGACTGTTGGCGGCGGTCTCCGTCCACCATCCGGAGGCCTTGGCCGCCGCCGACCCCGTACGGGAGGTGCTGCGCGGGCAGTACGGCGCGGTGCCGAGCACCTCGTGGGACTGGCTCCTCGTGGCCGATCCCTACAGCCAGACCCCGTTGGAGACCCTGGGCAACGCGGGCGTGGGCGCCGCCCTCATCGGCCTGTGCGCCCTCGCCGCCCGCCGCCGCGCCGGCGCCCGCCTGCTGCGGCCGCTCGCGGTGCTCGGGGCGATGGCGCTGAGCGCGTACGTGGTCCACGCGCTGGTGCTGGCCGGCCCGGCCCACGGCGCCGGGTCCTGGTCCGCGTGGATCGCCTTCAGTGCCGCGGCACTTGTCCTGACCTGGGGCTGGCAGCGCCTCTGGGCCCACAGCCCACTGCGCCGCGGTCCGGTGGAGCACGCGCTCCGGCTGGCGGCGCACGGGCCGGGGCGCCCGGGGCCGCTCGCGCGCCGCGGGAGTCACCCGTCCGCGTGACGGGGGTGCGACTCCGGCGGCCCGGGTACGGCAGGGTGGGCGGATGCAGCTGCGCCGGGCCCTGCCCCTGACCCTTGCCGCACTCGCGATGGCCACCGGATGCGTGACCGTGACCCCAGCCGCCCCGCCGGACTCGCCCCGGCTGGGACCCGCGGCGGCCCGTACGGACCCCCGGCAACCGACGCCTCCCGCCTGGCCGTTGGGACGGCTGCCGGTGGCCCCCGTATCGGTGGAGCCGACCGTGGCGACCGAACCGGCCGAACCGACGGATCCGGCGCCGGTGCCGGTGCGTCCCGCCGCGCCCCGGCCCCCGCACCGGGCCGGGCCCGACCGCCCTCATGTCCCGCCGAAGCCCCACCGGCGGGCGCCCGCGGAGCCGAAGGCCAAGGGGAAGGCGAAGGCCAAGGCCAGGTCCACGGCCAAGCCGCGCGCGAAGACCGAGTCCCGTCCGGGGCCGGGGCTCACGTACGACATGACGGCCCTGTGCGAGGCGGCCCGCGGCACGGTGTCGCCGTCCATCGTGGCCCTGTGCCGTTAGGCGCTGCCCGCCGTTAATGGGTGGTTGAGCCCGCTCCGGATACCTAGAGTGACGAGGCACACCGTCGTCGCCCAGGAGCGGATCATGCGCACCCACTATCCCCGAACACCACATCTTCCCTGGTCACCCGGGGTGGGCGGGGACGATGTGCGGGCCGCTGCCGGACTCGCGGGGCTGGCCGGGCGGGAGGTGGTGGTCACCGAGAAGCTCGACGGGGAGAACACCACCCTCTACGCCGACGGGCTGCACGCCCGTTCGCTGGACTCGGGGCACCACCCCTCGCGGGCCTGGGTGAAGGCCCTGCAGGGCCGGATCGGTGCGGGGATCCCGGCCGGCCGGCGGGTGTGCGGGGAGAACCTGTACGCCCGCCACTCCCTCCCGTACGAGGACCTGGACAGCTGGTTCTACGGGTTCTCGGTGTGGGACGGCGACCACTGCCTCGACTGGGACCGGACCGTGGCGTTCCTCAGGGGGCTCGGCATACCCAGCCCGCGCGTGCTGTGGCGCGGTGTCTTCGACGAGCGGGCGCTGCGCAGGCTGCGGATCGACACCGCCCGCCAGGAGGGCTACGTCGTACGCACCGTGGACGGCTTCGCGGGTGCGGACTTCGGGCGGTGCGTGGCCAAGTGGGTACGGGGCGGGCACGTGCAGACCGACACGCACTGGATGTACGCCCAGGTCGTGCCCAACGGGCTGGGGCCGCAGGCTCCGCTGTGGGCGGTGCGGTCGGGCGCGGACCCCGATGTGGCGGGGCTGTCGGCCGCCCTCGGGGTCGAGGCCGACATCACGGTCGGGACCGAGACCGAGACCGAGACCGAGGCCGGAGCCGGTACCGGCGCCGGTGCCGACGCAGCGGCCGAGGTCGCCGAAGTGACCGCCCGGATCGACGGGTTGGGCCGGACCGGCGAGGCCCGGCTGGCCGGCGTACTGGCCGCGATGCTGCACCGCGTGCCGCGGGCCCGCCTCGCGGCGCGGCTGGCGGCGGGCCCGGCCGGCATGCCCCTCGCGCGGCGGGTGGCCGACCTGGTCGGGCTGTACCCGTCGCTCCAGCAGCCGTTCCCCGACTCCGAACGCCGGGCCGGCCTGGTACGGATGGCCGTCGCGGCCGACCTGGGCGTGCTGCACGCGCTCGCCGGGGCCACGGCCGGCGACCAAGCTGCGCGGGAGTGCGTGGAATGGTCCGCGCTGTGCGCCGAGGAGGCGGGGCTGCTCGGCGCGGACCCGCTCGGACCGTTGCGCGCCGGGCTGCGGGAGGCCTTGACCGGCCTCGGGCCGGAGGTGGCCGACCGCTGCTGGGCCGAGGCCCGCGAGGCCTACGCACGCGGCGGGATCTCCACCGCGGAGGAGGCCCTGTCCGCGACCTGGCGGTGGCGGGACGCGGCGTTCCCCCGGCTGGTCCAGCTGTGCGGGCCCTCGGGCAGCGGAAAGAGCACCTTCGCGCGGAGCCTGCCCGGCGTGTCCGCGTACGTGAGTCTCGACGATCTGCGGGCCGCCCGGGGCTCCCGCGCCGACCAGCGGGCCAACTCGGATGTCCTGCGCGAGGGCCTGGACCGGCTGGACACCGCCCTGGCGGCCGGCGGGACCGTGGTGTGGGACGCCACCTCCCTCACCGAGCAGCAGCGCGGCCTGGCCGGTTCGGTCGCGCGGCGCCGCGACGCCCTGGTCACCCAGGCGGTGGTGCTGGTCGAGGAGGCGGAGCTGCTGCGGCGCAACGCGGTGCGGGCGGACCCCGTACCGGCACAGGTGCTGACCACGCAGCTGCACCGGTTCAGCCCGCCGTATCCCGGTCGGGCCCACCGGACCTGGTACGTGGGGACGGGCGGGGACGTGGAGGACACGGCGGGGGTCCTGGGCGGCTCGGGCGATCCGGGCGCGGCGGGCGGGCCGGGCACCATGGGCGGGAAGGCCTGATTCCGATGCGTACGAGTGAAGAGCTCTACCACCAGGTCCGCTGGGACCCCCGGTTCGACCCGGCGCGGTTCGTGCTCGGGCTGCTGCAGCGCGGAGCCGCCCCCAAGCGGGTCCCGCTGCCCTCTTTCGTGCCCGGCGGGGACATCCCCTGGCACCGGGTGCTGTTCGTCGAGGCGGACGGCGAACTGGTGTGGGACCGGGCCACGGGGGTGGACCGGATCGATGCCACCGGGGCGGGGCGGGTCCGCGAACCCCGCCTGCTGCGGGCGCCGTTCTTCACCGCGCGGACCCCGCACGCGTGGGATCCGGCGGGCGGCGGCGCCTGGCGGCCCGCGCGGACGCCCGGGCCCGCCGGGGCCGAGGCCCCCGCCACCGTCCGGCTGCTGACGTGGAACACGCTCTGGGACCGCTACGACGCCCCGTGGATCGACACCGCCCGGCGCAGGCCGCTCCTGCTGGCCGATCTGGCGGTGTCGGACGCCGATGTGATCGCGCTCCAGGAGGTCGAACCCGCGCTGCTGGCCATGCTGCTGGCGGCGCCTTGGGTACGGGCCGGGTACACCGTCGCCACGGATCCGGGCGGCCGGGACGTCGCCGAGTGCGGGCTGCTGGTGCTGAGCCGGCTGCCGGTGCGGGAGGCCGGACTGCACGTGCTCGGCCCGCACAAGGCGGTCACCGCGGTGACGGTGGACACCGCCGCCGGACCCCTGGTCGTCGCCGCCACCCACCTGACGAGCGATCACACCGAGGGCGGGGAGGCACGCCGAGAGGTCGAACTGGCCCGCATCGCCGAGGGTTTGGGCGCGATCGAGGCCGGGGTGGCGCTGCTGGGCGACTTCAACGACGGCCGGTCCGGGGCCGAGGGGCCCGCGGGCGCCCTGGGCATGCGCGACGCCTGGAGCGACGTACACGGGCCCGCGGACGATACGGCCACCTTCGACCCGGCGGCCAATCCGCTGGCCGCGGTGGGTTCCCTGTCGGGGCGGGCCTCGCGCCTGGACCGGATCCTGCTGGCGCCCTCCGAGGCGCGGGTGACGGGTGCGGCCCTGCGCGGGAACGCGCCGGGCCCGGAAGGGCTGTTCGTCTCCGACCACTACGGGGTGGAGGCGACGGTGGAGTTCGGGGCCGCGGGCGGCAGGCTGCCCTCGCGGCTCGACCTGCCGGCGACGGCGCGCACGGCGGTGGCCTGGCTGCCGCCGCGACTCCCGGATTCCGTGGAGGAGTTGCGCAGGGCGCACGACCCGCAGGCCGACCGCTGGCCCGCGCACGTGAACCTGCTGTTCGGCTTCGTCCCCGAGTCCTCCTTCGAGGCGGCCGTGCCGCTGCTGGCCGAAGCGGCCTCGGAGGCGGCGGCGTTCACCGCGCGGCTGGAGGGGGTGCACAGCTTCGGCCACCGGGAGGACGCCACCCTCTGGCTGGATCCGGCGGCGGCCGGTGACACACCCTGGCAGGAGCTGCGCCGGGCGCTGATCCGGCGGTTCCCGGGGTGCCGGGGGCGCGCCGAGGGCTACACCCCGCACCTGACGCTGGGGCGCAGCCGGGATCCGCAGCGGGCGGTCGCGGAGTTCGCGGCCCGGCTCGCCGGCGGGCCGGACCGCGGGCGGACGGTCGCCCGGGTCGGGGAGCTGGCCGTGCTCTCGCGGCGCGGGGACGGCCCGATGCGGACGCGCGCGGTCGTGGAACTGGGCACGGGCCGGGTGCGGTGGCTGCCGGAACCCACGCCCGGGGACGGGGACGAGCCGCCCGGCGCCGCGCAGTCGGTCACCGCACGGATCGCCGAGGCACTGGCCGACTCACTGGCCGACGGCACGGTGCACGTGGCCGGATCGCGCCGCATGGGCTGCGCACTGCCGGGGGCGGACCTCGACCTGGTGGCGGCGCTGCCGGGCGAGACCGGTATCGCCGAGGTACGGGACCGGGTGGCGGCCGCCCTGCCGGACGCCGTACGCCTGCGCGAGGTGACGGGCGCGCGGGTGCCGGGGCTGCGGTTCCGGGTGGCCGGACTGGATGTGGACCTGGTCGTCGTCGCCACCGGCACGCTGGACCCGGCGCAGGCGGTGGCACGACGGGCCGAGCTGGGCGAGCCGGCCGCGATCGCGCTGAGCGCGGTGAGCGACGCGGATGCCGTACGGGGCTTCGCGGGCGCGGAGCACGCCGCCTTCGCGCGCCTGGCGCGGGAGGTCAAGGCCTGGGCCCGGGCCCGGGGTCTGGACTCGGCGCCGTTCGGCGGGCTGCCGGGGCTGGCCTGGGCCGTGCTGGCGGCGCGCACGGTGCGCGGGGCCGCCGACCTCTCCCCCGGCGCCCTGCGCCTGGACTTCTTCGGGACCTGGGCGGCCTGGGACTGGCGGGATCCGGTCGGCCTGGCCCCGGGGGCCGCGGGCCCCGACCCGGTGACGGTCCTCACCCCCTCCGAGCCGGTCCGCAGCTGCACGGCCCAGGTGGCGCCGGGCCTGCGCGACCTGCTCGGGCGGGAGCTGTACCGGGCCTGGGAGCTGCTGGACGCGGACCCCGACGGCTTCGGCGCCACCCTGGCCGTGCCGCCGCTGCACCGCCGGCACTCGGCCTGGGCGGTGGTGACCGTACGGGCGCCCGGGGAGCGGGAGTTCGAGGAGGCGCTGGGTCGGACCCGCGGCCGGCTGCGGGCGCTGATCGGCGCCCTGGTGGAGGCGGGCGCCGCGGACGCACACGCCTGGCCGCACCCCTTCGAAGCGGGCCCGGCCCTGGTCCGGTACGCGATCGGCCTCGGCACGACTCCGCCGGACGCGCCCCGCCTGGCCGCCCTGGCCGCGCCGTGGTCGCGCGGACTGCCCGGTGTCGAGGTCACCTGGGCGGCTTGCGGCGAGGTCCCGGACCTGAGAGCGCCAACCGCCGGGTGACACACCGGATTCCTCCGCGTCGGGACCCCTTCCCGGACACTGCCCGGGGCTCGGCCCGGCCCCGGGCGGCGTCGCGGCGCGGGGCGTCAGATCTCGATGACGATCTTCCCGGCGGTGTGTCCGGCCTGGCTCAGTTCGAAGGCCGCCGCCAGCTCGGCCAGCGGGAAGGTCTTGGCGATCGGCACCTTCAGCTGCCCGGCGTCGGCGAGCCGGCCCAGTTCGGCGAGGTCGCTGCCGACCGCGCGGACCCACATCCACTGCCCGCCCGAACCGACCACGGTGGGGTCGGCGATGGAGGCGTGCCGGCCGTCGTCGTGCAGCACGGCGCGGGTGACGTCGAGGACGCCGCCGACGAAGTCCGCGACGACGGTCGCGCCGTCGGGGGCCAGGGCGAGCACCCGCTCGGCGAGGCCGTCCCCGTACGCGACGGGCTCGGCGCCGAGCTCCCGCACCCGGTCGTGGTTGCGCGGCGAGGCGGTGCCGATGACCCGTGCCCCGAGCGCGCGGGCGATCTGCACGCCCAGGGAGCCGACGCCGCCCGCCGCGCCGTGGATCAGCACCGTGTCCTCCTTGCCGGTGCCCAGCCGGGTGAGCAGCTGGTAGGCGGTGAGCCCGGCGAGCGGCAGTCCGGCGGCCTCCGCCCAGCCGAGGGAGGCGGGCTTGTGCGCGAGGGTGCGGACGGGCACGGTGACGAACTCGGCGAACGTGCCGCCGCGCAGGTAGTCCTTGCGGGCGTTGGACATGACCTCGTCGCCCTCGGCGAATTCGGGTACGTCGAGGCCGACCCGCTCGACGGTGCCGGCCACGTCCCAGCCGGGGACCACCGGGAAGACGACGTCCATCATGGGGTCGAGCCCGCCCGCCATGATCTTCCAGTCGACGGGATTCACCGCGGCGCACTTCACCCGGACCAGGACCTCGCCGGGTCCGACCTTCGGCACGGGCAGCCGCGTCTCGGAGAGCACCTCCGTCCCGCCGTACGTCTCGTACGCCATCGCCCGCATGGTGGCCTCGGCCATGTTCCCGACCTCTCCGTGAGCTGGTGGACCCGCCCCCGGCCCCATCCCACCACGCGGCCCGGGCCCCTCCCGAGAAGCGCGGCGGGCGAGGAAGAAGAGCCTGTATAGGCACATCCGTCATCTTTCGAACCGGTGATCGGATCCGGCTGTCCGCGGATCCGCCGGTCACCGACCCTCCGAGAAGGAAGACGATCCATGAGAAGCGTTGTTCGTGCCGCGGCCCTGACGGGAGCCGTCGGCGCACTGCTCCTGCTGACCACCCCCGCCTCCCAGGCCGCGCCCTCCGCCGCGTCGGCGTGCATCACCGCCACCCAAACCGAGGACTACGGGCGCGGCGAGATCACCGTCTGCCCGCAGAGCGACGGAACCGTCCGGCTCACCGGCTGGGTCGAGGACCTGAAGCCGGGCGGCGGCTGGCTCAACCCGGACGGGTACTGCGCGGGTT
Organism: Streptomyces sp. NPDC059989; assembly: GCF_042736975.1. Taxonomy (NCBI): domain Bacteria; kingdom Bacillati; phylum Actinomycetota; class Actinomycetes; order Kitasatosporales; family Streptomycetaceae; genus Streptomyces; species Streptomyces sp. NPDC059989. Next base: position 299,319 of record NZ_JBHWUO010000002.1, read on the forward strand.
GGTGGCTCCAGGAAGGCGGAGTGAACGGGGAATTCGGACCGTACGTCTGCCCGCACATCGACCCCGCGCGCAAGCCCACGCGCACGTTCGACACGGTCATCACGCCCGAGGCGCCGGTGGTGGGCGTGACGCTCACGAGGTTCGGCGTCTGACCCCACCCCACGGAAGGGGCCCTGGTCCAGGCGGTCACGCCCGGACCAGGGCCCCTCGCCCGGCGCTGGGGACGCTTGGACCAGGTGATCGCGCGTGTGAGGATCGTGCCACGTGCGCACGCCCGGACAGCGGGTGCGCACGACGAGCCGTGGGGTCGGGGAGGGGTGGTGTCATGTTCGCGGGCGGAACGGCGAGGCTGGCGATCAACAACGGCGGTGAGGCGCCGCTGGAGCTGATCATCGAGCCCTGGGCGGACTGCTACCTGATCCCGCCCAAGCAGTCCTGGGTCGTCGTCACCCACGCGCCGGCCGGAGATGCCCCTTGGACCGGGACGTCGTACGGGGACGAGCCGTTCGAGGTCGACCACCGCCCCGATGCGGTCACCGTGTGGCCCAACGGCAACTGCTTCCACCTCGGCGACAGGGCGGGCAACGCGATCGACGCGGCCGACCACCAGTGCCCGGCCCGGGACCCCCTCGCCGTCACCGGCCGATGACCAGGTCCGCCCGATCGCGGCCGGGGGCGATCAGGCGGGCGTTGGACTCGTCCGAGCGGGCCACCCAGGCGCGGGCGTGTGCCGGGTCCTTGCCGTGCCGTACGTGGCGGTCGATCAGGCGGCGGATCCGCAGGGTGTCGTCGGGGGCGAGGTACCACGCCTCGTCGAGGAGGGGACGCACCCGGGCCCACTCCCCCGCGTCGTGGAGCAGGTAGTTCCCCTCGGTGATCACCAGGGGTACGGCGGGAGCGACGGGGATGCTCCCCGCGATCGGCTCCTCGCGGGAGCGGTCAAAGGCCGGCGCGTAGACCGTGCCGTCGCCGCCCGGTGCGCGCAGCCGGCGCAGCAGGGCCGTGTAGCCGCCCGCATCGAAGGTGTCGGGGGCGCCCTTGCGGTCGGCCCGGCCCAGGCGCGCCAGTTCGGCCCGGGCGAGATGGAACCCGTCCATCGGCACCACCACCGCCAGCTCCGGACCCAGCGCCTCGGCCAGCCTCGCGGCCAGCGTCGACTTGCCCGCCCCGGGCGGCCCGGCGATCCCGAGGATCCGCCGGCCGCCCGTGCCGTCCCGGCCGCCCGTCGCGGCGCCGCGGTCGCCGCGACCGCCCCCGTCGGCCAGCGCGCGGGCCCGCGCCGCCAGTTCCGTCATCTCCACGGCCCCATCCTGCCCGAGCGGGCCGGCGCGGTGGCGCTCGGGCTCACGCTGCCGCGAGGCTCGCCGCCAGGCTCCGTACCTGGTGCATGTACTCGACGACCTGAGGTTCGTGCCGCCAGGGGTGCAGCGCGTTCGTGAAGATCTTGATGTAGTCGATGCCCCGGACCGTCTGGAGGCGGGTGAAGAGCTGGAGCGACTCCCGGCCGAGGGTCAGGGCGGCTTCCAACTCCCCCTGCTGCGCATGGGCCGTGGCCAGGACGGACAGGCGGATCCCCCGGGACCGGGCGAACGCGTCACCGGGCATCGCACCCAGCGCGTGCCAGGCGAAGGTGGACTCGGGGCGTCCGAGATCGCGGAAGATCTCCGTGGCGTCGGTGATGACCCGCTGGCGGGTGAAGAAGTCGATCCAGGCGCGCTCGCCCGCGCCTTCCGCCTCTCCCCGCTCCAGCAGCCGCTCCGACGCGGACAGGCACGCGGACGCCGCACGGGCATCGCCCTCCCTCGCGTGCGCCCTGGCCTCGATGAGTTTGGCGAAGCCCAGCACCCGGGGATCGGCGGCCGGTACCCGCTCGTAGGCGCCTTGCGCCATGTCGATGGCCTGCGAGGAGAAGCCGCGCATCATCGCCTGCATCGCCATGGTGGTGAGGATGTAGGCGCCCAGGTGGATGTCACCGCCGGCCTTGGCCATCCGAAGAGCCTGGATGTAGTGGCGCTGTGCCTTCTGGTGCTGGCCGGCGTCGAAGGCGGTCCATCCGGCCAGCCGGGCCATCTCGGCCGTCACGGAGAAGAGTTCGCGTCCGTCCTGCTCGGAATAGCGGGCGCGCAGGAGCGGGGTGACCCGCGTGTAGAGGTACTCGGTCAGCGACTGCGACTTCCAGGCCGCCCCGCCGAACCGGGAGTCCCAGGCCCGCGCCGCGTCGGCGGCCGCCCGCAGCTCCTCGATGTGCGTACGGCCGACGGTCTCCCTCGTCGACGAGGTCAGTACCGGCTCGGTGGGGCTGACCAGCCACCGGGTCACGGGCTCCGAGAAGGCGGAGGCCGCGAAGGGCGCCGCGGCCAGGAAGTTCCGTCGGTTCACCATGCTCCAATACGAGGTCGCTTCGTCGACCGCCTGCTGTTGATCCCTCGGGAAGGTGAGCCCCGCCGACTGGTCGGGACGGGCCCCGCCCATTCCGATGTCCGCGACACCCACCGGCCTCCCGAGGACCTCCGTGAGCACGGTGCCTATGTGCTGCGGCACCGGCCACTTCGGCTGCATGCCCCTGCGGCACCAGTTGGCCACGGACGTATGGGTGTACTCCGTGGTGATGCCCTCGGAACGGCAGATCTCATTCAGCCGGAAGGCCAGACGTTTGTGGCTGATCCCGGATTCCTCTATCAGCTTCACCAGCTGTTCGTTCACCGCGTGCTTAGGTTGCTCCGCCATCGGAGGCTCCCGCCCTCAGCGCCAGGTGTGTCCCGAACTCCATGGTAGTGAAGGCGAGTTGGCGTGAGCCTTGGCTCCGATTCGTGAGCCCCCTCCGTGAGCCCTGTGCGCCGGGCCGGACGCTGGTCTCCTGGTGGGACATCGACAGGATCACCCGAACGAGGGGCTGGAACCGGTGACGAAGACGACCAGGACGACCAGGACCACGAAGACGACGAAGGGCCGCATCTCTTCCGCCGGCGGGCGATGGTCCCGGCACGCGGCCGGCCGGGGCGTGGCGCTGACCCTCGCCATGATCCCCGTACTGGTCGAGGCGCTCCCGCCCTGGCTGCTCATCGCCGGCATCGCGACGCTCGTCGTCGCCGCGGGGCAGAACGGGCAGCCGGGGTCGGCGCCGGACGACCTCCGCAACGTCGGGGGTGCCGGCCCGTCCCGGGCGGGGCGGCCCGTGCCCCGCAGGGTGCACCACCGGGTACGCGCCTCGCGGCGCGGCGGTCCGGCGGGCCGGGGCGGGCGCCGGTAGGGGATTTCCGGTAGGAGAGCGGCCATAGGGTGCTGACGGGAAGTCTCACCTGAGGCTCCGGGAAAGGGAGACACATGCAGCACGTTGCGGTCCTTGGGGGAAGTATCGCCGGCCTCGCCGCCGTTCGGGCGTTACGGAGCTTCGGAGTCCGGGTGACGCTCGTCGAGCCCGACGACTTGGGCGGCGGCGCGGGGGCCGGTGCGGACGGCCGCAAGGGGGTGCCGCAGAGCGGGCAGTTGCACGCGCTACTCGACATGGGGCGTACGCAGGCGGACCGCTGGTTCCCCGGCCTGACGGACGAGTTGGTGGACCATGGGGCGGTCTTGGGTTCCGGTGGCGAGATCCAGCTGTTCGCGGGCGGTACGCGCAAGGTCGCCGTCCCCGGCAACGAGCTCATCGGGACCACGCGCCGCCTCCTGGAGGAACGCATCCGCCGCCGCACGCTCGCCGACGAGCACGTGACGGTGGTGCGGGCCCGGGCCTGCGGCCTGCGCTTCGAGGGCGGGCGCGTGACCGGCGTACTGCACCAAGGGGCCGACGGCGGGACGGAGTCCTGCCTTCCGGTCGACGCCGTCGTCGATGCCATGGGCCGCTCCAGCCGGCTGACCTCCTGGCTGCGGGACGGCGGCTGGCCCGAGCCGCCCGTCGACCGCATGAGGATCGACCTCGGCTACGCCACCGGACTCTTCCGCCGCGGCCCGGAACTGCCCGGCGTACGCGTCGCGCATCAACTGCCGCTCGCCGCGGACACCGTCGACCGGCAGCCCGACACCGGCGCCATGGCAGCCGTCGAGGGAGACCGCTGGATGGTGGTCATCGCGGCCTACGCCGACCGGCGCCTCACGCGCGACCGGGACGCCTTCCTCCGGCGCATGCACGAGATGGAGGCCGAGCCCTTCGGCGTCGTCGCCGGCCGGTGCGAGCTGCTCGGCGAGGTGGAGACGTACACGATGGCCCACTCCATGCGGCGCAACTGGTCGCGGACGGAGCGGCTGCCCGGCGGCCTGTTCGTCGTGGGGGACGCCGTCGCCTCCTTCAACCCCGTCTACGGCCAGGGGATGACCTCGGCCTTCCTGCACGCCTCCTGTCTCGCCGCCCACCTCCGCAAGGGCGCCGACCTCACGGCGCCGGCCGTCGGCTACTTCGAGCACGTACGGGTCGTCGTCGACGCGGCCTGGAAGGTCTCCACCCTCGCCGATCTCGCCCAGCCCCACGTGACCGGCCCCTACCCGCCCGGCTACCGGTTCTCCAAGGCCCTCTCCGACCGGATGGGCGAGGCCTCCGTCACGGACGCCTGGGTCAACGAGCGCTTCCTCGACGTGGTCAACATGCGCCGCCACCCCGCCGCCCTGGAAACCCCGCACTTCTGGTGGCGCGTCGGCAAGGCGCTGCTGGCCCGGCGCGCCGGTGCGGCCCGTCCGGGGAGGTGTTAGCCTGCCGCGCCGCGAAAGCACAGCACAGCACGGCCCGGTTCCCAGCAGGAGGCTCACATGGCACATCGTCCGGTCACCGTCGTCACCGGAGGCAGCAGGGGCATCGGCGCCGCGACCTGCCTGCGACTGGCCGCCGACGGGCACGACCTGGCACTGGGCTACGTCCACGACGAGGCGGCCGCCAAGGACATCGCCGACCGGATACGGGCCGTCGGCGCACGCTGTGTGACGGTACGCGGGGACACCTCCGAGGAGCGCGGCGTGGAGCGGCTCTTCGACATCGCCGGCGCCGAACTCGGCCCGGTGACGGGGCTGGTCAACAACGCCGGGGTGACCGGTCCGCTGGGCCGGCTCGCCGACGCCCGGACCGAGGACCTGCGGCGCGTGGTCGAGGTCAACCTCCTCGGCTACCTGCTGTGCTGCCGCCGGGCCGCCCAGGACATGGCCGCGGCGGGCGGCGGCGCCATCGTGAACGTCTCCTCGGCCGCCGCGACGCTCGGCAGCCCCGGGGACTACGTCCACTACGCCGCGACCAAGGCCGCCGCCGACGCCCTGACCATCGGCCTCTCCAAGGAGCTCGGCCCGGACGGGATCCGGGTCAACGCCGTGGCTCCCGGCATCATCGAGACCGACATGCACGCGGCGATGGGCGATCCCGACCGGCCGGCCCGGGCAGCGGCCGGAATCCCGCTCGGGCGGCCCGGACAGCCCGAGGAGGTCGCCGGGGCGATCGCCTGGCTGCTGTCCCCGGAGGCCTCGTACACCACGGGAGCCGTCCTGCGGGTCTCCGGCGGCCGCTGACGCCCGGTACGGCCTCCGGCCCCCGGCTACGCGGGCCCGGCCCGCGGCCGCTTCCTGAGCGCACCGCGCCGACCGGAAATATGATGGGCACGGGCCTTTCGCTCAGCGGAAGGAGTGGCCCATGAGCCCGCATCGTCACCCGCGGGCCGCGAGCGCCGAGCTCCTGTCCAGGCTGGGCCGGCTCACCGCCCTGGCACGGGAAGGGGCGGAGCTGCAACAGGCCCGGGTGCGGCTGGCGGAGGTACTGCAGCGCGAGATGCTGCCCGCCTCGCTGCCCGTCCTGCCGGGGCTGCGGGCCGCGGCCCGGTACGCCCCCGCCCGGCACGGCCTGGACATCGGCGGCGACTGGTACGACGGCTTCCGGCTGCCCGACGGCTCCCTCGCCTTCTCCATCGGCGATGTGGAGGGACACGACGTCGAGGCGGCCGCCTTCATGGGCCAGGTCCGGATCGGCCTGCGCGCGGTGGCCTCCGTCGTCGAAGACCCCGGAGAGGTGCTGAGCCGGACCAATGACGTCCTGCTCTCGACGGACGGCGAGCTCTTCGCCACCTGCAGCCTGCTCCGCTTCGACCCCGAGACCTGGGAGTTCGAGAGCGCCCGGGCGGGACACGTCCCCTCGGTCTGGGCCACGGTGGACGGCGAGTACGGCATCACCGAGGACGAAGGCGGACTGCCCCTGGGCATGCTCCCCGGGGCGGGGTACACGGTGACCCGGCGCCGGCTGACGAAGGCGGGGGCGATCGTCCTGCTCACCGACGGCGTGGTCGAAGGGCCGGCGTTCCCGATCGACGTGGGACTGGAGCGCGTGGCCCGCGTCGTCAGGGAGGCGGCGGGCGCCGATCCCGGCGAGCTGGCCGCCGAGGTGATGAAGGTGGCCGATTCCACCGGCCACGCCGACGACGCCGCCGTGCTCGTCCTCCGTCACGAGGCGGCGAGCCCCTGACCCGGCCAGCGCGTGTCACGGCCCGCCGGACGCGGGGACTGTTGTCTGATGCTCTGGTGCGCAACGAGGAATGGCGACGCCTCCCCGAAGCTGTTCTGTGGATCCTCGCCGTCGCCGTCGCCTACTACGCGGGCGGACGGATCGGCCTGCTGCAGGCCGTGGTCGTCGAGGGTGCGGTGGTGACGCCCTTGTGGCTGCCCACGGGGATCGCCCTCGCGGCCCTCCTCTGGCGGGGCCTGTGGGTCTGGCCGGGGATCGCCCTGGGCACGTACTTCGCCATCGAGCGGATCAGTACGTTCGACCTCCCCGACACGGGCATCGTCGCGGGGAACACCCTCGCCCCGGTGTGCGCGTACCTGATGCTCCGCCGGGTCGGCTTCCGCGTCGAGCTGGACCGGCTGCGGGACGGGCTGGCGCTGGTCTTCCTCGGCGGTCTGGTGCCGATGCTGATCAGCGCGACCGCCGGGACCTGGATCCTGATCCTCACCGGCGATCTGGCGCTGACGGGGTTCTGGTCGACGTGGTCGGCCTGGTGGGCCGGAGACGCGATGGGCGTGCTCGTGGTGACCCCGCTCCTGCTCGTCCTGCGCAAGGCGCGGCTGCCCCGCGACAGCTACCGCGTGGGCGAGGCGGCGGCGCTGGTGGTGACCGCCGTCGTGGTCACCCTCGTGGCCACCCGCAGCTCCCTCTCCCTGCTCTTCCTCGTCTTCCCGCTGCTCATCTGGGCGGCGGTGCGCTTCCAGCTGGCCGGGAGCGCACCGGTCGCCCTGCTCATCTCGGTCCTGGCGAACTCGGCGGCGAGCGACCAGGCCGGGCCGTTCGCCCACCACACCCTCTTCGAGGTCATGGTCAACCTCCAGGCCCTCAACGGAGCCGCGGCCCTGACGGGGCTGCTGCTGGCGGCGCTCGTCACCGAGCAGAACAACATCCGCCTGAAGATCGAACAGGTCTGCGAGGACCTGGCCGAGTTGGTGGAACAGCTCGGCCCGCGGAGACCGGGCCGGTGAACCGGCCCCCCTAGCCGAACGCCGCCCGCGTGGCCGGGCCGTAGACACCCTTCGGGTCGCCCGTGATGCCCCGGTCGCTCTGCAGCTGGGCCACACCGCGCCGGGTCTGGCCGTCGTACACGCCCGTGACGGAGACGTACGTGAACCCCTGCCCGTAGAGCCGTTCCTGGAGGTCGCTCACCTCGGGCCCGCGGTCCCCCGGGCGCAGCGTCCCGGCCGCGGCCGCCGACGGCTGCGCGGACGAGGCGCTCGGCGTTGGCGTCGGCTTCGCGCCCTGGCTTCCGGCCGGAGCGGGCGAAGCGGAGGCTCCGGGCGACCCCGACGCGGCCGGGCCGGTGGCGGCCTTGGCCGAGGGCGGGGCACTCCCGGACTCGCCGGCGCCGTCCGGGCTGCGCGCAGGGAGCACCGGCACGGACAGGTCGGGCCGCTGCACGGACCGGGACGGCGGCTGCGGATCGGGGCCGTTCAGCAGGAACACCAGGACCCCGGCAGCGGCGAGCACGCCAAGGGTGATGACGAGGGCCGGGGCGATCCGGCGGCCGCCGCGGCCCCTCGCGGGACGACCGAGGTCGCCGCCACCGGCGCCCGCGCCGACGGCGGGAGCCGCGGCGGCAGGAGCGGCGGCGCGCGCGGGCTCCCGGTCCGGCGCCGGGCCGGGGTAGGAGACGGGCCCGCTCTGCGGCCAGGCGGGCCCGGTCGCCGCCTGCTGGGGCGGCCGGCCCGAGGGGGCCACGTACGGGCGTACGAGCAGGCGGTCGTCGGGGACGATGCCGCTCTCATCGGAGTCGTGGGACATGTGTCTCCCCGGCTGGGACGGGGGCCGGCGCGGCGGTGCGGTGCCGGCCCCCACCCGGCCGGTCAGGCCCCGCGCCGCCGTGCGGCCGGGACCGTCACGGTGCGTCTGGCGGCTGCGCCGGGAGCGCGGCCGGGCGTACCGCCGAGTGCGAGGGAACCACCGGTCGTGTCCGGGGCGGGCCCCGGTTCGGGCAATGAGCGGACGGACATGCGCATCTGGGGTGTCTCCGAAGTGCAGCTCAAGCGGTGGTTCTCGACCGGCGCACTCTTCCCTTCCGGGCCGGGCCGGGTCAAGCCGGATGTCCGATCTGCCCTCGTCCATCCGGTCTCTGCCCGCCGATCATTTCAGGCCACCGGGCTCGCCGGGCCGGCGGCGGACGGACGTGGCCCAGACCGTGACCGCCGCCAGGAGCATCAGGGCGGCTCCGCCGAGCGGGGCGGCGGGGGCGGAGATGCCGTCGACCGCGAGGCCGCCGAGCAGCGCGCCCGCGGCTATGGCCAGGTTGAACATGGCCACCATCAGCGAAGAGGCGGCCTCGGCGGCGGCGGGGGCCGCCTTGATCATCCAGCTCTGGACGGTCACCGAGACCCCTCCGTACACGAGCCCCCAGGCGAGCAGCAGGACGGTCCCGGCGACCGCTCCCGGCAGGACGGCGATCAGGCCGAGGATCACGGTGAGGCAGGCGCTGACGGCGAGCAGCGTGCGGTACGGATCGCGCGCCCCGGCCAGGAAGTTGCCCGCGACCCCGGCGACGCCGTAGCCGAGCAGCAGGGTGCTCACGTAGGCGGCGTCGATGCCCGAGACGTCTTGCAGGATGGGCCGTACGAAGGTGTAGGCGGCGAACTGCCCGGTCACCACGAGGAAGGTGACGATCACTCCGGCGCGCACCGCGCGGTTCTCGCGGAGCAGGGCGGGGAGTTCGGGGAAGGTGATGTGCCGGGTCGGCGGCAGCGGGGGCAGCAGCAGGAGCAGGGCGGTCAGCGTGAGGAGGCCGAGGACGCCGACCGCGGCGAAGGCGCTGCGCCAGCCGCCGAGTTCGCCGAGCAGCGTGCCGGCGGGGACGCCGAGCACCGAGGCGGTCGGAACTCCGCCGAAGACGAGCGCGGTCGCCCGGCCTACGTGGCGCTCGGGGACGAGCCGTACGGCGAGCCCGCCGGCGATGGCCCAGAACCCGCCGACGCTGACTCCGACGAGCAGGCGCGCGGCCAGGACGACGGCGAAGTTCGGCGCGAAGGCGGCGGCGAGGTTGGCGGCGGCCATCAGGGCGATGAGTACGCAGAGCACGAGCCGCCGGTCGAGGCGGCCGGCGCCGACGGTGACGAGCGGCGCGCAGAGGCCGGCGACCAGCCCGGGCACGGTGACCATGAGCCCGGCGGTCCCGTCGGACACCCGGAGGTCGGCCCCGACGGGGGTGAGCAGTCCGACGGGCAGCAGCTCGGAGGTGATCAGGCAGAAGATCCCGAGCGCGACGGCACAGACGGCCGCCCAGCCCTTCCAGGCGGGGCCCTGGGCCGCGGCGGCACCCGGGCCGAAGGCGGGTCCGGGTGCGGAGTCGGCCCCGGGTACCGCGTCGGGCGCGGATGCGGAACCGTGCCCGGGTATGGCGCCCGGTGCGCGGGGTACGGACGCGCGGGCGGCTCCGTTGCCGGAGGCGGGCGCGGGTTCCGGACTGGGCGCGGGGTTGCCGGGCGCGGCAGCTGCGGTCATGGATCGGTACTCCGTACGGGCAGATCGGCGGGCAGGACACGGCGGCACGCGGTGCCGGGGGTCGCGCCTCCCCCGGCACCCGTACTGCTGTTCCCGTGACCCTCCCATACCGGTGGATCCAGGCCTACCCACCGTCCACGCTCCGGCGGCGAATCGATTCCGCTCCGGGGGCGTCACCCGGACGCGTGAGGCGGGGGAGGGTGTCGGCCGGGCCGTACGGCAAGGTGGTCTGATGCTGTTACGCCGGGCCGTGCCCCTCTCCCTCCTCGCGCTCCTCACGAGCGCCGGCTGCGTCTCCGTCGGCCCGCAGGATTCGGCTCCGGTTCCCGCTCCCGTACACGGCTCCGTACCGCCCGTGGGCGCGCCGGAGGTGCCGGAGCCGCTGCCCCTGGGGAGGCTGCCGGGGGCGTCCGTGCCGGACGCCGCCGACCCGGAGGCGGCCTCGCGCCAGGAGCCGTCCGCCGGCCGGCGTGCCCGACCCCAACCTGCCCGGGCCCGGCAAGCGGCCGCGCTCGTCGATGTCGCCGACCGTCGTGCTGCGCGACGGCGAGCCGCTGCTCGCCACCGGCAGCCCCGGCGGCGCGACCATCATCACCACCACCCTCCAGGTGCTCCTCGGCCGCCTCGACCGCGGCCTGAGCCTGGAGC